>CAMBUD010000033.1 GCA_945871035.1 Planctomicrobium piriforme | reverse complement strand
AGCCGCCTCGGCCGAGATGAAGAGTTCGTCGCTGGTCATTTCCCCAAAGCGGATCAGGGTTGGGGTGGCAACAGCGTGACTGCCCACACGACCCTCGCCCTGCACAGTGATCCAGCCGCTGGCCCCGGGATCTTTGATGGCGATCCTTGCGCCCGGTTCGAGGGTCAGTTCCTTGGCGCTGAAAAGCTGTCGGCCGTCGATTTGTCCGTACACGATCCAACGGTCAAAAGCTCCCTTGTCCGAACGCTTCTCGTCGAGAATTGGCTCGAGATAGTTGCTCTCCTTGAAATGCGTGTCGACATTTTTGGCCCAATCCAGTTGGCCGATGATGAAGTCGATGTCCTGATGATTCTGCTGGGGCATGTCCTTGACCAGCAGGCTCCACGGCACAGCGCGGCCCTCGACGAGTGATTGAAACATAGCAAACACGTCGCTGCCCCACTGCGGTTCATAGGTCAGTAGCGACCCTGGAGCATGCAGCACACCCGGTGGAATGAGCCAGCCGGTGCCACGCTTCAACCGGTAGGCACTCGACAGATCCTGTATGCCGTTATCGCCACTGTTCCAGTTTTCCAAACACTTTCGCACGTCGGCGCGCGTCGTACCGGGAGTGAGGCCCATAAACGTGTAGGGGAAATTATTGTCGCAGTTGTTGTACTGGGGCGGGAAGTAATAGCTCTCCGGCTTGCCTTCCTGACCAACCAGCTTGGCATCCTCAAAGGACTGATGCATGTGGTGGGGAATCGGCCCCATGTTGTCAAAAAACTTTGAGTACACGGGCCATTTTTTATAGCGATCCCAGATGCTGGATCCGACGAGTCGCTCGCCGGCTTGGCTTACGGCGTCGCGCAGGAGAAATCGCTGACCCTCAAATACGCACCAACTCAGGCCCTCATCGGGCGTGCGATTCTCATTGGCCGCCTCGGTCGTGCTCGCAAACCAACGCTCGTCGATGCCGCCGCGATCGAGACCGTAGGAATAATAATCGGCCGGGTGCAGGCGCAGCCGTTTGCCGGGGTGCAGGAAACTGCGCGGCACCCACGTCGGCGAGAGACGCAGCATGCCTTTGCCAGCGTCGAGGGCTTTGTCCAGAACGTTGGTGAGGTTCTGGGCTTCAGGAAGACGGGCTGAGGCGCGGGAGTTGGTGACTGCGGCCATGAAAACACCCCAGGGAGTACGGTGCTAGAAACGCAAAGCGACTGTTGTACGAATCCGGGAGATGAGTCGCAAGAAGTAGGAATCTAAGGGCGTAGGACAGAGAAGAAAGCAGACCCAACCATAAAAAAACTGCGACCGAGCCGGGTTACTAAAGAGCCTGCGGCACACCCAAGAAAACAAACCCACCCTTCTTGTTACCAGTCACGATATCGAGCTGGCCGTCGCCATTGAGATCGCCCGTGACAAACTGCGTGCCGATGCCTGAATCGCTGTCGATCAGGTGCGGTGAGTAGTGCACGGCGGTTGTGCCGACCGCAGCCGGGCCGCGCGCAAGTTCAAACCAGTAGAGAACAGCAGGCCCAGTCGCATCGACGTCACCGGTTGGTCCGTGAGCCCAGTAGCGTTTGCCGGTGACGATATCCTTTAGACCGTCGCCATTCACGTCGACAACCTCTAACGCGTGTGGCTGCGAAAATTGCACGCCGTTGAGTTGCTTTTCGGCCACAGCCGGCAGGATCGCGTGCTCAATAAAATCAATCGCCCCATCTTTTTTTATCTGCTCAAACCACGACAGCCCGTAGCCGTGAGCCGCCAAACTTGTGATCACGTCGCCATCGCCGTCACCGTCGACGTCGTAGACGTGCATCTGCGCCCCCTCCTGAGCGAAGGTGAAGGGATGCTTCTGCCACGGCGTGGCGGCGAGGGCTGCTGGTTGCTCCCACCAGCCCTCGGCCATGAGCAGATCGGGTCGGCCATCGCCGTTGAGATCACCAACACCGAGACCGTGCTGGTATTGCCGCCAGTTGCCGTTGTCGCTGCAAGGATGAAACAGCCAGCGTTCCACACCAGTCGGATCGGTTGGCCCGGCAAAGCCGAGCACGCCGCCGGTGTGAAAAATGAGTTCCTTCTTGCCATCGCCAGTGATGTCGACAAGGTGCGGCGATTCATTGTCGACAGTGGGATAGGCCAGATGCCGTTGCCATGCTCCACCGGCCTCACCCGGATTCTGAAACCAGAAAACCTCCTTGCCCGGCCAGACGTTTACGATCACGTCGAGCCATTGGTCGCCGTTTATATCGTGCACAAAGGTGGCGAAGTTTTGGGAGTAATTCTGCGGCAGAAATTTTTCCGGCGGATAGATCTGGTGCTGCCTTGCGAAATCAGGGCCGGCGTACCAGTGGGGACCGTAAATCGCATCGCCGTGGCCATCGCGATCAATATCGCCCAACCCGGCGGCCTCAGCGTAGAAAGTATCGGTCAGTCGGATTTTTTTGAACTCAACCGCCGGGGTGATTTTCAATGGCCAGAAAGCGATTCCAAGTAGCCCGATCGTTGCCCAGCGGATAGCCGTCATTGCCAGCACCTCAAACTTAGGAGGGTACAGGGTAGCCCGGTCAGTGGAACTTTCGCAAGCGTCGGACCAGCGACAACCGGCTGATGCCTCGGGCCCTGGGCTGCTCGCGCTGACCGACCTAATTCTTACTCTTTCAAAAAGAGTGATCTGGCGGCACTCATTCAAGAGCTCACCGAGCGAATGCCAACCCGCTACGGACTGCCCGTGAGCGTCAGGAAGCCTGTCAGAACCGGAGGCAAAGCCTCGAACGGAAAGCTCACCATCGAGACCAGTCCGGTTTAGCATCGGCTGCCTTCGCACGTGGCGCACCCCGTCGGGTATCCTTGCGGTCATGAACGCCACCCCACTCCTTGGCCGAATTCTTGGCGCGCTCAAAGAGCACGACCTGGAAGCCGTGCTGATCGGCAATGCAGCCGCGGCCATCCACGGCGCTCCAGTCACCACGCTCGACTTCGATTTCATGTTTCGGGACACGCCGGCAGGTCTCCGCAAGCTCAAGGCCATGGCCAAGTCGCTCGATGCGATGATCCTTAGACCCTATTATCCGGTTTCGAAGCTCTACCGCGTCGTCGATGATGCCACGGGGCTGCAAGCTGATTTCATGCCGGTGATCCACGGCGTCAGGTCGTTTGAGGGACTGCGGTCGCGGGCTGTTGAGCGGGTAATCGATGGGCAAACGCTGCTCGTGGCCTCTCTCGACGATATCATTGCCAGTAAGAAGGCGGCCGGACGTGTCCGCGATTTTGCCGTGCTGCCGTCCTCGAGCAAACTCGCAAGGCCCAGTCGCAGCCCCGTCGGCGGAGATAACATGGTCCGCAGAAAACCCCACTCTTCGGCACGCCGGCAAAAAAGCGGTCAGCTTGCCGCGTTGAAAGCCGAAAGCGAGCGGCAGATGGAGGAGCTCATCCGCCGTCGGCTCGCGCTCCCTCTGCAAAAGCGAATGAACTTCCTCCGCCAGCGACTCCCCGGCGGCGGCAGCTGCCTTTGAGGGCACAGGACAAAATCCGATGAGCCCCGAGGGCGTCGAGATACCCCTCCTTCCGCAGACTTCCGCAGACTTCCGCAGACGCAGAGTCGTTCCGCAGAGTCGTACCGCAGAAAACAGAAGTGCTCCACTCCTCGTGCGGGCAGGACATGGATATCTTTTTCCATGCGCAGCTAGAATGCCCTTTCGTCGGACAGACGTCTGGGCATGCCGCGAACCGAGAACGCCGACAGGATCGTATCCGCTTGGTCCGCTATGACAAAAAACCGACCCGACAGTGCCCCATCGGTAACGCAGCTTGCGAGCACTGACAGCGGTTTGCTGGCCCGGCTTGCAGCGCTCAAAAAACGGCTGGCCGGAGAGTTGCTCATCGATGAGTTATCGCGAGCCATCTATGCGACAGACGCTTCGGAATATCAGGAGAAGCCGTTGGCGGTTGCGCTGCCTGAGTCGGAGGACGATATTCGGGAGCTTATCCATTTTGCCGCTGCCGAGCGGGTGGGGCTCATACCACGGGCAGCAGGCACATCCTTAGCGGGTCAGGTCGTGGGTAATGGCATCGTTGTCGATGCCGGGCGGCACCTCAATCAGATCGGCTCGTACGATGACGCCTGCCGCACAGTGCGTGTGCAGCCGGGCGTTGTGCGCGATGCGCTCAACCGGTTTCTCATTCCCCACAAATGTTTTTTTGCACCGGAAACATCGACCGCAGCGTGGGCCATGATCGGCGGCATGGTGGGCAACAATTCCTGCGGCGCCAATTCGATTGCCTACGGCTCGACCCGCGACCACCTCAGGAGCGTACGAGGATTTTTAGCAGACGGTTCGGAGGTGACATTTGGTCCGCTCTCGGCGGCGGAGTTTGTTGCTAAATGCGATAGCTGCAACACGGCGGAAGCGAGGATTTACAGAACCGTTCGCGACCTGCTCGGCGACGCAGCAATCCGGCAGAAGATCCGCGATGCCTTCCCGCGGCCGGAGGTCACGCGTCGCAATACCGGCTATGCGCTCGATGCGCTGCTGGAGGCATCCTGCTTTGAGCCTGCTAGCCCGCAGCCGTTCAATATGTGCAAGCTGCTTGCCGGCTCGGAAGGCACGCTTTTTTTTGGTGTGGAATTTGAATTGAACGTGATGCCGCTGCCGCCACCGGGAGCACTCCTGTGCCTGCATTGCGGCACGGTCGATGAAGCGCTGCGTGCCACGCTTGTGGCGATGCAACACAAGCCGACCGCCTGCGAACTCATCGACAAGAAGATTCTCGACTGCACGCTGCAGAGCAGCGCACAGGCTCAGAATCGTTCATTTCTGGTCGGTGATCCGGGAGCGGTGCTCGTTGTGGAACTTCGGCACGCCGACCGCAGCCAACTCACGCAACTGCTCGACGCCGTTCAATCACAATGGCACAGCGCTCAATTAGGCTACGCCTGTCCGGTGCTCTTTGGCGCCGAGGGCGACAAGGTGTGGAATCTCCGCCGTGCCGGCCAGGGAATCGTCAACAATATTCCCGGGGCCGCTCGCCCAAGAGAAATAGTCGAAGACACAGCCGTTGCCGTTGCGGATCTGCCGGCCTACATTGCGGAGTTCGATCACCTGCTGGCCGAAACCTATGGCATTGAGTGCATCCACTACGCACACGCCGGCGCCGGGGAACTCCACCTCCGCCCGCTCTTTGATCTCCGCTCGCCAGCGGGCCTAAAGATGTTTCGTGATGTCGCCACCGACGTTGCCGCGCTCGTGAAAAAATACCGGGGCAGCTTGAGCGGTGAGCATGGTGACGGTCGGCTGCGGGGCGAATTCATCCGCACCATGGTCGGCGACGAGTGCTTTTCATACCTGCAGCGGATCAAACGTACGTTTGATCCAAACGGCATCTTTAATCCCGGAAAAATCATCGATGCGCCGCCGATGGACACATGCTTGCGCATCCTGCCGGACGAATCGGCATCGAACACCAGCACCGCTTTGCCAGAAACCATTTTTCGTTTTTCCGAAAGCGGTGGAGTGCGTGGCGCTGCAGAGAAGTGCACTGGTGTCGGGCAGTGCCGCTCATCGCACGCGGTGGGTGGCACGATGTGCCCCAGCTACATGGCCACGCGCGACGAACGCGATACAACTCGTGCCCGGGCGAATATGCTGCGCACGGTGCTCGCCGCGCCCTCGGATCCGCTCAATCCGTGGAACAGCCCACAACTGGCCGAGGTCATGGATCTGTGCCTGTCTTGTAAGGGCTGCAAGTCGGAATGTCCGTCCAACGTCGATATGGCGCGACTCAAATCGGAGTGGGAGCAGCACTGGCACGATGCGCACGGCGTGCCGCTGCGATCGCGAGTCATCGCGGGCTTTGCCAAAACGATGCAATGGGCGACACGAGTGCCGTGGCTCTACAACTTCGTCGTCCAGGCGCCTCTGGTAGCAACAACGTTGAAGCGAGCGATTGGATTTGCGGAGCATCGATCGCTGCCGCTCTTACCGAAGACAACACTCTTGGCATGGCATCGCAACCGCCGGCCGCCGGCGCGCAAATCCTTAGTCAACGGTCGCGTGCAGTTGTTCTGCGACGAATTCACCAACACCTTCGATGCCGCAATTGGCATCAAGACCGTGGAGTTGCTGGAGTCGCTCGGCTACGAGGTGTCGATTCCACAGCACGTCGAGAGTGGCCGGGCGCATATTTCAAAGGGGCTTCTGCGCGAGGCCCGCGACCTAGCGGCAAAGAATGTCGAACTCCTTGCCGCTGTTGTGAGCGACGAGGTGCCGTTGGTGGGCATCGAGCCCTCAGCAATCCTTAGCTTCCGGGATGAATATCCAGACCTTGTGCCGCTGCCGCTGATGGCAACGGCCAAGCAACTTGCCAAGCAAACATTTTTGATTGACGAATTCTTGGCCCGTGAGGCGGCGCAAGGCATCATCGGCCCCAAGGCCTTCACGACCGAATCACAAAGCATCAAGCTCCACGGTCACTGCCATCAAAAAGCACTCTCTGCGTTGGCTGCGACCGTTGCGATGCTATCGCTGCCGCAGAATTTTAGCGTCGAGGTGATTCCCAGCGGTTGCTGCGGAATGGCCGGCTCGTTCGGCTACGAGCGGGAGCATTTTCGACTCTCGATGCAGATCGGCGAACTCGTGTTGTTTCCGGCCGTGCGGGCCGCGCCTGCTGCCACGTTCATCGCCGCCCCGGGCACAAGTTGTCGCCACCAGATTGCCGATGCAACTGGAAGAAAAGCCCTGCACCCTGTCGAAATCCTCCATGCGGCACTGCTCCACGCCTAGCGCCGGTCATTCCCGGTGCAACGGTGGCACAGTCGCGAGGCCGGAGCTTATACTACCTTGAAATCTACAACCTTGAAATCGAAAGCGTACATCTTCAGGTAATCCTTCCGGCAATCCCTTCCGGCAATCCCTTCCGGCAGTCCTTTGGTCTTTAGGCTCGACACATCTCAGGAGACGAACAACGATGGCAGGCAGAGGTCACCCAACGCGGCGCAGTTTTCTAGGCACGACGGTCGCAGCGAGTGCCGCTGTGGGCGGTGGCTTTGTGCCCTATGTGTTCGAAAGCGCTCGGGCATTTGCCAATCAGTCGGCAAACGATCGCCCGCGCATTGGCTGCATCGGCACGGGCTCGATGGGCTCGGGCGATGCGGCTCAGCACAGCCGCTTCGGAGACATTCTGGCCGTCTGCGATGTCGATAGCCGCCGGGCTGACAGCGCCCGTAATGATGGCAGGATTGGAAAAGGGAAAGCCGACGCCTACACGGATTACCGCAAGGTGCTCGAGCGCTCTGATATCGATGTGGTGAGTGTTGTTACCACCGATCCATGGCACGTTAAAATTGCGATCGAGGCGCTGCAATCTGGCAAACACGTTTTTTGTCAGAAGCCGCTGTCGCTGACGCTCGAAGAAAATCAACTTGCTCGCGCAGCAGCGGAAAAATTTCCCAAGCTGCAATTTTTTATCGGCACTCAGCAACGCAGCCAGAAGGATCAGTTTTTACGCGCTGTGAATATGATTCATAAGGGACTGCTCGGCGACATGCAAAAGGTCACCGTGGGCATCAACGGCAGTCCCACGGGCGGGCCGTTTCCTGTGGCCACCGCGCCAGCTGAACTCAACTGGGACATGTGGCTTGGGCAGGCGCCGAAGGTTGACTTTCGCGAGAAGCGTTGCCACTACGAGTTTCGCTGGTGGTACGAATATTCTGGTGGCAAGTTTACCGATTGGGGCGCGCACCACGTGGACATTGCCCACTGGGCTCTCAAGGAAGATGTAAAGGGCAAGGGCCCGATCGAGATCGACGGCAGTGATGCCAAGCACCCGGTGCCTTTCAAGGACGGTTATCCAACCGTAGACGATTGCTACAACACGTCCCAAGACTTTGCTGTGAAGTGCAAGTTTGCCAGTGGCGTCGAGATGATTGTCACCAGTCGTGGCGACAACGGCATCCTCTTTGAAGGCACAAAGGGGCGGATGTTTGTCAATCGCGACAGAATCAGCGGCGCGCCGATTGAAGAGGGCTGGGACAAAGATAAGTTTACAGCCGAGGACGTTATGGCGCTTTACAAGGGGAAGCCGTTTGAGGGTCACAAGGAAAACTTTTACCGCTGCATTCGCGAGGGCGGTCTGCCTGTGTCGGATGTATTCAGCCACATCATGGCGATGAACACCTGCCACTTGTCGGCGATTGCAGCGCGGCTGGGACGCACGATTAAGTGGGATCCGGCGACAGAAAAAATTGTAGGCGATGAGCAGGCCGCAGCATTTGCTGCGCGCAAGCCTCGCGAGGGTTTTGAAATTCCGCGGGTCTAGCCCGGCCCTAATCTTGCAAGTAAGTTGGCTTCCCATGAGTTGCGAGACAAGTTTCTCGGTACGTTGCTTGAAAAAGCTGCTGACGATCAACGTTTGTCGGTTTTGCGTTCAAGCGATCGGAGGCATCGTTGTTTTGGCGGCAGGCGATGGCCTCCGCACGCTGTCGGCAGCGCAACCACCTGCCAAAACCATTCACTTCGACCGGGATATCCGGCCCATTTTTTCGGAAAACTGTTTTGCCTGTCACGGCCCCGACGCCGGCAAGCGGCAGGCCGACCTGCGGTTGGATACGTCTACGGGAGCCACCGCCGATCGTGAGGGCGTGCGTGCAGTCGTTGCCGGTAATCCGCAGGCCAGCGAATTGTTTACGCGGATCCACTCGACCGATGACAGTGTCGTGATGCCGCCGCCGGAATCGAACAAATCGCTGACAACCGCCCAGAAAAAAATATTGGAGCAGTGGATTGCCCAAGGCGCTGTCTATGAGGGTCACTGGGCCTACGAAACCCTCGAGCGCCCGGAAGTGCCGGCCGGTGCAGCGCATCCCGTTGATTGTTTCATCGCTGCCCGCCTCGCAGCGGAAGGGCTACCGGCAGAATCCGCTGCCGATCGCGTCACGCTGGCGCGACGTGTTTCAATCGATCTCACAGGTCTGCCACCGGAGCCTGTCGAGATTGATGCGTTTATTGCGGACAGTTCCCCGGATGCATACGAGCGTTTAGTCGATAGGTTATTGGCCAGCCCACACCACGCCGAACGGATGACTGTGTGGTGGCTTGATCTGGTGCGCTACGGCGACAGCGTCGGCTATCACGGCGATCAGGAGATCACGATGTGGCCTTATCGCGATTGGGTGATCAATGCTTTTGCGGCCAACATGCCGTTCGACCGTTTTACGCAGGAGCAACTCGCCGGCGATCTACTGCCCAACGCTACGCAAGACCAAAAAATTGCCGCTGCCTACAACCGCATGAATCAGATGAGCGCCGAGGGCGGCGGACAAGACAAGGAATACCACGCCAAATATGCCAGCGATCGCGTGCGGGCTACCAGTGGCGTCTGGCTGGGCTCAACGCTCGGCTGTGCCGAGTGCCACGACCATAAATTTGATCCTTTTACAGCGCGCGACTTCTATACGTTTGCAGCATTCTTTGCCGATGTTGCTGAAAAAGGAATTTACAACGGCGCTGGAAACTTCGATGGCTGGGGCGAAATGATGCGCGTCCCCACTCCTGAACAAGTGGTGCAGCAGGCGGAGATTAAAAAAAGAGTTGCAGAGCTAAAGGCTTTTGGTGAAAGCGATCCGCCCGAGCTTATTGCCGAGCGTGAGGCGTGGATTGCCGCTGAATCAGCCCGCTTGGCACTCCCTGCAGTGGCTGCGTCACCACAGCTTCCCGATTCGGTGCAGGCAGCGCTCTTGCTAGCGGTCGACTCTCGCACCGATGCCCACAAGCAAGACCTCCGCAAGCATCACCGAACCATTTCCGCGGTTGCCAAAGCGTGGCAGGCGGAATTGGTAAAATTGGAGACGGCCCTGACCGCGCTCACGAATGCCCAGCCAAACATGGTGGCCACTGTGTCTGGTGCGCCGCGTGTTGTGCGCGTGCTGCCGCGTGGCAACTGGATGGACGACTCAGGTGAGATTGTCACCGCTGCCACCCCAGCGTTTTTGCCGGTCGTGCAGCGCGTAGCGAGCACAGAAAAGGAGACGGCCCCCAGCGGATCGCCGCCGAGCGGACAACAGCTTTCGAGGCTCGATCTGGCGGCATGGATGACCAGTCGGGAAAATCCGCTGGTGCCGCGGGTGCTGGCAAATAGATTTTGGGCGCTTTGTTTTGGGCAAGGTCTGTCGCGGCGGCTCGACGATCACGGCGCGCAGGGTGAATCGCCGAGCCATCCGGAGCTTCTGGAATGGTTGGCCTGCGAGCTGAGAGATGGCGACTGGAACATGCGTCGTCTGCTGCGCACGATTGTCACCAGTGAGGCCTACAAGCGTTCGAGCAACGTGTCGGCATTGCACATGGAACGCGATCCCGAAAACCGTCTGTTCGCGAGGCAATCTCGCTATCGGATAGACGCCGAGATGGTGCGCGATGCGGCGCTTTCCACCAGCGGCTTGCTGACTCGGCAGATCGGCGGCCCGAGCGTCAAGCCGTATCAGCCCGACGGGTATTGGGACTACCTCAACTTTCCCAAGCGCAGCTACCAGGCCGATGTTGGCAGCAATCTCTACAGGCGGGGCCTCTACGTACACTGGCAGCGGCAATACCTGCACCCGGCGATGCTTGTATTTGATGCACCCAGTCGCGAGGAATGCACGGCGCGACGCCCACGTTCCAATACACCGCTGCAGGCGCTGGTGTTGCTGAACGACCCCGAGTTTGTAGAAGCGGCCCGTGCACTGGCTGAAAAAACACTGGCCGAGGGCGGCAGTGATTCGCTTGCGCGTTCCCGTTTCATGCTGCGTCGCGTGTTGGGACGAGTGCCGATCGATGCTGAGGTGGGCGTGCTTGCCGACCTTGCCGAACGCCACCTCCAGGCATTTGCTGGGGATGTCGAGGCGGCAAAGAAAATGATTTCTGTCGGTGCCTCACCGGTGCCGCAAGGGATTCTTCCCACGGAGTTGGCCGCCTGGATCAGTGCCGCCCGCACCGTTCTCAATCTTCACGAAACATACACCAGAAACTAAGACGGATTTTTCACCTGACGGATTGATTCAATCCACCGTGACCACCAAGACCACCAAGATTCAACCCACCAAAAGGCTTCAGCATGCGGCACGCTCCTCAGCAAAACAATCTCGCCCGTCGTGCGTTTTTGTCGCAATCGGCGGGCGGTCTGGGCTCTGTGGCGCTGGGCTCGCTGCTGGGCAGTGGCCTGGTGCATCCGGCAACGGCGGCAACCAGTGGTGTTTCAACAGGGGCAGCAGAGGCCTCTCCAGCGATCTGGCCTGGCGTCATCAAGGCCTATCACGTGCCGCCTAAAGCCAAGCGCGTGATCTGGCTCTACATGGCCGGCGGCATGTCCCATCTGGACACGTTTGATTATAAGCAGAAGCTTGCCGAACTGAACGGCCAGCCGATGCCGGAAAGCTTTACCCGTGGTCAGCAAATCGCACAATTGCAGGGGCAGGCGCTCAAGTGTTTTGCACCGCAGCATGCCTTCAATCGCGTGGGCCAGAGCGGACAAAATATCAGCGAAATCTTTCCAGAGATTGCCTCGCGCATTGCCGATCGAATTGCAATCGTGCGCAGCATGCACACCGAAGCAATCAATCACGACCCGGCCCATACGTTCATGAACACCGGCTCAATGATTTCCGGTCGTCCGGCGGCGGGGAGTTGGCTGTGGTATGGCCTCGGCAGTGAGGCCCACGATCTACCAGGTTTTGTCGTGATGGTGAGTACGGGAAAGTTTGGCCAGAGCCAGCCGATTGCCAGCCGACAGTGGCATTCGGGCCTGTTGGCCAGTCGGTTTCAAGGGGTGGAGTTTCGTTCCAAGGGCGATCCTGTGCTCTATGTGGCGCCGCCGGCCGGAACGTCCCTGGGGCGTCAGCGAGACGTTGTGGATGCAGTGGCACGGCTCGACACCATGCGCGGGGATGTGGTCAACGATCCGGAAATTGCCGCCCGACTTGCGCAGTACGAATTGGCGTTTAAGATGCAATCGAGTGTTCCTGATCTGGTTGATCTTTCGGATGAGTCACAGAGCACGCTCGATCTGTATGGCACAAAGGGTGGCGACGGTTCGTTTGCCGCCAACTGCCTCTTGGCGCGCCGGCTGGCCGAGCGTGGCGTGCGATTCATCCAACTCTACCACCGCGATTGGGATCACCACGGCAGTGTCAAGGATCACATCAAGGGCACGGCCTCCGAGGTCGACCGTGGCGCTGCGGCTTTGATCGAAGATCTTGCACGCCGCGGCATGCTGGACGAGACACTGGTTGTGTTTGGTACGGAGTTTGGCCGCACGCCGATGGCGCAGGGCAATGGCCGCGACCACCACATGAAAGCATTTTCAATTTGGCTGGCCGGCGGTGGCATCAAGGGCGGCGTGACCTATGGGGCGACCGACGAACTCGGGTATGGCGTTGTGGAAAATCCCGTCACAGTGCACGACCTGCACGCGACGTTGCTGCACCTACTGGGCATCGACCATACCACCCTGACAATTCGCGCACAGGGAAGAAATTTTCGGTTGACGGATGTTCACGGGCATGTGATTACGGACCTGCTTGTCTGATTTTCCTACACAGTTTCTTACACAGAATACACAGATTACACAGAGAGACGCACCTTACATGGATGGTTTTGCTCTGCTAAGCCGGTTTTCTCCTCGTGGCGACCGCAGCGTGCGGTGCGGGCTGGCTCTCCCGTTTCTGTTCCTTTTTTTCACGAACGCAATGGGGGCGGAAGTCCAGCAGCAGGCGATCCGATTCGACCGCGACATTCGGGCGATTCTTGCAGACAATTGTTTTTCCTGCCACGGCAGGAGCAAGCAGGAGGCGGGGTTGCGGCTCGATTTGGCCGCTGGTGCTACCCAAAAACTGGAGAGCCAAACACGTGCCATTGTGGTCGGTAATGCGGCCGCGAGCGAACTCATGGTGCGTCTCAATTCCACCGATCCCGAGGTGGTGATGCCGCCGCCGCACGCAAAAAAAATAATCTCAGCCGAGCAAAAAAAGTTGCTCGCCGACTGGATAGAGGCTGGTGCTGTCTACGAAAAACACTGGTCTTTTGAGCCTCCGCTCAAGTCCGCAGTGCCTGTAGTGGCTCGTCTGGAAACAGCCAATCCAATCGATTACTTTATCGAAGCGAGACTGTCGGCCGAAGGGTTGCCTGTGGGTCTAGAAGCGGACCCCGCCACCCTCGTTCGTCGCATCACATTTGCGCTCACCGGTTTGCCGCCAACGCCGGCAGAGATCGATGCCTTTATGGCGGATGCGTCCGGGGAGGCCTATGAAAATCTCGTCGATCGATTGCTGCTCACCCCGTACCATGCCGAGGAAATGGCGCGGCACTGGCTCGACGTGGCCCGCTACGCCGACACGCATGGTCTGCATCTCGACAACGAACGGCAGATGTGGGCCTATCGGGATTGGGTTGTGAAGGCGTTCCAAGCCAACCTGCCCTTTGATCGCTTTGCTATCGAGCAACTCGGTGGTGATCTCTTGCCAACTGCGACCCCTGACCAAAAAGTTGCCACCGGCTTTAGTCGCTGCAATGTGACGACCAGCGAAGGAGGATCCATTAACGACGAATTGCTCTTTCGCTACGCGGTCGATCGGACGGCCACAACCATGCAGGCCTTCATGGGGCTAACCGGACAGTGCGCTGTCTGCCACGATCATAAGTTTGATCCAATCTCACAGCGGGAGTTTTATGCGCTCTACGCTTTTTTCAATTCGGCTGCCGACCCAGCGATGGATGGAAACACCTTGCTCACGGCCCCCACAATGAAGGCACCTACGCTGGAGCAGGAGCAGAAACGCGTCGAACTTGCCAGCCAAATGCAGGTGCTTGAAAAAATGATCGCCGACACAGTCGTTGGCATTGAGTACATCGATCCCGCTACGCTGCAAGCTCCTCCCGATCCGGTGCGACGTGAAATAATTTGGCTGGACGATGAATTTCCACCGGCAGCCAATGTGAAAAGCGACCCGGGTGGAGCGCCTACCTGGTTTACAAGCAGCCACCCAGGTGAAGTTTTTTCTGGTCAGCGCAGCCTCGAACGCACCGTCGCTGGCATTGGCCAAGACTTTTATGAAAGTGGCAGCGAGCCGATCGTCATTCCAGCGCAGGCCGAAATTTTTGTCAATGTTTGGCTAGACCCCGCCCTACCACCCAAGGCCGTGATGCTGCAGTTTCACACAGACGGCTGGGAGCACCGGGCCATCTGGGGAGATCCTGCCGTTATAGCGTGGGGAGAAACCGGCAAGCCATCGCGTGCCGTAGCGGGGCCATTGCCCGAGTTGGGCAAATGGTCGCGGCTTTCCATTTCTGCCGCCGCGGTGGGAATTCCGCCTGGCGCAAAACTGACGGGCTTTGCACTGACGCAGTTTGACGGACATGTGCGGTGGGATCTGGCCGGCTGTGTTTCTACCCAAAATGCCGCCACCGATCCGGCCCAGTCGTTTCAGGCGTGGTGGCAGGAACGCGTGGGCAATGACCTCAGCAACGATCTGCCAGAAAACCTACGCGGACTCGTCAAGCAAGGCCCTGAAAAAACAACGAACCCCGACGACCGTGCCCGCATCCAGCGCCACTGGCTCGCACAAATCTGGAGCAATCGACCAGAGTCTATCGCCGTTGGCACTCGCGAAGTGGAGGCCTTAAAGAAGATGCGAGAAGAGATTGAACGATCGGCTCCCGAGACCTTTATCTTTGGTGATCTACCGAAGATGCGTGAGAGCTTTGTGATGATTCGTGGAGCCTACGACAAACCGGGTGAAAAAGTTGAGCGTGCTACGCCCGCTTTTCTGCCAGCGCTGCCGATTATTGAAGGCATTCCGCTGACGCGACTGGATTTGGCCGAGTGGCTGATGAGTCCCGAGCACCCGCTCACGGCGCGGGTGGCGGTGAACCGGCTTTGGCAACAATTTTTTGGCGTTGGGATTGTGAAGACCAGCGATGATTTTGGATCGCAGGGAGAATCGCCCGTCCATCCGGAACTACTCGATTGGCTGGCGGTGCAGTATCGTGAAAACGGCTGGAACACTAGGCAAATGGTGAAAATGCTGGTGACCAGTCGCGCCTTCCGCCGGGCCAGCGCCGTCTCGCCCGAGCAACTTGCCCGCGATCCGGAAAACAGACTGCTCTCGCGAGGGCCGCGACTCCGGCTCGATGCCGAGCAGATTCGCGACAATGCGTTGGCCGTGTCGGGGTTGCTTGTGCGCCGGCAAGGTGGCAAGGGCGTGAGGCCGTATCAACCCGATAACATTTGGGAGCCGATTGGATTCGCAGGCTCCACCACGCGGGAATACAAGCGAGATTCGGGCGAAGCTCTCTACCGTCGCAGCCTTTATACGTTTCTCAAACGCACGGCTCCCCCGCCTTTTATGGTGAATTTCGATGCGCCCAATCGGGAGCAATTTTGTTCGCGTCGGGAGCGCAGTAATACGCCGCTGCAGGCGTTGCAACTCATGAACGACACGCAGCACATAGAAGCCGCGCGGGCGCTGGCGGCACGGGTGCTGACGGAGGGCGGTCTCGACGATCCGGCGCGGATTGCTTGGCTCTACCGCACCGTTTTGTCGCGTGTCCCAGAGACAGATGAATCAGCCATTGTGACGGAATCGCTCGCCGGCCACACGGCCCGCTATGCAGCCGATGCCGAGGCGGCAAAAAAAGTAATCGCACATGGAGAATCGAAACCCCCAGAGCAGATGGTGGTCGCTGAATTAGCGGCCTGGACACTGGTAGTCAATATGATGCTTAACCTTGATGAAACCCTGACGAGGAACTAACCGATGGCCAGTCACGGTCCCGTTGCGATTGATTTGCTACGCACGGCTGCAGCCCGTCGTGCATTTCTTAAAATGAGCGGTGTGAGTCTCGGTGCCGCTGCCCTCGCGCTGCTGGAAAACGGAGCCGATCTGCAATCACTCAAGCGTGCCTCTGCCGCTGCTATCGACGCTTCGGTTCCGAAGAGCGTGCCAGCGCGCGTGCATCCGCCGCTGCCGGGTTTGCCGCACCATGCACCAAGGGCCAAGAGCGTGATCTATATCCACACCAACGGCGGCCCTTCCCAGATTGATACATGGGATTACAAGCCAAGACTGCAAGATTTTTTCGACAAAGACATACCGCCCAGCGTGCGTGGTGATCAAAGGCTCTCCACGATGACCAGTGGGCAGGCCCGGTTTCCGGTAGCGCCATCGAAGTTTAAGTTTGAGCAACGTGGCCAGTGCGGCCGCTGGATTAACACGGAACTTTTGCCATTCACCGCCGGCATTGTGGACGACATAGCACTGGTGAAGACTGTTCACACCAACGCCATCAATCACGACCCAGCCTGTACGTTTGTGATGACAGGCAGCGAGATTCCCGGCAAGGCGAGCCTAGGCAGTTGGCTGGCCTACGGTCTCGGCAGTGAAAGCGACAACCTGCCGTCCTTTGTTGTCTTTACCCCGCTCCCCGACATCAATCCATCGCAGGCCCTGTTCACCCGCATGTGGTCGAGCGGCTTTCTGCCGACGCGGTATTCGGGAGTGGCATTGCGCGGATCGGGCGACCCCGTTCTTTATTTACCCAATCCGGATGGCATCACAGTTTCCGATCGGCGTCGCATGCTGGACAGCCTTGGCCATCTCAATGCCCGCAGCTTTGAGCGGTACCACGATCCTGAAATCCAAACCCGCATGGCGCAGTACGAGATGGCCTTTCGTATGCAGGCCAGCGTGCCTGAGTTGGTTGATCTATCGGATGAAACTGCGCAGACACTAGCGATGTATGGCCCGGACGTGCAGAAGTTGGGCTCCTTTACGCACAGCCTGTTACTGGCACGAAAACTCGTGGAACGCGGCGTGCGAGCGGTGCAAATCTTGCATCGCGGCTGGGATCAGCACGGCAATCTTCCCAGTGAGCTTACGGCACAGTGCCTCGACACAGATCAAGCCACAGCCGCCCTCGTGAAGGATCTCAAAGCACGGGGCATGCTCGACGATACGCTGGTTGTGTGGGGTGGCGAATTTGGACGCACCGTTTATTCGCAAGGTAATTTGACAAAAGACAACTATGGTCGCGATCACCACCCGCGTAATTTTTGCATGTGGCTGGCTGGCGGTGGTGTCAAAGCGGGTACATCATTCGGTGAAACCGACGACTTCAGCTACAACGTCACTGAAAACCCAGTTCACATCAACGATTTTAACGCCACGATTCTGCATCTGATGGGCATCGACCACGAGCGATTTACGTTTAAGTCACAGGGGCTCGATCAGCGACTGACAGGTGTCGAGCAGCAGCGAGTGGTGCACGAGATTTTGGCGTGAAAGCACATCCTGTAACAATTGTCTGGTTTCGCCACGATCTGCGACTGGACGATAATCCAGCGCTCCTAGCGGCTGCTGCAAGAGGGGTAATTGTGCCCCTCTTTATTTTTGCACCTGCGGAGGAGTCACCGTGGGAGCCGGGAGCAGCGTCGCGCTGGTGGCTCCACCATTCGCTCGAAAAGCTGGCGGCCGCGCTGGAAAAATCGGGCACGCCCCTGCTGCTACGGCACGGGCCATCGCTGGATGCGTTACAAAAAATAGCGCAGCAGTGCGACGCGACGCACGTCGTCTGGAACAGACGCTATGAACCGGCGGTGATCAAACGCGACACGCTCATCAAGCAGACGCTGCTTGCCAGCGGGCTTATTTGCGAAAGCTTTAACGGCGGCCTGCTGTTTGAGCCGACGCAGGTGGCTACCAAGGAGGGAAAACCGTATCAGGTTTTTACGCCGTTTTGGCGCACGCTTTTAAAGTGTGATGAGCCTGCTGAACCGTTCCCTAAGCCGAAAACTCTATCGGCACCCGCCGCACTCGCTGCCGCGCATAAAAAGAATCCAACACTCGACGCACTGGGTCTGTTGCCGAATCCCGATTGGGCTGGCCGGATGCGATCCATCTGGCGGCCTGGTGAAGTTGGAGCGGCCGCAAGGCTCGCCGCCTTTGTGCAAAAACCGCTGTTTGCCTACGGCAATGAGCGAGACCGTCCAGATCGGGAGGGCACCAGTTCGCTGAGCCCGCACCTGCACTTTGGCGAACTCTCGCCGCGACGAATCTGGCACGCGGTGCGTGAACAAGTTGGCGGTAAGCCGGCAGCACAGATCACAGGCGATGCCGAGGTTTACCTGCGTGAATTAGGCTGGCGCGAGTTTGCCAACCACCTGCTCTACCACTTTCCGCACACCGCTGCGGCCCCGCTCCGTGCCGACTACGCGCGTTTTCCATGGGTGAATGATCCGGTCGGCCTGCGGGCTTGGCAGCGTGGCCGAATGGGCTTTCCGATTGTCGATGCGGGCATGCGCCAGCTATGGTCTCTGGGTTGGATGCACAACCGTGTGCGCATGATAGTGGCAAGTTTTCTCGTCAAGGATCTGCGTGTGTCGTGGCTGGAGGGCGCACGGTGGTTTTGGGATACGCTCGTCGACGCCGATCTGGCTGCCAACACTCTAGGCTGGCAGTGGGCTGCCGGTTGTGGGGCCGATGCCGCACCCTATTTCCGTATTTTCAATCCCACCAGCCAAGGGAAAAAGTTTGATCCCCATGGAGAGTACGTGCGCCAGTGGGTGCCGGAATTAACAAAGCTTTCCGCTGCCGATATTCACGCGCCGGCAGAGAGCCTGCCCCAGACGCTTGCTGCTGCCGGCATCGAGCTTGGGCAAGATTATCCAGAACCGATTGTGGATCATGCTGTAGCCAGGCAGCGTGCCCTTGAGTCGCTCAAATGCGTGTCGAACGGAAAGCGGAGTTGATCGAAAACGACAACTATTTCTTTTTTTCGAGTTCGGCCATGGTGGAACGCACTTTAGCCACAACGATCTTCTGCTGCTCAGGATCGGCCACCTTATCGGCAGATTTGTCGGCCTCTTTGAGCAGCGCCAACGCCTTCTTCGTGTTGCCAACAGCGGCCGTTATCTCGGCAACTGCCAGCAGCGCATAGGCTCGGCTTTCTGAACGTTCGACACTTTTTGCGGCCACAGCCGCTTCCTCCAGAAGCTTGAGTGCTTCGTCTTTGTGATCGATCTGAATGTGCACATCGGCTGCGGCTGCAAGTGCTTCGGCCTTGGCCCGTGGCTCCTCCAAGGCACGAGCGCTCTCCTCTAGTTGAACAACTTTTTCACCGGCTTCTGTCGGCATCCCGGCTTTGGCATAGCCCAGCGCAACCGCGGCGAGTGCCTCAGCACGGAAGCGTTCCTCAACCCCGTTTGCCACCTCAGCGGCCTGCTCCATCGTGGCCTTTGCCAATTTCGAATCCGCTAGCCCTTTATCTTTATCTCTGTTGCCAAAAATACCACCGGCTGCGGCCAACACTTTTGTCTTCCGGATGGGATCCTCAATCTTTTCTGCCCAACCCAGCGCCAGCTTGAGAGCTTCACGAACCTGTTTCTTATCGGTTATGCGGGCAAAAAACTCAGCGGCGTCTACCAGTCGCAGGGCAAACAGGCTTGGATCACCGTCACCCTTCACCTTGTTGAATGCAGTCTGGGCCGTTTCTTTTGCACCAGATCTATCGCCGGCATTCCATTGCGCGCGGGCAACTTTAAGCAGGGCCGCGGCTTGACGATCAGGAGTCCCCTCTGCCTCAGCCTTCTCCAGTTGTTGCTTGATCGTCAGCGCCTTGGCTCCTTTCTTTTTCGCTCCGCAACCAGCGTTCGGTAGCAGAAGCACACCGGCCACAGCCAGCAGAGAAAGAAACGCGGCAAAGTGGGAAAGTCGCATCGGTCAATCTCCTCGGATGGGCACCGCCAACAGAAATAAAAAATGGTGAAGAGGATCGTTTGCCCTCGCACAGTCGAGCGCTGTTGCAAGTATCAACGCAGCGATAAGCAGACTAAAACTTTAGCCTGGCACGCAATAGACGGGCGTGTGTTTCGGCCATTAGGTCATCTTCGGCAGCCTCGTCAATCGCCTCGTAGGTGGCCGAAAATCGTAGATAGGCGCCGCAGTCGTCCCAGGGAACCGTTGAGATCGAAAGGTCGTGGATCAACATCTGGCTGGCAGCCTGCGCCGTTAGAAACACTTGATCACCAGCACCGCGCGGACTCTTTGTATAGAGAAAGTAGGTGCCGCCGGGCATTTCACAATCGAATCCGCAGGCCCTTAAAACACCCACCAGTTTTTCAAGACGCCGGCGGTATTTTTCGCGCACCAGAAGCGGAATCTTTGCATCAGAAAGGGCTGCCGCCCCCGCTTTTTGAATGGCGATGAATTGGCCCGAGTCGCAGTTGTCTTTCACGTCGGCAAACGCCTGAACCAGTTTCTTGTGTCCGCAGACCCAGCCCAACCGCCAGCCGATCATGTGAAAACCTTTCGAGAGTGAGTGCACCTCAACCCCCACATCCCTCGCACCATCGACGGAGAGAAACGACAGCGGTTCAGTGTCGTAGGAAAGCATGGCATGCGCGGCGTCCTGTACGACAACAATTCGATTGCGGGTCGCAAAGTCTACGACCTTCTCGTAGAACGCGCTGGTGGCGGTCTTGCCGGTAGGGCTGTTGGGATAGCAGAGCACCAGCAGCTTCGATCGCGCCAGCACATCGGCTGGAATGCCATCCAGATCGGGAAAGAAATTATTTTCTGGTAGCAGTGGCAGCGCGTGAACGGAGCCACCAAACCAGCGCGTGGCGGTGCCGGCCACCGGATAGCCGGGGACCGTCATGAGAGTGGTATCACCCGGGTTGATGAAGGCCGCTGGCAGCATCGAGTAGGCCGTCTTGGAACCGATGCAGTGGTTGATTTCATTTTCGGGGTTGAGCACGACGCCAAACTCCCGAGCCATGAAGGCAGCAACCGCCTCTTTAAAAATTGCGATTCCGTTGTCGGCATAGCCGCGATTCTCCGGCCGGTCGATCTCGTGCCGCATCACAGCCCGCACATTTTCGGGAGCCATTTCATCGTTTTCACCGATGCCAAAATCGAGCATGCGTCGCTCGGGATGGTCGGTGAGGGCTTGACGTTTGGCGCGTTTGATCAGTTCAAACTTATAGATCTCGTTGCCCTTGCCGTACTGCGAACCGCCAATCCTGGTGGCGAAGCGATCTTGAAACCAAGGGTCACTATTGTCTGTTTGGATTGAGGTGGTGGCCATGAAACGAACGGGGCTCCTGCTGAGGCGAGGACGGCATGGGTATCTGGAGGACAAGCGGCAGTATAGAAAAGGCCACACCAGAGGGGGGCAAAAAGCCCACGCCGACCCCGTGGCCCAGTCCTAAAACCGATGTTTTAGGCCGTATTTTTGCCAATTTGATTCGTGCGCCGCGGCAGGGTGAACTGGTGAGAGAGGATTTCCGGCCATGTTTTCCATTCCAACAGCCTGCGGCGTCTTTGGTCCGTTTGACGGCGACTTCGATCCTTTTGAGGACGACGAGGAAATCAACGTCCTGATTCCTCTGGATTAGCCGACGTGCAATCCCTCCCAGGGCCCTGCGGCCCTGAAGTTGCCCGCACATTTGAACCAGTAAGACTATTTCTAAACTATTTTTTAGCAGGGCATGCCCCCTAAAAAATCGCAAACGCGACCAAGTTTTGATTGCCCAGAGCACCCTGCGGACATTACCCGCCGGGCAGTCTTCTTTCCAAGCCGCTGACAGCCTGCGCACCTCATCCAGCGACCTGAACCAGTGCTGGCTCATGCTCAGCAACTGCCGTCCAGATAAACTTTCACGGTGGCCTGCCTTGAAAGCCTGCCTTGAAAGCCGGTTGGGCAATCCGGGCTTAACGTGCATCGATCATCTCCTCTCAAAAATGCAAACCATGCCAAGCCCTTCGCGTTTGTCTGCTGCCCTGTTTTTCAGAGTTGCCTGCATGATTGTGCTAGTGGGGTGTCGGCCCGCGGATACCAGTGGCCGCGAAAGAGGCGTCCGTTGGCGGGAGCAGATTGACAACGTGAACGCTGGCACGACCGACTCGATCCACTGCGATGAAGAGATAGCCTCGCCTGCCGATTGGGAACTCCTGCGAGGTGCAAAACAACTTCGCCGCCTCACGCTCCAAGAGGGTATTGCTGAAGATCGCGAGGCGTCGATCATTGGCTCCTTGGCAGGTCTTGAGCGACTCTCGCTACGACACTCGCCGCTGGGCGATGATGGCCTGCGTGCGATTGCCGCATTACACACCCTCGTTGCCCTGAATATCCCGCAGGCTCAGTGCACAGAACGTGGCCTAGAGTCGCTCGCGTCGCTTCCTCATCTCCAAAGCCTTAGGCTCGGAAGCCCTCGCCTCGATGGCCAGCGAGCCTGCGAACTCCTGACGACGTTTCCGGCGCTCAAGGCGTTGCATCTCATCGATGTAAAGATCAAAGACCAAGGGCTTTTCGTGCTCTCAAAATGCAAAAACCTTCGTTCGCTCTATTTGGACAAAGCCGGAGTCTCCCAAGAAGCTTGGGAACAGTACATTGTCCAGCAGCCGTTGGTGCATGTGCACATCGATCAGGCACACCACGACAGAGATCCAATCAAAAACCATCCTGCAGGAGTCGATTCAAAATGATTTACCGGATCGAGCGGGCCTCGCTAGCTTTGATACTTGTTGGAGTGGCGGTGTTGTTCTGGGGAGGGATCGAATTTGCCACTGCCGCACTGCTGCGTTCGGCAGGCGGCATGACGGTGGTGCAGATGGGGAAGGAGTGGCTGGCGACTCTGGACGCTTCACAAAAAGAAAAGGCGTTGCTCTCGTATGCCCTTCCGCAGCGCACCGACTGGCATTTTATTCCGAAGCCGCAGCGCAAAGGGCTGTCACTGCGGGAGATGACTGTGCCGCAAAAGGCGGCAGCACGACGGCTCTTGCAGGCAGCCGTTTCGCAGATTGGCTTTGAAAAGTCTGCGCAGATTATGGAGCTCGACGAAATCTTGCGAGTTCAGGAAGGGACAAAAGCCAAGAACATCCGTGATCACGAGCACTATTTCTTTACGCTCTTCGGCGAACCATCGGACCAAACAACGTGGTCGCTGAGCGTGGAAGGGCATCACCTTTCGCTCAACTTTGTTGTTCGTGACGGAAGAATTGTTGACAGCACACCCCAGTTTATGGGAGCCAATCCAGCCATCGTTGGCACCCACCTCCCCGGGCTTCCTGCCAAGGGATTCCGGCTATTAGCCAGCGAAGAACTTCTAGCCTTTGAACTGCTCGGCATGCTCAGCGCAGAGCAGAAAAAAAAGGCAATCATTTCTCCGCAGGCCTTCGCCGAAATTCGCGGTGCAGGCCAATCGCAGCCACCCGATGAGCCACTGGTGGGAATCCCATTTCGCGAACTCGATCGTGCGGCGCAGCGTGTGCTGGGCCGCCTCGTTAAAAACTACTGCGGCAGCATGATTGAGAGCGTTGCTGCAGAGAGACTGCGTCTGATCGATGCATCGACGGGGATTGCTGGTTCCCCAGAAACTGTCGGGTGGAACAACATCCACTTTGCATGGGCCGGCGCCGAAAAACCCGGTATCGGTCACTCGTACCGCATCGAGGGTTCAACGTTTGTGATTGAATTCTGCAACGTTCAAAATGATGCCGAAGGCAATCCCGCCAACCACATTCACTGCATCTGGCGAGACCGCACCGGCGACTTTGACCTCCCGAAATAAACGGGGACAGGTACAGTTTCTTCCAAAAGGGGGGGTTAAAAACTGTACCTGTCCCCGTTTTTTACCCGCTAGGAAATCCTGAGGACATGAATAACCCTGCACGGCTTGTTCAAGTAATCCTGGCCGAGTTAAAGAAGCAACCCGCAATCTACATGATTGGCCTTGCCGGCATTCCTGGTAGCGGTAAGACGACGCTTGCGCAGGCGCTTGCCTTTCAGGTTCCCGGTGCGGTTGTCGTGCCGATGGATGGCTATCACATCCCGCGTGCCCGACTCGATGCTGATGGGTTGCGCAGACGGGGTGCGCCGCACACCTTTGATGCTGATATTTTCCGCACCGACATAGAAATGCTTCACCGGAATCGCAGCGGAATTTTCCCTGCCTTTGACCACGCAACAAAAGATCCGCTTGCTGGGGCTATTCGAGTTACTGCGGACGCACCGCTCGTCATCGTGGAGGGGCTCTACGTATTGATGCGAGACTGGCGATTGGAGAGCCTTTTCGATCTGCGCGTCTTTCTCGACTGTGATTTTGATGAAGCAGTCAACCGACTGATTACACGTCACATGCAAACTGGCGTGGCAGCCACCGCAGAGGAAGCGCGTCACCGTGCCCTGACGAGCGACCGCATGAATACCGAAGACGTCTTGGCCGACGGCTGCCGCGAACGGGCTCACTTAATCTTTAGCAGCGGTTGCTAGGCTCTCCAGGGGAATGCCAGAGGGCAATGCCAGTAGCTGTGCCTACAAGCTGCTTCGCCGCGTGCTGGCCCGCCACTCCTGTCGGTTCAAGCTCTACTCAATTTCAGTGCCGGCAGGCGACGTGGACTCGACAGGGGCTTGGGCTTTCCCTTGCAACTCCTGCTACAAAAACGAGTAGGCCTGATCGAGGGCCTCTGAATTCATGGCGGCCAGCAAGTGCCCGGCCCCTTCGATCTGGTGCATCCGCGTTTTGACTCCAACCGCATGCAGCGCAAGAATGAATTGAAGGTGAAACAATGAAGCCGGCTCCCTCCGCCGAGACGCGTCTTTTCCTTGAGCTGACCCGATGAATGACGCCGGTTGTGACGTTAGGATCTGCTACCTTTGACGCCGCCCACTTTTCTTCGATCCCTACAGCGGCACCATGCGGGCACCACGGTCGAACCCCATGGTAGTCCTCTCACCACGCCCCCGACAGCCTGCGTGTCTCGTCCAGCAACCTGAGCCAGCGCTGATAAATACTCGCTCCCGAAACCGCACGTTGAACGCCCGCCCGGCCGATTTTCAGAAAACGGATCATTTTCTTAAGAAATTGATGAAAGTCGTGGTTGACGGGCGTGTGTTCCACGCTAGGAGTGGGGGGGAACTTTGGGTGGTCTTTGGCAGCGGGCCAGTGGCGGGAACATGAATCACACGCGAAAATTTTATTGTTTGCATTTCGTGAGTGGGCGGTCTCTTTTTCGTGCGCATCGGCCGCGCACGTTAGCCGTCTACATGACTACATGCCTGCTGATTGCGGCTGCAGTCGGGCCATGCGC
>CAMBUD010000032.1 GCA_945871035.1 Planctomicrobium piriforme | reverse complement strand
GACAGTAACCGTGGAGCAGCCCCCGCATCCCACACACCGAGATCTTCAAGGAGCCTCCGAAAGGGGCCAGTTCCGTTGGCAAGTAACTCATGCTCGTCGCAACTTTCCGCCAAATGCATGGCCACTGGCAACTGGCGATGGCGTGCGATGCCCAGTAGTTTTTTGCCCAATGCAGCTGCGACCGAATAGGGCGCGTGTGGCGAGATGCCGGCTGCGCATCCAGCGGCAGTCAGGCGATCGATGTCACGCACGAGGCTGCCGTGAGCCGCATCCCTTGCAGCAGCATCGAATCCTAAAGACTCACGGTAGACACTCACTCGCGGCCCAGCGGCTGTGTAGACGTTCGGCACAACACCGGTGGCAATCTCACCGACCGTTGTCACGCCAGCCACCGCACTTTCTAAAAGCCCTGCCCGGAGAGCTTTTGAAAGTCTGTTGTCCTCCGTTCGACCAACCGGCCGCGAGCGTCGCAGTTGCACAACGCGTTGGATCCAACCCGGCAAACCACCCACCGCAGCCAGCGGTGTCTCTAAATCAGAAAACTCCAGATGGGTATGGGCATTGACGAGGCCAGGCAAAATGATTGCATCGCCTAAATCGTGAACGGTTCCCGGTGGCTGACGGCGACCGATGGCAGCAATGCGTCCGCATTGGATCCGGATCCATCCATTTTCAATTGGGCCGCTACCGATCGGCAGAATGCAGCGGGCCCGTAACGTCAGGGAATTCATGGAGCAGCGGCAGCCATCGGCAGTTGTGATAAGCGTGCATGCGCCGCCGTGGTGCGCACGGCCTCTGGAGAATCAGCGGGGAAAAGTTCATAGAAGACATTGCGTTGCCGCGGAATCCAGCCCAGTTCGAAGATCGCCGAACGCATTTGCTCAAGCGTGAGATGGTGCACCGTACCAGCGGCACTCACGACATTTTCTTCAATCATCAGGCTGCCCATGTCGTTGGCTCCAAACAACAGGGCGAGTTGGCCAATCTCGCGGCCCTGCGTCACCCAACTCGACTGAATATTCGGGAAGTTGTCGAGGTAAAGACGGGCAACCGCCTGCGTCTTCAAATACGCAAACGGTCCAGCCGCAGGGATCGCATCCATGGCCGTATGTTCCGGCTGAAACGACCAGCAGATGAATGCCGTGAAGCCACCTGTCTCGTCCTGCAACTCGCGCAAGCGTTGCAGATGTTCGACACGTTCGGCCAGAGTTTCAATATGACCAAACATCATGGTAGCCGTGCTGCGGCCACCAATGGCATGCCACTGCCGGTGCACCTCCAGCCAATCATCGGTGAGCACCTTGCCGCGGGTCATTTCCCGACGCACGCGATCAACGAGGATCTCGCCACCACCACCGGGCAACGAGCCGAGGCCAGCACGGGCGAGTCGTTCCAACACCTCGCGGAGCGGTCGCTTTGACACCTTCGTAAAATGATGAATCTCTGGCGGGGAAAACCCGTGAATATTGACCTGCGGAAAGTGCGATTTAATATCGCGCAGGAGTTCCTCATACCACTCCAGTGGCAGCGTGGGATGCAGGCCACCCTGCATCAGGATCTGATCGCCCCCCAGCGCAACAGTCTCTTCAATTTTTGCGAGGATGAGACCACGGTCGAGGAGATACCCTTCAGCGTGTTGCGGCGGCCGATAAAAAGCGCAGAAATCACAGACGGCTGTGCAGATATTGGTGTAGTTGATGTTGCGATCGATGTTGTATGTGCGATAGGGCTCAGGATGCATGCGTCTTGTGACGGCATCCGCTGCTCGGCCGATAGCGGCTAAGTCACGCGACTCGAGGAGTTGTTCGGCGTCCGCTGCACTCAGCCGTTGACCCGCGGTCGTTGTCTCAAGAATGCGATGAATGGTCGGGTTCATGCGAGCAGAGGACCGGAAATGGGACAGATGGCGCGGTCAGGCAAGGTAAGCGAGCGTGCGGCGCACGTCGATGCCTGTGGGTGCCAAGGATAACGCAGCGGCACGCTCATAGAATAGGGAGAGCGCATCGCGTTCTGGTGGCCCAATCTTAAAATGCAGATTGTCTTGTAAATAACTCAAACACTGCGGCACAGTTAACCCGTGCCGAGCGGCCTCCACGGCTGCGATTCCAGCAAGATTGGCTATGCCGCTATCGCGGGCTGCTGCGAGCAAGGGGGCTACTGTGCGGGTGCTAAAGTCACGGTGTGCCGCCCAGATGGCAAACACGAATGGTAGGCCTGTCCAGCGGCACCATTCGTCACCCAGATCCCACACCAGCTGAAACGATCCTCCCTGAGCGCCGATGGCGCGGTCACCAATCAGCAGAATTGCATCGGCGCTGGTATCTGCTAGTTGAGAACCAATTGGCAACACCTCCACGCTGGGCATCACACCGCACCGCTCTGCCAGTAGAATGCGAGACAGCGTGGCACTCGTTCGCGACCCCTCATCAACGGCCAGCCGCCTTACGCGATGAGGTGCGGTGCGGAAAAATAGCTTGACACTCATCACCGGCCCTCGACAGCCAATGCAGGCGTCGGAAACAACTTGATACCGATCACGGCGAAATAATTCGATGGAAGGAATGAGTGCCACATGCAATTGGCCTTGAGCTAATTGGTCGGCCAGTCGGCTGGGCAAATCGTAAGAAACACCAACCCCTTGCGATCCTAGACCGTACACCAGTGGCTTGGTGTTGAGGTATTGAACCGCCCCGATGCGAGTTGAGCCAGATCGAAACGAGGGCTCAGCATCGAATGCACTTTTACCCGTTGGAAAGATCCGAATAACCATTGCTGTGGAACAAGCGGTTGTGAGCGTGTGGTGAAGATACGGCGTGGCGGAATAATCGAAATTGGGTTGAAGAACTCTACCCTGCGGGCACTGCAATCAGACACATAAGTAACCGCATTCTGGCGGCGTATCTAACACACTTATAACAGGGCTGCAAAAGGCAATCAGGGCTCAAGTTTTCGAAAGGCCTTTATTCCTAGCCGCAACGGCAGGGCCGTCGCAAGAGCACCAACCGTAACGACCAGCACCAAACTGGCAACCGTTCCTTGCCAACCGCTAGCCCATGCTAAAAATCCCTGGCCAGCCGTGCCAGATCCGAGGACATGCATGGCCAGAAAAAGATGGGTGGGGATAGCTGCCACAGACACCACCACCATGATGTATGTCGCGCTGAGAACGAGGCTCAGGGTGCCTCCAAAGCCAGAGGAAAGTTTTGACGGAGAGGACTCCCGTAGGTCTGGCATGCGCGCTCCCAAGCCGACGGCGATTCCTGAAAGCCCGAGGCACAGCATGACGCAGCAGAGTTCGTGAATAAGCATAACTGCGAGCGGAATGCCGAGCATGAGATCGCTCAGAAGCACCAGCGAGCAGCAGGGCAGCAGACTGCCCAAAAAAGAGAATAAGAACTTTGACCATACGATCTGATCGCGATGGACGGGCAACAGACCAAGAATCCAAAAGCGTCGTCCCTCGAGGCTAATCATTGGAAAGACAAAACGCGTCGTGAATGTTGAGAGAATCAACCCGACGACAGCGAGGTTCAAAAACCCAATCAGCGAGGCATAGATGTTGTTGTAATAAAACGATTGCAAATTGAGAAAATAAAGACCGAGTAGGCCAAAGAAAATGACGAATTGCGACCACTGCGCAACATCGCGCCTAAACAGTCGCAGGTCTTTTACAAGCAGCAAACGCAGCGGGCGTCCGGCAGCCGACCCGGCATGCGTGAGCGTGCGGTCGAACCAGCTAATGGGCCGTCGCCGTCGTCGGGGCACTTCACCAAGGAGTTGACTGTAGCCAAGCCGATAGGAATTCCCCGCCAACCACGCGGCCAGTAACTGCAGAAGCATTCCATTGGCAATGAGTAACGCAAGGAACTTGAGGGCATCCAAGAGCGATGCAAAAGATTCCGCCGGCGTGCCTTTGCGAGCACTTTCGATCAATCCGCTGGATAACCACCAACTCGGGAAAAGCTTCTGTTCCGTCACGGAGAGACGCGAAAATGTTTCCTCCAGCCAGGCACTCGACGGTTGGGCGGTGCGTCCGGGGGCCATCGCCGACCAGCCCAGCCAGAGCGCAGCAATGCATGCCACTGTGACTGCTATCGAAAGCGCGTGCAGTCGCAGTTTCGGCAACCATGCCACCATCGCCATGCAACAGATGCTCCCGAGGGTGGCAGGAATCACCACAAACGACAGCATGAACGGTAGCAGCAGCAGAAAGTAGGTCCACGGCGCTTCGCGAACGACACCGTAGGCTACGAGCATCGGGCTTCCGAGCAAAACAAATCCCCAACTCGAAAACCAAATGGCTTCCTGAAACTTATGGGAAAAAATTGCCTCACTGCGGGCGGGAAGTGTCAGCAGCAGTCGCGATTCAGGGGAGCTATACATGCCGCTGTAAACAAGGATGCCAGTTGAAAAGACAAGCATCACCATGAGCGAAGAGAAGAAAGCGTTAAACAAGAACGAGATCACTTCGGTATAAAGACTGTCGAGAAATGTTAAAGACTCGACAAAAAGCCCATACAATGAACCCCAGAACATCATGCTCAGCAGAATCACGAGGGTCAGTCGCAGTCGTGCGCTCGACAGCATTGAGCGGAGTGTTTCCCAGGCGATCGTGGCACGCAATCGCAAAAAAATCCGCGATTCAGCTTCGGGCGACAGCAGGCGACCCGCATCTCGTGGGAGGCTTTGTCCGCTCACGACACACCGTCTGGCCGGTCGCGTGGGGGCGGTGAAGACTGGGACGAAGTCAACTGCAAGTAGAGTTGTTCAAGGCTCATTGTTTCCAGAGCCATTTGCTCGCGCAGTTCGGCAATCGTTCCCAGAAACCGCAACTGCCCGCGCACCATGATGCCGACGCGATCGGCCATCTCTTCCGCCATGGCAAGCGTGTGGGTTGACATGAACACCGTCATGCCATCTTGCGTGCGTGCCTTGAGTAGATCCTTCACGATTCGCACACTGCGTGGGTCAAGACCCACCATTGGTTCGTCGAGCACAAGCACATCGGGGTTGTGCAGTAGAGCGGCTGCAAAGACAAGGCGTTGTTTCATTCCAAGGGAATAACTTTCGGCGAGATCGTCGACAAATTCCCCCAGTTCAAAGTGTTCGATTTCCTTTGCGATGTGCTGCTCGGCTGGGTGCTTAGGCATGCCAAACATATCGGCAATGAACCAGAGGAATTCCCGCCCGGTGAGCTTATCGTAGAGGCAGGGTTCATCCGGCACATAACCGATGTGCAGGTGGGCGTTGCGAGGATCCCTCACCAAATCAAAGCCACACACGCGGACGGCCCCTCTCGACGGCTGGAGTAGGCCCACAAGAATCTTAATGGTAGTTGTTTTTCCGGCGCCGTTTGGGCCGAGCAGCGCAAAGAGTTCACCGCGTGGGATGGCCAAAGTTAAATCTGCGACGGCCAGTTTAGGGCCGTAGGTACGAGTCATATGATCAAACTCGATCATTGCAGAATCGCTTTCGGCAAGAGGTTCTGCTCCGGGCCTAGCGCCGAGCCGACGTCTGGATCGGGCGGAGCGTTTTCCAGCACGCGTGTTGCAAGCGACTCGGCAGCGGAGTCGCTGCAACGCAGAAAGGTGAGCCGGGCACCAAGAACGATGGCCTCCTGTTTCAGTACCCGTCCCGAACGATCGACCCAGAGCCGGCAACGCGCTTCGTGAGCCGTCGCTAGGTCATCTCGATAGTCGACTCGATCAACGTTTACCAAGCGATTCTCCCAGAACAACTTTTCCTGCCCCGCCACGATGGCATGGAGCAATTCAATTGGTGAATGACTCGAGCAAAGGGGATTGTAAAGCGGCACCGTCCAGCGACGTCCTGGATACAGACCCGGTAGGGTGGCTTGTGGCGAAAGTTCATCGCCAATCATGAGGTTGGCCGGCAGGTGGCGGCTCGTTTCGTAGCGCTTATCGCCAACATGCACCACGACGCAGACACGGCCATTTTCGATGGTGCCGTTTAGAAGCAAGCCATCGTTTGTACCGGGTAGATTGACGACTGAACTGAACGATTGCAACTGCCCTTCGCGATCGATCGATAACCTCCCCCGGGCATCCATCGCCAGGAGTTGATCCCCTGCCAAGGCCTTTGACAAGAGTAGCTTTGTCCAGGCCGGCAGCATCTGCGCAACTGGTAAATTGTCGAAGTGGAGTAAGCTATCGACAATGAGCCCTCCGCTTTCGTTGCGTTGCGATTGGCTGGCAGCCCATCCGAGTGCACGGTCGTTCCAGAGCACTGTCCACGCCACAGGAATCATTCGGTTATCAGAGGCATAGAGCGACTGGTAGCCCGGCGGCGAATCCATTGAAAACGAGGGCAGGATTTTTTCTACGACCAACCACCCCATGGTTGTGCACCAAAAACCGATCACCAAAGGGGTTAACCAAGATCGCTGCAGCATAGGGGGCCGCCTCGTGAAGGGAACCAAATGAATTGCAGGGCCAATTGACTAGGCGACACCAGAACCGGTCATTTTAGACGGAATACCGTTATTTGAACAGAACCATACACATCATTCTGGGGGATAGGGAGGAATGGGCAAGAGGGCGTAATCTCGCCCATTAGCTTACAAAAAACTAATACGAGTGAGATTTGTGGGTTGTCTTTAGATGCCTTACACTGTGCGACTCGTGGCACATTTGCCTATCGACGGCGTAAGCAGTTGTGAGGCTTCCTAAGGGATATGTTTTGGAGGGGTCATGATGAAAAATCTAATGCACTACCACCAACGGTGTCCTGTCTGTGGTCGCTCTCTGCAAATACAGGTGCTCTTGCTCGGCAAGCGAGTGTATTGCCAGCACTGTGGGGGTGGATTTTTGGCCACTGATCCGTCGATGGAACCTCCGCTCACCGACCATGCGCAAAGCCCCCTTGATTCTGTGGTGGCCGATTTGCTCGAACGGGCTGACATCGTGCTCGAACAGTCTGCCAACCGCAATTTTTTTCTCGGTTCGTACGACTGCTAACGCGATGCGTGGTGCAAAGGTCTACGCCGTCGGCCACTCGGAACTGTTCAGCCCAGCCAGCGTTGCTAAGCGCTGCCAGTAATCAGGAAATGTTTTTGCCACGCAGGCTGGATTGAGAATGCGCACGCCCGGCACGCGGAGTCCCGCCAGCGCGAGACTCATCGCCATGCGATGGTCGTCGTAGGTAGCAAGCGTGGCGCCGTGCAGTGCCGTTGGGGTTGCTGGAGGATCGATCGTGAGGCCAGCACTTTGCTCTGTCACCCGTGCGCCTAATTTTCCTAGTTCACAGGCTAGATCGCTGATGCGATCGGTTTCTTTTTCGCGAATGTGCGCGACGTTACGGATGGTAGTCTGTCCTTCGGCAAAGAGCGCCACAACTGCCAGTGTTGGCACGGTGTCACTGATGGCATTCATATCGACATCAACGCCCCGCGCTGCCCTGCCGCTGACGGTGACCGATTCGTCTCGCCATTGGACGCTGCAACCCATCTGCTCCAGAACCGAGCAGAAGCCGATGTCTCCCTGCATGCTTCGGTGCGACAATCCCCGGACGCAAACGCTCCCGCCGGTGATCGCGGCAGCCGCAAAGAAGTAGCTGGCCGCCGAGGCATCGGGTTCTATTGTGTAGTCGCAGGCTGCATAGCCGGAAGGCCCAATCCACCAGCAGTTGTCGCCGGTCACTTCGCACATGCCGCCAAAGCTTTCCATCACGCGACGCGTCATCTCCAGATAGGGCAGCGAGACAAGACGCCCTTCAAAGCCAATCTGCAGACCGCGCGTGGTGCACGGGGCAACCAAAGCCAATGCGCTGGCAAACTGACTCGAAGTGCTTCCGCAGACAGTGGTGGTACCGCCGGCTAGACCCTGAGAGTGGATGACAACCGGCGGGCAATCCCCCGGGCTCTCGGACCGCGCATCAATGCCGAGAGACCGCAGTGACTCCAGCAGATCACCGATGGGCCGCTTTCGCATGCGTGGTGTGCCATCGAGTCGGAATGTACCGTGGCCCAACGCGGAGACGGCTGATAAAAATCGAATCGTTGTCCCACTGGCAGCGCAGTCGAGAACGGCTTGACCCGACGGTATCTTGCCAAGCGTGCCGGTTATTTGAATCTCGCTACGTGGCCAGTCGGGGGTCAGTTGGACGCCAAGAGCCATCAGACCATCCACCATCACTCGTGTGTCTTGGCTGTCGAGCACGCCCGACAGCAGGCTCGTGCCGCGAGCGAGCGCCGCGCACACCAACGCCCGATTGGTGATGCTTTTGGATCCGGGCGGAAGTAGAGAGCCGCAAATCGGTGCAAGGCACAGAGGAATATCAATCGCAGCTATCATGGAGAGGCCTTGAGCTTGCTAGCTTTGAAAATGTATCCGTTCCTAAAAACATGCAACCCCGAATGGTGTTGTTGAGCAACTTAAGGCACGCAGGTCTAACGTAAGGCGTAAGGCACGCAGGTCTAACGGCACTATCATAACCCAAGAGCATAACCTAAGAGCGACCGAGGATAACCCAAGTGCGACCGCGGGCAATGGGGTTAAAAATTCTATGCATACCTTCAGCGATCAGGACACGAGGCATTTGCAAAACAAGAACGGGGCTGCGATTGCACCCTACGATTTTTCGGTGCCTCCGCTGATTCGGTTTGGTGCCGGGAGGGTGGCCGACATTGGCGAAGTGGTTGGGCTGCACGGTCGACGGGCATGGATCGTGGGTGGTGGCCGCAGTTTTCTGCGGGCCGCCGTGCGAGACACAATCGAAGCCAGTTTGCGGGCGGCTGGCATTTCGATAGAGATAGTGGCCGAGAGTTCCGGAGAGCCCACCGTTGATCAGGTGGCGGCGAGCTTGGCGGGGCTTCCGTGGCAGGATCGCGACGGTGCTGTGGTGCTAGCGATTGGGGGTGGGTCGACGATTGATCTGGCAAAAGCACTGGCCGTGCTGGCCACCAACATGCCTGCTGGACGTGAGTTTCCGCTGCCTGCCAGCGACTATGAGGCAACCGTTGTCGATCACCTCGAGGGAGTTGGTCGGGGCTGCTTTTTCGAGCATGCTTCTTTGCCGGTTGTGGCTGTGCCGACCACCGCCGGGACGGGGGCCGAGGCCACTCGCAACGCCGTGATTTCCTGTCCGCGACGCGGCTTTAAGAAAAGCATGCGCAGCCTATACCTTGTGCCCCGCGCAGCGATCATCGATCCCGATCTGACTGCATCGTGCGACCACAGCACGACTGCTGCTGCTGGGCTGGATTGCATTACGCAGTTGATCGAATCCTTTATATGCCGGTCGAGCAAGCCACTGCCGCGGGCCTTGGTGCTTGAGTCGCTGCCAGGCGCTGTGCGGGCATTGCCGCGGCTCCTGGGCAATTTGGTCACAAAAAACAAGTTAGTCACACAAAACAATCTGGCCGTTAGAGTTAGAGATGGGGAAGCGGTTGCTGATCAGTCAGATGGGTACGCCACCGATCGCGCAGCGCTCAGCCATGCGGCGCTGCTTTCGGGCATGGCGCTGGCAAACTCTGGCCTGGGCATGGCTCACGGCGTGGCTGCGGCGCTTGGCGTTGAGTGCGGCACCCCGCATGGGGTGGCCTGTGCGCTCATGCTGCCGCTGGCACTGCGGGTGAACTCCGCGGTAGCGTGTGCCGATCTGGCAACGCTTGAACGCGCGATCGACCCAGCAGCTTCCAATCACGACACAGCAGCGGCGGCCGCATTTGTATCGCGGATCGAGAGCATTTGTTGTGAATCAGGGCTGCCGCAAACCCTTGCGCAGGTCGGCCTGCGCCGTGATCGCATCGAATGGCTCGCCGATCATTCTGGCGGCAGAAGCATGCAAGGCAACCCGATCGATATCCAACCCAGAGACCTGCAGCGCATGCTGACAGAGATTTTCTGAATGCGAATCAGCGGGCGCTCAAAAATCATGCAGACAGATAACAAGCATCCCCGCAGAAAATCTTTGCACGGCTGCCTGTTGGCCGGCAACGCCTATTGGCCGGCAGCTAGAATGACAGAGTCATCCAGAAGCGCCAGTAACTGCGAGGCATCCACGCCCCCCGACTGGGCTTTTTCTAGATAGTCTCGTGCTTTCTCCAGATTGGGTTCGGGCTGGGTGAGGTAGTAGGCAGCAATAAAAAGATTGTTGCCCGGCTTTTGATCAAACCATTTGGTGACGATGGCCACCAGAATCGGCGAGGGAATCTTGTCGTACGACACGGAGCGATTTTTCCCAGCGGCCCGAAAGATAAAGACATCTGGTGTGATTTCAACAACCGCTATTTTTTTGTCGCCGACGTCGTACTCATCCCCCGAGGCAATCGTTTTGAGCGAGTCGTTTCTGTAATCAATAAAGCCGCTGGCGTAGTGATCGAGAAGCTTCCAGCCAGCGATCCGCTTTTTCGATTGTGCGCTGGCGGCTAGGGTTTCGGCTGCAGTGAGCTTGGCCTCCACAAGGCCGCGATCCCGTTTGCCCATTGCTCCAAAAGCTGCCGCGAGCAGTTCTTCTAGGTTCTGCTGCTGCTCAGTCGATTCTTTGGCAACGGGCTCTGCCTCCGGGGGCTCTGTCTCCGGGGGCATCGTGACATCGGGTTGCTTTGGCACCGGCACCGGAACCGGCACCGGTATTGGCACCGGTTTGCTGGGTGGATTGGGAGGAGGCACAGCAGTGGTGACGGGAGCCGTCAGAGGCTTGGCTGCGGGCGGCTTGGCCTTGGGTGGCGGCGACTGAGGTGGCTTGCCACCGGGAAGAGTGCTCGTCGAAACCGCTCTGTCAGAGGTGGTGTCAGGCGTGGTGTCGAGCGATGCATCTGCATCGAATGGGGCAGGATTGTTTGGGGACTTATTGGGCCGTTGAGACGGCACACGCGGACGATTCTTTTCCTTTTCCTCTGGCTTGCGTGCCACTTCGACGGTCCGAACATTTTGGCTTGGATTCGTTTTTGGATTGGGATTTGAATCCGATTGCGTCAGCAGATTGATCAACAGTGCAACGGCCAAAATGCCCAAACCCGCAAGCGCTGCTAGCACCACGCCGGTTCCGGAAGACTCCTCGTTGCGATGCCTCAACTTGCGAGGGGCTGCCAAAAAAGGCTGAGATTCTGGTGGGCCTAGCCCGCTTGGGGGCGTCCCCTCCGGTGCCGTTGGTGAACCCACCGGATACTGAGGCTGCTGATACTGAGGCTGCTGATACTGAGGCGGATCTCCAACGGCGGCAAACGACGGCACCGCTGGAAACGACGGTACCGGTGGAGCAGGGGGCACGCTTGGGCAAGCGGGCACCAGGGGGCTAGACGGCACGGCAGACGGGTTGATTGCTGGAGTCGTGGGATGAGCCGCCAGTCGGAGGAGGAGAGCCTCGCGCGCCTCTTCAACGCGTTTGATCAGCGCGTTACGGGCGATTTCAAATGGCCCCGGGGATATACCGCGTAGCAGCGACAGCCTGATTCCAGCAGCCCGAATAACCGCCAGCGGATCCGATTCTGTCTGCGCAACGCCCAGCACGCGACGCGGATCTTCAAGATCGACAGCATCGATACCGAGCCACTGTTTGCATGGATCAAATGGAGCTTGAGGCATTGCTGATCCGAATGAACGCCGAACAATCAGAATGCCAAATCTTACGGTTTTACAAGGAAAAAAGCCACGGTTGCACACCGCAGGTTTCCATCGGGCAAAAAAGCCTGCGTCTATAATTTACGCTAAAAAAATCGAAGCGAGCTGTTTTGTTCGAGTTTTACAGTTCGCAATGCCCGCCACGCCCCGTTTGAAAGGTCAAGTGACCCAAGCCGACGTGGAATCAAAAAGGCTTTCTGTGGAGCGACGCGACTGGCCGTGGGGATCACGCCGTCGGTTTTTCGGCCAGTTTGCGCCAGACGGTTAGTTCTGCGATCGTGTATTGGTGTTTTCGAGCAGTTTCTCGAATCACAAAGGGGATGTCTTGTCGGTGGACGAATGTGAAGCACGGCGCGAGCGCTTGGCCAAGCCCCTGAAATGTTGACAGGGGTTCGCCGTGTTCACGCCGGCCACCGAGCCACTTGTTTTTTTCGGTGTATTCCGCCAGCCACGTGTAGGGCGAGGTGATCACAAGCAGTCCGCCCGGAAGCAATCGGGTGCCAATCTCTGCCAAGAACAGTGCGGGATCGTAGAGCCGATCGATCAGGTTGCCTGCAAAGATAAGGTCGTAGTCGCGGTAGAGCGGCTTGAGGTTGCAGGCATCGCCCTGCATAAAGGACAGGCCCTTGCCAAGGCCAGCCAGCCCGAGTGTTTCCAGCGATACGCCGCGGGAGAGCGTGAGGTCGCCTTCGATTGGAACCTCGTAATGCACCTCTTCGCCCTGCTGCAAGCGCACGCCCGCTTGAATGAATCGCGCTGAGAAGTCCACAGCATCGACGTGTGAAAAATATCTTGAAAATTCAAAAGCCGATCGCCCCACCGAGCAGCCGATGTCCAGACAGCGGTGGCGGCGTTCAGGAGGCGACTGTTGCAGCGCGGCCTGAACGCAGGCTGCGGGAAAGTTTGCTACACCGAGCGACTCGGGGCCGTAATGAAATTCGAGGTATTGCGTGACGAGGTTATCGGTTTCGTAGAGTTTTGAGCCTTCCGTAACGCTGTCGTGACCAGGGGCGTCGATGATCGTGCGAAAACCAGCATGTTGGAAAAAGTGACGGCGGAAGGCATAGCGAGCGCTTTGAAGCACTTCGTTGCCCGTCGAGATCCACGAGCCTCCCTTGATCAAATTGTGTCGCCCATCAAACGTTGGAACGGAGAAATCGTCGTAGAGCGGATGCACTTCAAAGCCCTTGAAGGGCATGATGGGAGTTCTCGTCCATTGCCAGACGTTGCCGATAACATCGTACATCGTCCCCTGCGGGAACATGTCGACAGGGGCACTCGATGCAAAGTGCTCGCAGTTGGTGTTGGCCGCCCACTGAGACAAACCAGTGTGTTGCAGCGACAAGTCGGAAGGAATCGTCAGTCGCAGAGCCTGCCAGTGGGCCTCGGTGGGAAGTTGGATGTTGAGGCCTGTCTTTTCTCGCTGCCAGGCACAAAATGCCTGCGCCTCCAGGCAGTTCACCTCAACAGGCCAGTTGAGCGGCAACGGGATTTCTTCGATAAGATTTCTCTGCCAGTAGTCGGGGCCACGCACCATCCAAAACTTCGGATGCTCCGCACGCGTGTAGTGCAACCAGCCGCGGCCTTCCTCGCTCCAATAGGCTATATTGCCATAGCCACCCGCTTCAATGAAACCGAGAAAATCGGCGTTTGAAACTAAAAACTTTGCGGCGCTGAAGGCCGGCAGTTGCATCTCCAGAGTGCCGTATTCGTTGTCCCAGCCGAAGGTGGCGTCTGTGGCTGGCTTGCCGAGTGACACACGCTGCGCCGGCATCTCCACCCACGAATTATGAGGCGCTGGGCCTGCTTGCGAACAGCTCGCCCAGAGCAAACGTTCAGCGGTGGATAGCTCGGCGTGGCAACGCAACTCTTCCAGCGGCATCTGCCGCATGATGACCGACGATGTCTCGAGATGGATGCGCTCGTGCTCGATTCCCATCAAAATGATCCACGCCGCCGCATCCTGTTGGATCGGGAGTTCCAGTGGCATCGCATCAATGAAACGCACAACCCGCTCGCGCACGAGCCTGCGATAGGCACGAACCCTGTCGGCCGAAGGCCAGTCGTAGTGTGCCTTGTTGAGGTCGTCCCAAGACATCTCATCGACGCCAACAGCCATCATCGCTTCCAGCTGTGAATCGATCCGCTCGGTAATAAAATGACCGACGATCAGTTTATTGATGAAGAACACAGCAGGGTGAGCAAAATAGAAAATCAGTGGGTGCCGCAGCGGTTCATGCCGCTCATAGAAAGAATCGTCATCTTTCACGAGGGCAAAGAGACGCTCGTACAGCTCGCAGGTTTTCAGAAAGTAGTTACGAATTTCTGCCCGTTTTTCCTGGACAGGATCTGCGGCAGTGGGATCTGCTGAGAGGAGCAGCGTGTGCGTTGGCACAAGGCAAGCCACTGCTATTGCTGGGCCGGAGGTTTGGGCCGAAAGCTGGCCGTTAGCGGGGCTGTGCGTGGCAACGGAGGGCATGCGGGGTGTCTCACGAATGACCGGAAAGAATTGCCTTTACTCTAGCACCCGCGCCCAAGCCGTCCACGAATCGCTGCGGAATATCGGTTGCTGCTGCCAGAAGTGCGCCCACGACCGTTCCACGATGGCAATTGTCACCCCCAACTTGGGCATTCGCGCAGACGCCTGCGGCAAAGTCGTCGGCATGTCTGTAGGCCAGAAAAAGGGCTGCAGGAAAGGCATCGGGGATGTAGCAGGCGGAGCTGAGAATGCTGCCAATAACCGTTCGATCGGGCTGTTTGTTCCACTGCTGAATCTTTGCCACCGAGATCCAGTCGGGTGCCTCCTCCAGCATCGATGTGCGCAAATTGTCGCCAGCCGAAAGTCGCACAAGTAATCGGGCAAACACATCAGCAGCCTGCAAAACCCCGTCGTCCTTGTGGGTGAGGGCAACGTGCGTCTGAACAATTTCGAGCAGGTCAGGGTTTTGTGGCCCGAGCACTGCCACCAGTGCCGGCACTGCCGCCAAGCCGCCGATATGCACGTCGGGCCCACCGCAGAGCAACGGTTTTTTCCCGGCCGCATACTGGGCAAAAAAATTGCGGTGGTATTCCTCGACATAGGTATCGCAGTGCTTGCCGGGTTCGAGCATGAATGCGATGTATCGCTTCAGCCAGCGCGCAGGATCGTAGCCGTCCTCGTCCACGATCATTCCGGCGAGTTCAAGGGCCAGCAGTTGGTTGAGGGTGTTATCGCCGGCTTTCAAAAACTGATGGTAGTGAATCCCACGCTGTCCCCAGAAAGCCGCCTGCTCGCGAAGAATATCCCCATTGGCATTCAGGGCGCAGTAGCTGGACCGCCAGAGAATGCTGTCAGCATGTGGATTGCGTGGCGCCTGATAACCATCAATGAGGCCGTAGTCGCGTTCGAGTGAGTCTTGATTGTAGTACCAGTGCACCGGCATGGCGATTGCATCGGCCACGAGCGCACCGAAGAAAGCATCGTGAGCAGAGTTTTTCATGCAACTATTCCTTAGTCCAAAGATTAGAGAAAAGCAAAGAAGGCTTTGACTCGTGGAACATCACAGCGATCGAATATCTCGGCGGCACTTCCGTGGGCTAGCACGCGGCCGTCATCGATGAAAGCCACCTCGTCGGCCACTCGTTTGGCAAAGCTCATTTCATGAGTGACCAGCACGAAGTGTGTGCCCAAAAGCTTCAGTTCGCTGATCATTTCTAACACCTCGGCTGTCATCTCGGGATCGAGCGCGGATGTGGGCTCATCGAGAAAGAGACAGCGCGGCTGCACGACCATCGCCCGCACGATGGCAATGCGCTGCTTTTGGCCGCCGGAGAGTTCGGCGGGTCGCTTGTGGGCATGGGCTGACAATTGAAATCGTTCGAGGGGTTCTTGCGCCCGGGCCAGTGCCTGGGCCGGGCTGAGGCCGTGCACATGGATCAAAGGCAGCAGCAGATTATCGAGTGCGGATAGATGCGGAAACAGATTGTAGGCCTGAAACACAGTGCCGACCGTTTTGCGATACGCCCGCAGGGCCGTTTCATCGTTCGGCAGCAACGTGCCATCGAATGTGATGCGACCGGCTACCGGCACATCGAGGCCGGCCAGAATTCTCAGCAGAGTCGATTTACCTCCGCCTGATGGACCGACCAAAACCAATGACTGAACATCGCCGGTGGTCAGGTGCAACCCATCGAGCACGGTGGTGTTGCCAAATCGCTGCGTCAGGCTGTGCACATCAAGTCTCATACAAAAAGCGTGCCTCAAGCCAGCGTGAGAGTGCCGATAGTGGCAGTGTGAGGATCAGATAGCCAACGGCCAGAGGCAGATAGCTCTCCAGCGTGGAATAGGTAAAAGAGTTCACCTCCTGCGCATTGAGCGTAAATTCTGAGATTGCAATCACCGACAGAAGCGATGAGTCTTTCACAAGCGAAACGAGTTGCCCGGCGACGGGAGGCAGCACGAGTCGCACGGCCTGTGGAAGGATGACAAACCGCAGCGTTTGCAGTGGCGACAGACCGATGGCTCGCGCGGCATCAATTTGTGTTTTGGGAATAGCCGCCAAGCCGCCCCGAAAAATCTCTGCCATGTATGCACCACTAAACAATGACAGCACAAGCACACCCACAACGAATCGATTTTCAAGACCGACGGCGCTGGCGATGACATAAAAGCCGATCAACAACTGCACCAGCAGTGGTGTGCCGCGAATCAGTTCCACATACACCCGGCCGACAGCCTCCAGCAAGGGCTGCGACGATTGCAGCAGCAGCGCGGCAACCGAGCCGATCAGACTGCTGGCCAGAAGGGCTGCCAAGCTGAGGCCGACAGTCGTCAGCCAGCCCTGCACAAACTTCTGCCTATATTCCCAGACACCTGCCCAGTTCCAGGTGTAGTCAACGCGTGAGAAAGCCAACGCGATCAACGCAGCAAAGACGGCGACAACAAGAATGTGAGCCAACCGGCGAGACATACAGCGGAGCGTACCATCTCAGCCCCGCTGGCAAAACCTCGCCGGGTGTTTGGGAGGGTGCGTGCCGAGTAAACAAAGGGCCAGAGGGGTTCGGGGGCGGGTGGTGGCTAGTGGCTAGCAACAAGGGCTTGCCTATCAGCAAGCCACTCGGTCATGAGAGTCGGTCATCAGAAATAAAAGGGGATGCCTTCCGCTTGAAAGTGTGCCTTTTCTTCCGGTAAAAACTCATCGCCAAGTTTTTCAAAACCATTTGCCGCCCGAAAGGCCTGCAGAAAATCGTTCACCTGTTTCAAGAGCGCGGTATCGCCCGGCCGTAAACCAATGGCCCACGTTTCCTCGCGGAATGGACGCAGCAGCGCACGCGTTGTGTTGGGTTGGCGCTTCTGATTTTGATACACAGAAAGCGAGTCGTAAATAAAGGCATCGGCTTTGCCCTGCACAACCTCCATCACGGCGGCCGCTTCCTTGTCCAGTACAAGGATGCGAGCCTGCTTGAGATTCGCGACTGCGTATTGATGGCCCGTCGTTCCTTTTTTGACGGCGATCACGCGATCCGGCTGGTTGAGATCGGCGGCTGATTGAACCGACGACTTCGCACCTGCTAAAAGCGCCAGGCCGGTCGTCAGGTAGGGATCTGAAAACACAATTGAGCGGGTGCGTTCTGGAGTGGCAGTCATCGACGAAATAATGCAATCAATTTTGCCGGTTTTGAGAGCTGGGATCAGGCCATCGAAGCTCGTGTTCTGGATGAGAACCTTGCGGCCGAGGTGTGTGCCCAAAGCCTCGGCGAGCTTGACGCTCACGCCCGTGGGCTTGCCCTGTGCATCGGTCATCTCAAACGGTGGGTAGGAGAGCTCCATGCCCACGCGCAAAGGGGTGTCGGCTAGAGCACGACCAGAAGGCAGTGGTGCCAGCGCGTCTCCAAAAAGAAAAAGCAGAGCGAGAACAAAACGGTCAGCGATCGAGCGGAGCAATTGCACGGACATTCCTCAACGATTACTTTAAGCTTCAGCGGGGATTTTCTCTGTCCAGTGTAGTCCGTGCGGTGCGGGTACTCAAAAAAACCGAGGCATTGGCCCAACGCCAATGCAGAGCCAGTTTTGCTTTGGAATTGGTATGCTGCCGACAGCCAGTCGCGGTTGTGTTACTTTTACGAGCGGAAAAAATAGCAACTGGTCTTCACTAAGGTCACTGATGCTCAATCGTCCTACGTCTGTCGGATGCAAGAAACAGGCAACTGCTCCCAGCGGGGCAGTTTCGCGACGGAGTTTTGTCGCGGCAGTCGGTGCAGCCACTGCGGTCGGATCAGTGTTTGCGGATCCCATGGCGCGGGTGGCGCACGCGGCTGGTAGCGACCGAGTGAAGATTGGGCTTATCGGCTGCGGTGGCAGGGGCAGTGGGGCGGCAATGCAGGCTATGAACGCCGACCCTGGAACTGTGCTCTGGGCCTTAGCCGATCCGTTTGTCGATCGGATACAAAGCTGCGCAAACGTCCTGTCGCAGGCCGTCGTTGATCGGGCTCAGTCAGACGCTTCATTTAAGGATCGCTTTGACTGTCCCGTCGAACGACAGTTCACCGGTATCGATGGCTACAAGCAAGCGATCGCTCTTTGCGATGTTGTGTTGCTGGCCGCGCCGCCAGCTTTTCGACCCATGCACCTCCGAGCGGCCGTGGAGGCTGGCAAGCACATTTTCTGCGAGAAGCCAATGGCCGTCGATGCAGTGGGCCTGCGCAGCGTGCGCGACAGCGCGGCCATTGCAGCCGAAAAAAAACTTTCCCTCGTCTCGGGATTTTGCTGGCGCTATGCCACGCCCGAGCGCGATGTCTACGGGCGAATTCACGCCGGGGCCATTGGCCCAGTGCGTTCGGTCTACACGACCTACAACGCCAGCGGCTTTCGTGGTGAATCGCCCCGTCAGGAAGGCTGGGGCGAGATGGAGTATTGCATTCGCAACTGGCCCTACTACACGTGGTTGTCGGGCGACCACATCGTCGAGCAGGCCGTGCACTCAATCGACCGGCTCGCCTGGGCCATGAACGATCAGATGCCGGTGAGTGTGAATTGCACAGCCGGTCGTGAAATGCGGTCGGATAGGCCCGTTGGCAACAACATCTTTGACCACTTCACAGCCGCTTTTGAATACGCCGATGGTCGGCGTGGATTCCACACCTGTCGGCACTTTCCGGGAGCCGCTAGCGACAATAGCGATTACATTGTTGGCACAACAGGCATGGCAACAGTCAACGGATTTCAGAATATTCAGCAGATCGTCGCAGATGGCAAAACGTGGCAGAGCGACGCCAAAAAAAATGATATGTACCAACAGGAGCACGATGAACTGTTTGCCAGTATCCGCTCCGGAAAACCGATTTTCGACGGCACCCGAATGGCCAACAGCACGGCCATGGCGATCATGGCCCGCATGAGTGGCTACACGGGGCAACCGGTGACGTGGTCGCACGTTTGGGAATCCAAAGAAGACCTCTCCCCAACGTCGTGGGCAGTTGATTCAATGGTGCCGCCGACGGCGATCGCGGTGCCGGGTAAGACAAAACTTTTGTAAAATGCAGTGATCGTAGAAGGGTGGTGTTGATGGCCGCTAAGCTTTCCCCCAAACAGTTGACCCTGCAGTCGGCGGTGGTTCCCATTTACCACGGCCCGCTCACGCCCGTGGCGCCGTCTCACGGTGCCACTCTCGAGCGATTGGCCGTGACTGTCTACGAACAACCGGGCGATGCCAGTCGAGCGGTGGCGCGTGAAATCGCCGAATTGATTCGCTCACGCGCAGCGATCGGTAAGAAAACAGTGCTGGGATTGGCCACAGGCAGCACGCCGGTGGGCGTCTATGACGAACTCATTCGCTTGCATCGCGAGGAAGGCTTGTCGCTTGCAAGCGTGGTCACATTCAATCTTGACGAATACTGGCCCATCCCGCCCGACGCGCTCCAAAGCTACCATCGCTTCATGCGGGAGCACCTCTTTGATCATGTCAATATTCCGCTCGACGCCATCCACATACCCGCTGGCACGCTGCCGCGAGAGGATGTGGCGGCGGCGTGTCTGCGCTACGAAGAGCAAATTCGTGAAGCTGGGGGCATCGACCTGCAGATTCTCGGCATCGGACGCACCGGCCACATTGGCTTTAACGAACCGGGCAGTGCGGTTGCCAGTCGCACGCGTTTGATCACGCTCGATAGTGTGACGCGGTCTGATGCGGCCAGTGACTTCTTTGGGGAGTGGAACGTGGTGCGGCAGGCGATCACCATGGGAGTGGGATCGATTCTCGATGCGCGTCGCGTTGTGCTCATGGCTTTTGGCGAACATAAATCGGCGATCGTGCAAAAAGCCGTTGAAGAACCCCCCTGCAATCACGTGTCGGCCAGTGCTCTGCAGCAGCATTCTGACGCCCGCTTTGTGCTCGATCGCGCAGCAGCATCACGGCTGACGCGTTTTGAATCGCCCTGGTTAGTGGCGACGCTTGAATCGATGGGGCTGTCATGGACAGACGCTCTCATGCGCAAGGCTGTCATTTGGTTAGCACTCCGATTACAAAAACCAATTCTGAAGTTGACCGACGAAGACTACAACGAGCATGGACTCCAAGAACTGCTCTCGAAGCGCGGGCGTGCCTACAACCTGAACATTGATGTTTTTCGTGCTCTCCAAAGCACCATCACCGGCTGGCCGGGCGGCAAGCCGGGACAGCCGCGACGCGGTGCAGAAGCCGATGCTCCCAGCAGCGATCACGCGACTGGCAGCAACCAATTTCCCAAGCGAGTCGTTGTTTTTAGTCCGCACCCTGACGACGACGTCATCAGCATGGGCGGCACGCTGATTCGTCTTTGCGAGCAGGGTCATCAGGTGCATGTGGCCTATCAGACCAGTGGCAACATTGCCGTTTGGGATGATTCCGCCGATCGCCACGTCGATTTTGTGGAGGAGTTTTGCCGTGCATTTGGCGGCGGCAAAGCGGCGGGTGAGATTGCTGATCGGGTGCGTGCTTTTTTGCACACAAAGCCTGCCGGGGCCGTCGATCTGCCCGAGTTGCAAACCATCAAGGGTCTGATTCGAAGAACGGAGGCCCGTGCTGCCGCGCGTTATTCGGGCGTCCCACCCGAAAGGATTCATTTTCTAGAACTGCCTTTTTACGAAACCGGCCGCATCCGAAAAAAACCAATTGGGCCAGAAGATATTGCGATCACGGTGCAACTGCTTGAACAGGTGAAGCCGCATCAGATCTATGCGGCGGGCGATCTCTCCGACCCGCACGGCACGCACCGCGTCTGTTTGCTGGCCGTGATGAACGCGCTGCAAGAACTGGCTGCCCGCGACTGGGCAAAGGAATGCGAACTCTGGCTCTACCGCGGCGCGTGGCAGGAGTGGTCGCCGCACGAGATCAACATGGCCGTGCCGCTTTCGCCGGACGAAGTTGAACGCAAGCGCATGGCCATCTTTAAGCATGAGAGCCAGAAAGACCGGGCGCTTTTTCCGGGTCCAACAGACGCGCGTGAATTCTGGCAACGGGCAGAAGATCGTAACCGTGAAACAGCTAGGCTCTACGATAAACTCGGCCTGCCCGAATACGAAGCGATTGAAGGATTCGTACTGCATCGCAACTAAAAAAACCATCATGAAAACAATCAACGTCGGCGTCATTGGATACGGGTGGGCGGCAGCGGCCCACATTGCGGCGATCAACGCCACTCGGCAGGGGCAGGTCACGGCTGTCTATTCGTCGCGACCACTCGACGCCGCCGAGTTGAGCGCCAAGCATGCTTCGGGTGTCGCTGGCAACAGGATTAAGACCTACCAAAACTTGAGTGAGATGCTCGCCGACCCCAGTCTGCATGCCGTTGATATTACGAGTTACCCCAGCCAGCACCGCGACCAGGCTCTGGCTGCTGCCAAGGCAAAGAAGCACATCATCCTGGAAAAACCGATGGCCAATTCTTCGGCTGAGGTGCGGGATATTGTGGCGGCTGCTCAGGAGCATGGCGTGCGGGGATGCGTCTGCTTTGAGTGCCGTTATTCCAATCAGTTCCAAACCACCAAGGCGTTGATCGAACAGGGTCTGCTGGGTCGACTGCATTACGGCGAGGTCGATTACTACCACGGCATTGGCCCGTGGTATGGTCAGTTTCGCTGGAACATAGACAAGATCGAAGGCGGCAGCGCGTTGTTAACAGCCGGTTGCCATGCGCTCGACGCGCTGCTCATGCTCATGGGTTCCGAAGTGGAATCCGTGACGAGCATGAGCACCAGATCGCAAAGCACTATTTTCGAACCGTACCAATACGACACCTCAAGCGTGACGCTGCTGCGATTCAAAAACGGTGCCGTGGGGAAGACAGCGGCCATTGTCGATTGCCTTCAACCCTACTACTTCCATACGCATTTAGTCGGCAGCGAGGGCAGCCTCCTCGACAATAAGTTTCACTCCGCAAAGCTCAAAACTGACAAAAACCACTGGAGCGAGTTGGCCATGAAAATGCTCGATTCCGGCGACGTGAGCGACCACCCATACCAGTCACAATTCCAAGCTTTTTTCGATGCGATTGAGGCCGATTGCGACATGCCGCTAACGAGCTTTCAAGACGCAGCCCAAACATTCGATGTCATCTTTGCCGCCGACAAAAGTGCCTCTCTGGGCGGTGTCCCAGTCCGGTTGGATTCCATCAGTCGCTAGCCACGCAAGAGGAGATCTATGCTGAATAAATTTGCTGTCGCATTTGTTTGTCTGGTGAGTGTTCTGGCAATGGCGCCGGAAATGTCGGCCGCAGATGCGCCCCCCGGTTTTGTCTCACTTTTCAATGGTCGTGATCTCACCGGTTGGCGTGGTAGGCCGCATCAGGATCCGCGCGAAGACGCAAGCGGTACCGCTGCGGAGCAGATGGCCAAGCGGCAGGAATACGACCACGACATGGCTGCACATTGGAAAGTGGAAAAAGGCGAAATCGTGAGCGATGGCCAAGGGGTTTTTCTCACCACCGCTCGCGACTACGGCGATTGTGAATTGTTGATTGAGTGGATGCTGCCGGCTCCTGGTGCCGATAGCGGCATCTATCTGCGTGGCAATCCTCAAGTCCAAATCTGGGACCCAGATTGCGAGCGTGATTTTAAGCACGGTTGCCAAAAAGGATCCTGTGGCCTTTGGAACAACCCGGCTGAATCGGCCGGAAAATTTCCACTGGAGAAAGCCGATAAACCGACAGGCGAATGGAATGCCACGCGCATTCGCATGCAGCAAGATCGAGTGACCGTTGTGCTCAACGAAAAGCTTGTTGTAGACAACCAGCCACTGGCCAATTTTTTTGAGAAAGACAAGCCGCTGCCGGCTACCGGTCCAATCCAAATCCAGACTCACGGCGCTCCCATGCACGTGCGCAATATCTTTATTCGCGAACTCTCAACGCTGGATGGTTCGGGGCCGGGGTGGCGGGATCTCGGGGAGTCAGACTTTGTGCCTGTGAATTGCCTGCCGGAAACATGGGTGTGGAAAAATGGCGGCGTGCACTGCAGCGGACAGCCGGTGGGCGTGATCCGCACCAAGACAGAAATCCGCAATCTGGAGCTTTCTCTCGAGTGGCGGCATCTGTCGCCGGGGGGTAATTCCGGTGTTTTTCTCTGGGCGCCGCTGGTGGCACTGGAATCGATTAAGCCTGGCCAATTGCCCCCTGGCGGCATCGAGGTGCAGGTGCTCGACCACGGCTACACGGCGCAGTACGAAAAATCGTCCGGCAAAAAGGCCGATTGGTTTACGACCGATGGCGATGTCTTTCCAGTGGGCACTTCCACCATGAAGCCTTTTCCGCCGGTGGCCCCAGACGGCATCCGGAGTTTTCCGACGGCGCGGCATTCGCGCGGCACTCCGGAGTGGAATAGCTACGCCATACGGGCCGTCAATGGTGAGGTGCGACTGTGGGTGAACGGGCACGAGGTTTCCGGCGGCACGGCCTGCCAACCGGCAGTCGGTTATCTGTGTTTAGAATCAGAAGGCGCACCGGTCGATTTTCGTTGTCTACGAATCCGTGAATTGCCTTAACGTTCACAAGCACACGAAACGAAAGTTGAAACCACAAGGAGTTTTCATGAACAGAGTTTTAGCGCACGCAATGATCTGCTTATGCGTTGTCTTTTCGACGACGAGGGCCATCGCGGTCGATACCGAAAAGAATTCCGTGCCCCCCCTGCCGGAGGTCCACTCCGTTCGATCGGATAAACCGATCACGATTGAAAACGAAACGGATTTTGTACCTCTCTTTAATGGCACGTCGCTGGATGGCTGGCAGGGCAACCTCGCAGGCTATGACGTTGTCAACGGCGAATTGCAAAGCCGAAAGGGAGCGGGGGGCAATCTGCTTACCAAGGCGGAGTATGGCGACTTCGTGCTGCGGTTTGAGTTTCGCTTGCTGCCGGGGGCCAACAACGGTCTGGCGATCCGTGCGCCTGTGAATGGTGATGCGGCATTCAATGGCATGGAGTTGCAGATTCTCGACGACGTGCATCAAAAGTACGAAAACATCGAGTCCTGGCAGTCGCATGGATCGATCTACGGGGTAGTGGCAGCCAAACGAGGCTCTCTCAAGCCAGCGGGAGAATGGAATACTCAGGAGGTGACTGCCCGCGGATCAAAGATTACCGTTGTCCTCAATGGCGAGACCATTGTGGACGCAGACATTGAGCCCTTTCGTGGTGGGGCGCCAACGCCCGATGGCAAGGCTCACCCGGGACTGGCTCGAACAACGGGCCACATCGGCTTTCTCGGTCACGGCGACGAGGTTCATTTTCGCAACATTCGTCTGCGTGCTGCGCCGTAAAGCCCAGCAGCATTCGACAGCAGCAGTAAATGGCGGTGCTCTTGGCCCTCGGCTCTTGGCGCTCGGCTCTAGCTGCCCATGGAAAAGTTCTCCACGGCTAGCCAGTCCTTAATCCATGGCCAGCTAGGCCACTTCCCAGCCGGGACGGTAGGCCTTACGGATCAAGCGGTCGGCCTCTGGGCAGTTGGTAGCTTTCAATGCTGCGGCGTCCCATTGGAGGCGTTTACCAGTGCGGTAAGCCACGTTGCCCAAGAGCACCGCTTCGGAAAGCGCCCCTGAGTAATCGAAGTTGCAGGTGGTGGGCGTTCCATTACGGCAGGCAGCAATCCATTCAGCATGGTGCCCGATCGAAGGCGGAATTGTCTGCTGGGGTGGCTTGTAGTTGGCAAATTTCTCGCTCGGAAAGAATCGATAGCTGCCGTAGTCGGCAAACATCATTCCCTCGCTGCCGACAAACATAACGCCGCTATTGGGCACGCGCTGACCGGCGACCTCTTCAGGCGTGCGATTGCCGTCGTACCACGTCAGTTGCAGGGGAGGCTTATTGCCGCGTGCTGGAAACTCATACCGCACAACTAATCCCAGTGGACAGGTCTCGGGATGAACGGGTTCTCCCTCGGCCATGCATGCGGTTGGATGCCGCAGGTCGAGCGCCCAAAATGGCAAATCCATATAGTGGCACCCCATATCGCCAAGCGTGCCGTTGCCAAAATCCCACCAACGACGCCACTGCGCGGGATGGTAGCGACCAGGGCTAAACGGCCGCTCGGGTGCTGGGCCAAGCCAGAGGTCCCAGTGCAGCGTTGCCGGTGGTTGTTCGCCCTCTGCGGGACGCTCGCCACCACCCCAGCTCTTGCCAGCCCAGACATGACACGCCGTCACGTCTCCAATGGCGCCAGAGTTGATGATCTCAACCACGCGCCGGTAGTTTTCTTCAGCGTGGATTTGCGTCCCCATTTGCGTGACAACACCAGCCTTCTTGGCTTCCTCAGCCACCAATCGTGCCTCGGCCACCGTGTGCGCTAGCGGCTTCTCGCAGTAGACGTGCATCTTGTTACGGATGGCGCGGAGTGTCGCCGGTGCATGGTTGTGGTCTGCAGTGCTGACAACAACGGCGTCTACTTTGCCAACTTCAGCACCGAGCAGTTCGCGGTAGTCGTTGTAGAAGCGGGCCTCAGGAAACCGCTGCTTTGCCCGCTCAAGGTAAGTGTCATCGATGTCACAAAC
>CAMBUD010000031.1 GCA_945871035.1 Planctomicrobium piriforme | reverse complement strand
ATGCAGACCTGCGTTGTGATCGTAAAGCCGCAGGGCACCGGCAGGCCGATCTTGGTCATCTGGGCCAAGTTGGCTCCCTTGCCGCCGAGCAGGGCCTTCATCGTGCCGTCGCCGTCGCACTTTTGAGCGCCGAAGAAATAGATCATCCGGCCAGACTTGGCGGCCTTGTTTATTTTCTTGGACGACTTTTTACCGGCAGACTTTTTACCGGCAGACTTTTTGCGGAGCGTGGTTGCCATGTGCGAATCGAGGCCTTTCAAAGTGGGGATCGGTGCTTCTGCCAGACAAACGCTAAAAAACGCGCGCAAGCCGCTGGAATCTACGTTCGCGACGGCCAGCAGTCAACGAGCGGCCCACGGCGGCGTTTTTCCCCGATAATCCCGCCACAGCCAATCCATTCATCTCCTAAATCCTGTCATACTTCTGCTCTACCCTCCACCCCGCGTCCACAACGACCGTTCGGAGAATTCTGCTCCATGGAGTTCTTCTCGGGCAATCAATTATGCAATCCATCGCGAGTGTTTTTGTCTGTCTCAGCTTGGCATTTGCCACTCTACAGTCCGGTAGCCATGCGAATGAGCCACCGCTGAGCTTGGATGCAGCCGTCGATCTTTTCTTTGCTGCCCAGCCACAGGAATCGGCCCGCCTGTTCGATGCAATCGTCCTTGCCCAGCCGCAACTGGAACCCTCGCTCTGGCAACGGGGGCTTGCGCTCTATTACGCCGATCGCTTTGCGGACGGGCAGCGGCAGTTTGAACTGCACCGCACCGTCAATCCCAACGACATTGAAAATCCGGCCTGGCATTTTGCCTGCGTGACGCGGGCCAAGAGCCTACAGGCGGCCCAGCAGGCCATGCTGCCGGTCGGTAGGGATCTGCGGGTGCCGCTCACAGAAGTTCTGGCCTTCTATAAAAACTCGCTCGATGAACAGGCTGTGCTCGCGGCAGCCGACAGAGGCACCCAAGCGGCCCAGCGCAACCAGCGGTGTTATGCGCATCTCTATTTGGGCCTCTATTATGAAGCTACCGGTGCAATCGCCAGGGCGCGGGAGCACATGCTGCTCGCCGCAACCAAATACTCCATGCCTCACTTCATGGGCCAGGTTGCGCAGATGCACGTCAAGCTGCGCGGTTGGAATGAGCCTCTCAAAAAAGATGCTCTTGAATGAAACGACTGATGCACCCTGAGTCGGTCGTTGCTCCTGCAGCACGCCAGCTCACAAGCATCTCCTAAAAGCATGCGCGGCAAACTCGGGGCCGCGCGGTGTTTACTCGCGCCTGCCCAGCCACTCTTCCTTGATGCGCTCAAGCGTGCCGTCTTCGCGGATTTCAAGAATGGCCTGGTTGAGCCGCTTGCGCAGCGGGCTACCAGTCGGCACCCCGAAGCCCGAGTCAAATGTTTCGAAAATCGGACCCACCAGTCGCATGCCGACGCGGTTGGGCTGGTTCACAAGGAACATGAGCGACTGGTTTTCGCTCACCACGGCCTCCACCATTCCAAGCGCAAGCGCATCGAGCGCCTCTTTGACCGTCGGAAACTCCTGAACGAGAGCGCCGCGCTGCTTGGCGGTCTTTGCCGACAGTCCTGCCTGTTGGCAGCCCACTGTGCGGCCGGCCAGATCGCGCGGTCCATGAATCGTCCCCACCACTCGCTCGGCCGTGATCGTGGCGGTGAGGACGCTGGTGAATGATGCCAGCAGCACGATCCCGCCTACCATCCAACCGAAGGCAATCGTGCGTCCTAGCGTACTGCCCACATGTTTGTTATCACACCCGCCAGTGACAATCGTGCAACCGATCCACCACATCGCCTCCCCGACGCCTCGCAGATAGTGCCGGGGAAAGGAGTTGGGGTTTTCACGGCGTTCGCACCACCACAGCACGTGCCCAGTCAAGAAGGCCAAGGCCATCACGCACCCCAATAATTCGAGAAGTTGCCACGAAAGAAATGATTTGACGGCTGCCAGAAATCCAGAATCGTTGCGATTGCGTACGGCGATTCGCATGCCGGAATTAAAAATTGCGTGAGTGAAGTCGATCATCTGCTCCCGCTCTGCTGTGATCGCCAGTGGGCCCAGCGACACATCGGCCTGGCCAGCCGGCAGCACCTCGAGCAACCGGGTAAAAGTCGGTGCCAGTACAAAGTCGGTTGCAACGCCAATCCGTCCGGCGATTTCGTTCCAGATGTCGATCACCACTCCAGTCGGGCGTTGGCCCGTCCACTCGATGGCCGAGGCAATCGGCGTGACGGCCACCCGCAACGGAGCCTCTGCGATCGGTTGCGTTGGCGCTGCCACTGGCGGTGGCTCTGCAGTGGCCTGATCCAATCCACCACAGATCGAGAATAGTATCGCGAGCAGCAAGCAGATGCGGATGCCAACTTCCATGGCTCGCGGGATACTCTCTGGCATGTATTTCTTCTCAGCAGCTTGCATCTCGGCTCTTTGAAGCCGCTTGTCAGAGGAATGACTGTCGGTTGGCTCGCCGGCTCTCCTGCAATCCGCAGAGTTGCTTGAGCTTGGCAGGCTATTCCTCCATCACTTCGCCTTCCTTGATTCTGGCTAAATCACCAACTTTTGCTTCAAACTTCTTGGTGAGTTCCTGCACTTCTTCCTTCGTTGTATCGCAGTCGTCTTCGGTGAGAGTGCCGTCTGTTTTTTCGGTGTCGGCAGCTTTATTGGCATCCCGACGCACACTGCGAATGGAGACGCGTGATTCCTCCGCGAGTTCCTTGATGCGCGCTGTCATCTTGCGACGCACATCGGTGGAAAGTGCGGGGATTGTGATCCGAATCACGCGGCCGTCGCTCTGCGGATTCAAGCCCAGCCCGCTGGCATGCAACGCCTTTTCAATGTCCTTAATCGTGCCTGGGTCGAAGGGACGCACAACGATTTGATTGGGCTCAGGGGCACCCACGCTCGCCAAAGCCTTGATTGGGGTCGGCGATCCGTAGACTTCGACGCGCAGTGAATCGACAAGCCCCGGATTAGCCCGCCCAGTTCGGATGCCTGTGAGAGCATGGCGAAACACTTCGGCTGCCTTCTCCATTCGTTGTTCTGCGTCGTACAAAATATCGTCTGCGGACATGGGAAGACCTCCCTGCTAGTGTGGTACCGGAACGCCGGCCGATTGGCCCCCATTCTGGCAGGATACTCCCGCGGGAAGCAAGCGGCCAACTTTCAAACAACCGCGTCGCGGCGGGCGCTCACAAGTGTGCCGACCTTCTCGCCAGCCACGGCCCTCTCAATGTTGCCTTCTTTACGATAGTTGAAAACCAGGATTGGCATCGCATGCTCCATGCACTGCGAGATAGCGGTTGCGTCCATGACGCGTAGATTTTGCTCGCGAACCTGTTGGTAGGTGAGCTCACGGTAGAGCATTGCATGCGGATTCTTCTCTGGATCATCGGAGTAGACGCCGTCAACGCGAGTGGCCTTCAATAAAATGTCCGCCTCTAATTCAAGGGCACGCTGGGCGGCGGCTGTGTCGGTCGTCACAAATGGACTGCCTGTACCGGCAGCCAAAATCACGATTCGCGCTTTTTCCAGATGCCGCCTAGCACGGCGACGAATGTACGGCTCGGCTACGCCATCCATGCGAACGGCTGTCATCAATCGCGTCTGAGCCCCGAGGCTCTCCAGAGCGTCTTGCAGCGCCAGTCCGTTGATCACAGTCGCCAGCATGCCCATCGAATGCGCGGTTGCCTCTTGAATCGATGCATTGCCAGCCGTGAAAGAGCCGCCGCGCAGGATATTGCCACCGCCGATCACAACGGCCAATTGCACCCCGCGCGACACCGCCTGCACCGTCTGCTTCGCGATATGGACGACCTCGTCCATGGCAATGCCGCGCTCGCCCGGTCGTGCGAAGCTCTCGCCGGAAAGTTTTAATAAGACACGGCTGTAGGGGCCAGGATCGATCGAAGACATGCTCAGCCGCCCATCTTCCAGTTCTCCATCCGCTTAATCTCCAGACCCGTGCCCTTGGCTAACTGTCCGACGGTTTGCTTGTCATCTTTTACGAACGGCTGTTCGAGCAAAACGCATTGGCTAAAAAAGTTTCGCAGCCGACCGTCGATCATCTTGGCAATGATGTTTTCAGGCTTGCCCTCTTTTCGCGCGGCCTCAGTCAAGATTTCTCGCTCCTTTTCCACCAGTTGTGGATCGAGATCTTCCTTCGCGAGCGCCTTGGGATCAGTAGCCACAACATGCATGGCAATGTCTTTGGCGACAACCATCGCGTCTGCTGACGTTGTCTGGCCGGTCAACTCAACCAACGCAGCCTTCGTGCCGTCGTGATGGGCGTAGCCACCGCAGGGAGCATCAATTCGGCAGATACGAGACAACTCAAACACCTCTCGCATTCGATTAAAAAGGTCGTCTTTGAGTTCGCCCAGCGTGCGGCCAGAAACGGTTGGACTCGGTTGGGTGAGCAATTCAGCCGCCGTTTGTGCGCCGGGGCCGAGGGCCAGCTGCTTGGCGAAGTCATTGGCAAGATCTTTAAAATCTTGACTGTTGGCCACCGGTGCGCTCTCGCACTTGAGTTCAATCATCGCACCAACGCCCTTGGCCAGATCGGTATAGACAGCCAAGCGGCCGGTAGAGGTTTCGCGGTCGGACCGCATGGCCTGTGTTTTAATCCCCTGTTTTCGCAGCCACTCAACAGCCTGATCGGTATTGCCGCCGCTCTCCAGCAAGGCTTTCTTGCATTCCATCATTGGCAGGCCCGTTTTTTCACGCAGGCTCATAACTGCCGCAGCACTGATCTCAGCCATAACAACATTCTCCTTGGATTTTCCGCTGAACTTTCGTTTCTTGTCGAGTTTTCGTTTTCGGTCGAGTTTTCGGGCAACTTGTTTTTTTAATGCATAAAAGACGTTACGACGGCGTGTGCTGGTGATGCCCAACTGGCTGGTGCAGCGGTCATGCCCGGATCAAAACACAACTCCGAGACACAACTCCGACACACAACTCCGACGGGCCAACTGGCGATTCGATCACGAGCAACCGACTGTCTTTCGCCATCCTTCGCGACCACCGTTCGCCATCCTTCGCGACAACCGCGACCACCGCGACAACCCTGTGCCCACTGGTGTTAGGTCTTGGGCGGCTTGGGAACAGCGCGTTTTGCAATCGAAGGCCGGGCACGTGGGGCTGGTTTTGCTGGCCTGCTGCCCCCGGCCTCATCCGTTGACACATCTGCGCCCTCTGCCGAAACCTGCGCTTCGGTCGCTGTTTGTGCTTTGCCTTCCAGAATGGCATCGGCCAGTCGGGCGGCAACTAATTCAATCGAACGGATGGAGTCATCGTTGCCGGGAATCGGCAGATCAACTACGTCAGGATCGCAGTCGGTGTCGATGAGGGCCACGGTTGTGATGCCCGTCTTGCGTGCCTCATTAATGGCATTCTTTTCTTTCTTGGGATCGATAACGACCAAGCATTCGGGCAATCGAGCGAGCGTGCGGATGCCGCCGAGGTTGCGCAGCATCTTGCGATACTCCCGACGGAGCGAAGACTGCATCTTCTTTGAATACGCTCCGAACTCATCCGAAGGCAGCAACTTTTCGAGTTGCTCCAACCGCGCCAGTCGATTGCGAATGGTGCGAAAATTCGTCAGCGTGCCGCCCAGCCAGCGGTCACTCACGTAGGGCATACCGCAGCGAGCTGCCTCTCGAGCCACTGCCTCGGCGCCCTGTCGTTTGGTGCCAACAAAGAGCACAAGACTGCCGGTGGAGGCTACTTGCTTGAGATATTTTCGAGCCCGTAGCAGACCGCGGATCGTTTCCCGAACATCGATGATGTGGATCAGATTGCGTCGCCCATGGATGTAGGGCTTCATCTTGGGATTCCAACGGCTGGCTCGGTGGCCGAAATGCACACCAGCTTCGATCAATTCTTGTGCGAGGACGTTGGCTGCGGTCATACGCTCATCGGGGTTTGGGGAAACATTGCAGGCAATAGAGGCCAGGGGTCTGCAAAACTATCGGGTTTTTCCCTGCTCTGTCAACGCACGCTCGGCATCCCCGCTCCCGGCGACAAACCAAGGCCCCGCCCGTTGGAGGCTGGGAATGGGCACGGCTTGAACCGTGCGGTTTATCCACACTAGACTCCCTACGGTGTTTCACCATTCCTGCCCGTTTTCCCCTGTGCGGCAAACCCTTGCCGAATGGCGACATGCGACACGTTCTTTCAGCCACTGTGCAAAATGTTCCCGGCGTACTCGCGCACGTTTCGGGGATGCTGGCCTCCCGCGGCTACAACATCGATAGCCTCGCCGTTGGCGAAACCGAAGACAGGGGCTTCTCGCGGATGACCTTCGTGCTGCGTGGCGACGACCGCGTGCTCGACCAAGTGCGTCGCCAATTGGAGAAGATCGTAACGGTTGTCCGCGTGGACGACATCAGCTCCCGTAATTATGTCGAACGGGATTTGATGCTCATCAAGGTGGCTGCAATCGCTGGAGCTGCCCGCACTGAAGTCAAGGAACTTGCCGAAGTTTTTCGGGGACGGATTGTTGACGTTGCTGCCGATGGCGTTGTGGTCGAAATCTCGGGCACTGAGAAGAAGATCGAAGGGTTTATCGAGTTGATGCGACCGCTGGGCATCGTGGAGCTTGTGCGCACAGGACGCATTGCGATGGTGCGTGGCAGCCCGCCAACGCGTGAGGTTACTGAGGCGGCCGATGGCGCCCGCCCGGCCGACTCTGCTTCGGCACGCGAGTCGCTTGCCTGAAGCCACGGCCTCTCTGTTGAGTTTAGCTCCCGTCCATGCTGCTCCCGTCCATGCGTCCCTGTTGTCCGTTCACCGTTTCCTTTTTCGGCTTCTCTCTTTCCGCTTCAAACCTCAGGAGTTTCCCGTGCCTGCCACGATCTACTACGACGCTGATGCCGACATCAAGGTTCTCGATGGCAAAACAATCGCCATCCTCGGCTACGGCAGCCAAGGCCATGCACAGGCGCAGAATTTGCGCGATAGCGGTCTAAAGGTTGTGGTGGGACAGCGGCCCGGTGGCAAGAATTTTGATCTCGCCAAAAGCCATGGTTTTGAGCCCCTGTCGATTATGGATGCTGTCAAGCAGGCAGACGTCATCAACATCCTGCTGCCCGACGAACTGCAGGGGGACGCTTACCGCACGTCGATCCTGCCGCACCTGAAGAAGGGGGCCATACTCATGGCCAGCCACGGGTTCAACTTCCATTTTGGTCAGGTCGAGCCACCACCGGGACACGACATTTTGCTCGTTGCTCCCAAAGGCCCCGGCCATTTAGTGCGCAGCGAATACGTCAAGGGAGGCGGTGTGCCGTGCTTGATTGCACTCGGAGCGGGTGCCTCCGCAGAAACCAAGAAAATTGGTCTGGCATACGCCAAGGGTATCGGTGGCACGCGCGCCGGGGTTTTGGAAACAACGATTGCCGAGGAAACCGAGACGGATCTGTTCGGCGAACAGGCCGTGCTCTGTGGCGGTGTCTCTGAGTTGATCAAGGCTGGTTTTGATACGCTCGTGGAGGCCGGATACCAGCCAGAAATGGCTTATTTTGAATGCCTGCATGAGATGAAATTGATCGTTGATCTTTTCTATCAAGGCGGGCTGGAGTACATGCGTTACAGCGTCTCCAACACGGCTGAGTACGGCGATTACACCCGCGGCAAACGCATCATCACCGACGAAACTCGGGCGGAGATGAAAAAGATCCTCGAGGAGATTCGCTCGGGACAATTTGCCCGCGATTGGATTTTGGAAAACCGTGGCGGTGCGGCCATGTTTAAGGCAACGCGTCGCCGCGAACGCGAACACAAACTCACCGAGACTGGCCGCCAGCTCCGGAAAATGATGAAGTGGATCGAGTCGAAGGAGGTCTGAGGATTGCCCAGTGCCTTGGAGAGCCCCATGACGCCCGAAGAATTTCAATCTCGCAATCTCTACGATCACCTTCAGCCGGGCGACCGCATCGAGGTGATCCACGGTGTCACCATCGGATCAAGTGCGCAGTGGAGCACAACGACTATCGGCAAGGTGTTGCGTCGCGAGCGTCGCCGCCATGGACTGCACTTCCGTCGCAACCCAGACGACAAGGTCTACAGCGATGTGCTGATTCTGGCACGCGATGACGGCGAGCTAACGACCGTGACGATGGATGAATACACGCGATTGCGAAAGCTGTAAGCGGGCCCGAGATCGCTACGCTATTCGAGCGATGACGCACTTGAGGTATTCCCCCTCCAGACAACTGACGCTCACCGGGTGATCCGGTGCAGCTCCGCGACATTCCAGAATCTGGATTGAGCGACCGCTGCGCTGGGCAACGCCCGAGAGCATCATTATAAAATCCTCGCGGGAGACCGCGCCTGAGCAGCTGCTGGAGATGAGCACGCCGCCTGGCTCCAAAAGGTCGACCGCTAACCGATTGATCCGGTGGTAGGCACGGAGGGCATCGAGGGTAGCGGTGCGGCTTCTGGCAAACTTCGGTGGATCGAGGATGACCATGCCAAATTTTTCCCCAGCACTTTCCAGGGCGGCGAGTTTTTCGAACGCGTCAGCCGTTTCGACCGTCACATTCGCAGCACCGTTCAAATCAGCGTTGGCTTTCGCCAGCACGGTTGCCTTCTCGCTGGAATCAACTGCCAGCACGCTGCGTGCCCCTCCCTGCACAGCGCAGGCAACACCGAAGCCACCCGAGTAGCAAAACATATCGAGCACGCGACGGCCGCGAGCCATTCGCGCGGCCGCCTGTCGGTTGTCTCGCTGATCGAGATAAAAACCGGTCTTCTGGCCCTCCGTGAGATCAACGCCAAACTTGAGGCCGTGTTCCATAACAAAAATCGGGCCGGCCGGTGCGCTGCCCCGCATGAGGCGGTCCGACAGATGGAGCCCCTCTAGCTTGGAAAGTCCGCGTTCTGCACCACGCAGCACAATCCCTTTTGGCTGAACGAGTGTCTCTAATGCGTTGCAAATTTCATCCAGTCGCAGGGACATTGCCAGTGCCGTCACCTGCACGGATAGATAGTCTGCGTAGCGGTCAACAATGAGTCCGGAAAGGGCGTCTCCCTCACTGTTAATCAGGCGGGCGGCCTCTCGGCGATCATCCAATCCTAGGGATCGACGCAAGGCAATGGCCGACTCTAACCGCGACCGCCAGAGCGTTGCATCCAGCTTTGTAGTGGCATCGAAAGCGTACAGCCTGATGCGCAGCTTACTGGAGACATTCCAAAGACCGCGGGCAATGAAGTGGCCGTCGTGCGTGGTCACATCAACCACATCGCCACCAACTGGCGCACCCTCCACCCGGAGCACAGCACTTTCCAGCACCCACGGATGCCGACCAAAAAACGGCCGGGCACGCTTCGGCTTGAGTCGTACGGTCGCTACTGGCAGACCGGAGTCGGTGCTGGGAAGATTCGTCGGCGACGCATTGTCTCTCACTACTTCTGTCACGATGGGGTCCATCTGGGGAGGGCAGGCTGGGTTGGATGTGAACCCTGAGCCTAAACGCGCCGGACAAAAAATCTACCGCGCCTATGGATTCTCATCCTCGTCGCGCTATTCAGGCGTGCACGGCCTTCTTGGCCACCGGACCCGGCAACACGTGGGGCGGGGGCAGGGCGTCGCTACCGGAGTCGGCCGTTACCTTTCGGCGTTCCATGCGATTGGCTTTTTTTCGCTCAATGCGCAGCACGCTCCCACTGAAAACGGCTCCCAGCGGTCCGGCCAGCAACGCCGGCAGAAACACGAGGTTGCCGACGAGTGCGATCGTGAGCATCGCCAGCATCATGTGTCCAAATCGCTGCGTTGGGCCAAACGGCGAGAGCGAGAAGACCGACAGTCCGATGCCAATCACGCCCCAGCTTTGATACATGGCCCGCGCACAGCCTTTATAAGCGAGCATCACGGCTTGCTTGCGGTCGAGACCGTCGGCAATGCCGCGCCGAAACCAAAGCATAAAGTGAACCACGTCATCGACCGTCACTCCCAGCGCTACGCTCGGCGCCATCACTGTGCCGATGTCGATCAGCAGCGTGCCCGCGTCGAGCGACTTGAGCAGCGAGTTGCCCCAACCCATGGCGCCAAACACCATGATCGCGGGAAACGCTGCCGGCAGGAGCAGCACCAGACCGGCAGAGGTTGCCCGGCAGAGCAACACCATGACCACTACGATAATCGCAAAGTCTGTCACAAAGCCAAAAATCAAACCGTCTAACAGCGAGTGCTGGGCCTTGTAGACCAACGGCACTAATCCCGTGTAGTCGACCGAGATGCCGCTGGCGCCCAGATTGGCAAGAATTGGATCGATCTTTGTGCGCAGGTCGCGCTGAAAAAGGGCGTAGTCAACTTCTTTTGTGGCGCTCACCCGTGCACTGATGCGCCATAACTCCTGCTCGCGACCATCGGGCAGCGTGGCCTCGCGCAGATAGTCGCCGTTTAGAAAGTCTTGTCGGTGTGCCATCAGGCGACGGTTGAGCACGCTGCGTTTGGTGCGAGCGCCCAGGCCAAAGGCCCGCGCGGCAGCGCCGCTCATTCCGTCTCCACCTTCGCCCGAATCCAAATTGCGGCCAAAAGTGATCGTTGAGAGCGAGCTTCCCACTTCATCAAGTTTGCCAATTTCACGCTGAATACTACCGACGAGTTCCATCCGCTCTAAAAAAGTGAGTTTGCAATCTTTCTCGTCCATCCGCACCAGAATCTCCATGGGCACGAGCGGGCCGAGGTGTGTTTCCAGCCAACGGTAGTCGGTACGAATCCGGGCATTCGGTGAAAAAAGCCTCATCAGCTGCACGCTGCTTTCCACGCGCGTCATGCCGTAGCCCACAGCCCCCATCACAAGCAGGCAGGCCATGGTCACCATGCCGTTGTGCCGGGTGACCCATTGTCCAAGACGCCACCAGCGACTGGCCTCAATCGGCCGCCAATCGGCGTTCGACTGATCGTCCACAGACTTGCCAACCTTGAGCTTGGGCGGAAAGAGTTCTAGTGCCGCCGGCATAAACGAAATCAACACAAAAAAGCTGACCACTACGCCGATTGCCGAAAAGATTCCGAACATGCGGATCGGCACGAGTTCGCTGACTGCCAACGTTGCCAGACCAATGGCGGTCGTACCGGTGGCCAGCGATAGCGGCAGCAGAGCGTGGTGCACGGAGCGGCCAGCAGCCCCATCAACGATTCCGGTTTCGGCAATCTGATCGCGGTAGTAGTTGGCCAGATGGATCGCCCCGCTTGTGGTCGCCACGTAGACGAGCGATGGCATTGTTAAGAGAATCGCATCGACCGGATAGCCGGAATACCAGACGACTGCCAGGCTGGCAAACATGCTGTAAACGCCTGAGGCAAGCACGAGGCCTACGAGCAGTTTACTTTTTAGGCTCCACCAACTGACAAAAAATCCGACCACCAACGAGAGCGCAAATAACACCGTCACGCTCGTTTGCCCTGCCTTATCGATGGAGACGTTGTCGACCGGTGGCCCACCCATGTGGATTGCCTTTTCAGGAACACCACATTCCTCCGCCGCAACCTGCTTGATCAAGTCGATTGCGCCGTGCAAATTGGCTCGCGCTGTGTCGGCCAGGGTGAGCACTAAACAGGTCTGCCGCTGCTCTAGGTTGTCTTCGGCTGAACCGGGCACAACTCCCTTTGGGGCTGGACCTATCAGGGCCCCGGTTAACCGGGAAATTGCCTCTTCGGGCTCAAGATTGAGCGGTTCGGCGGTCATCCGACTGACCGCTCGTGGGCCTGTTTGGGCCGTTTTGAAGTAAAGCGGCCTGTCGATACGGGATGCTTCCTCGGCCGGCGGCAACAATTTTCGGGCCAGAAGTTCCAGCCGTGGATCGACCATCGTGCAACCCTCCCAGCTGATGAGAATAAACTCCTCACCCTGAAAATTGCGACGAAAGAAGCCGTAAGTCTTAGTTTCTGGGTATTCCAGGGGCAGCCAACCCTTTACGTCATTGCGGTTGTTTCCCTTGGCCTTGATCGCCCCCACCACCACCATCGGCAGCAAAAACACAAGGATCGCCATGATCCCCACGCTGTACCGCTGATAAAAGTTGATTCTGTGGTGAGACATTGAATGTGAATGTATGTGCAAAACAATACGGCGGGACCGCAGATACCTCGGGTGCTGCCCCCTAACCGTACAGGGCATTTAGAAATGAGTCCATATCGCTCCCGCTATTCGGGGCACTTTTTTACCTGGCAGCCATGCTGTAAGTGGCTTTAAAGGAACACTTTCCGCCACATGAGCAATTATCTTATTCAGAATAATTAGGCATCAGAGATTTCGGTTGCCAAATTGGCAGCCTCAAAACCAGTTATTGTGTGTGTGCCATCACAAAAAGGACGGTTTTTTGTCCGACCACACCGACAAAGGGCCACCGCACGCTTGAGTGTCGGCAGCGGGAATGCCTGCCCTAGGTGATCGATAACTCGCAGTTCAATGAACCCTGCATGGGGCTCGCTGGTGGAGGGTTGTGACATCTCTACCACGAGTGGCCCGTTCATCCGACAGCGAATGGTGACAACCGAATGCCCTCCGTTTGGCGATGCGGCCGGCGTGTCTGGCTGGAGAGAATCGCTCATGGTGCAACGCCTTGAAGGCCTTGAGGCTCTTGAAGGCCTTGAAGGTCATCGTTTGGCGCATCGTCAATGATTTCAATGCACAGGCGAACGGCATGCGCGACTCGCTTGGCCTGTGACTGGGAAACGCTGCCGGCCTTGTCGCCGTTGCGGTTGTCACTCTTCTGAGCGACTGATTGGGCTGCCGCCACCTGCAGATCAGCGCTAGCGAGTCCGGGGGCGGCGGCTCGTGCGTCCGTCTGGGCTTTGTCCGTCTGGGCTTCGTCCGTCTGGGCTTCGTTCGTCTGGGCTTCGTTCGTCTGGGCTTCGTTCGTCTTGATTTCATTCGTCTTGGCTTGACGCAATGACGGCTGTGGGAATGAGTTTGCGAGTGGGCTGGGGGGAGCAAAGCGAGTGGCCGAAGTATCTGCCGCCGCAAGCAGGAGCGGTATCTCCTCCAGCAACAGGCTCTCTGATGGTTCGGCGAGGGACGCTAAGAGAGCGTCTATGGCCTCCACTGATCCGGTTCCAATGATCTGCTGCGGCTCATTGTCACTACTCTCGATGCGAAAATCGCTGGCGGCGAGGAGTTCTTCCAGTCGTTCGTGACCGTTTTTATTCTGCATGCGCACCCGCACCCGTAAACCTTCCGGTGGAGCAGCGGCTGCCGACAGATGCACTGTGCCGTTTTGCGCAGTCGCAGCAGCAGCCAGCGATCGAGGCAAAGCTGGGGATGGCGAAGCTGATTGCTTTTTTTGCAGCAGCGCTGTTTCCTCTCCAAGATTTTTCTCGCTGCGCGACTTGTCGATAACGATTGAGACCAGCACTCCCGCCGCCAGTGCGCCGCTCAGCGCTAGAATCTGCCAGTATCGGTTCCAATGCGTTGGCAGCATCTTTTCTCGACCGGCGGATTCCTCGACCGCACTCGCGTCCTCGCCAGCTTCCGCACGCTCTTCGGCAATTCGCTGCTCTTCAATGTGCTGCCATTCGTTGGCAATTTTCTGGTTCTGCACGCCGCTTTCTGACTGCTCGACGGCTGCATCGATGGCCTGCATCACTCCCTGCACAAAGCTGGCATTTGGTGCGTGCGTTTTGCTCTGGGAGAGCGCCCGCTTGATTGCGCGTAGATCGTTTGCCAAGCGAGTGAGCTCTGGTGACTGGCGCACAATCTGCTCGACTTCGGCAGCCTCAGTCGTAGAGAGACGGCCATCGATCCACTCGCTCAAGCGCGGGTCGGAGAGCATCATCAATCGGTTTGCATCGTCGGGGTGTGTCATGAAAAAATTCTTAGAGGTCTGCCAATATCTGTCGTAGACTGGTGCGCCCACGATGCAGACGGCTACGCACTGTGCCGATAGGAACTTCAAGGATCTCTGCGATTTCTTCGTAGCTGGCCCCCTGCATATCGCAAAGGACAACCACCTGTCGAAACCGTTCGTCGATCTGACCGAGAGCGTTAGCGAGTTGCTGCCGCAACTCTTCCTGGTCGAGTCGCGCCGACACATCGGTATCTGGTGCCACTGGTTCGCAAGGTTGAGCGGCAGGGCTGCCGGCATGTGCGCTGGTTGCGCGTGACGGATCGTGCAACCCACTGCTGAAGGCATTCGGGCGTCGCCGTGCGGTAAACGCATGATTGCAAGCGATGCGGTAGAGCCATGTAAAAAATTCGCTGCGGTGTTGGAAGGTGTGGAGATTTTTGAAAGCCGACACGAATGTCTCCTGCGCTAAATCACGCGCTGTTTCGTGGCAACCGCACAGCCGCTCAAGCAGCGCGTGAATCTGACCCTCGTGCCGTTGGACCAACGCGGTAAACGCCGAGCGACTGCCGGCAACCGCCTCAGCCACAAGGCCCCTGTCGGTTGCTGTGCTACTGACTATTCTGGCGCTTGGTGTGTCTTTGGAACGGATACCCACGCTACGCCTCACAATTTGACGCTGACAGCCGGGGGTAAGTTCCCCAACATTTTTTCTACCGTTGGTCTGTCGTTTTCAGGTCTTTACTGTCGCTGCTGGACGCTGGCTGGGGAAGCCTCACCGCTGTTACCCGCTGCCAAAACACCGATTCCCTCACGCAGCAGGAGCGGCTGCTGCGCAAGCCACCACCAAAGAGCCGTCGCAAACAAGAGGAGGAAAAGCGAGGCCCACTGCGAGATTGAAAGCAGGCTCCCAAACGCGGGTGGCTCATCCACGCGAATCGCCTCTAACAACAGCCTCGAGATCGGGTGGAGGGTCAGCACGAGGGCAAAGACTTCGCCGCGGCGACGGGCAAAGGGCGTGAAGCAGACGGCCAGTGCGGCTAGCAGCGCCGCATCCATGCTGGCGTAAAGCTGCGTTGGGTGGATAGGCAGGCTCCACACGCGGGCTCCGGCGGCATCGGCAGCCGGTTGCAGGAGTCCCTGCGCTGCCTGCTCAAGCCACGGCGGACTATCCGGTGGAAAGCGCACGGCCCATGGAAGGGCACATGGGCCGCCGTAGCAACAGCCGTTTAAAAAACATCCCACGCGGCCGATGGCCAGCCCGACGAGCAGGCCCGGCGCAATGCAGTCGGCCAGCGCTAAAAGCGATAGCCCGCGACGCTTTGCAAACCGCCAAGCCGCAAAAGCCGCCGTCGGGAGCGATCCAAACACGACCAAACCACCAGCGGGGATATTGAGCACAGCGGGTAGCGATGCCAGCAAGCTTCGCCCTGGTGGAAAAAACTGCTCGCGATATTCGATGACGTAGAACAGCCTCGCGCCGACAATCCCCCACAGAAATACTTCCATCCCCAGCGCAAGAATCGTGTCGGCGTCGAAGCCTTGCTCGCGGCCACGCACAATCGATAGCCAGATACCGGCCGCACTAGCGACCAGCAACATGACACCGTAGCCCCGCACCGGAATCCCCAGCCCATCATCGAGAGCGGGCAAAAGCCAGAGGATCATCGCAGCAGTGATGGCCAGCGGCATGCCCAGCATGCTCGCTGCTGCACGCAGGCCATAACTCCTGATGCCCCACGCGCAACCGATGCCACCCAAAACTGCCCACACCACCAGCAAAAATCCCCAGCCAAACAGGGGCAGGGCCGTGCTGGAAAATTGAATCTGCGACGGAATGTGGAAGAGCGTTGAGAGCATCCGTGAATCGGGTTTATGTTTTGCATCAAGTGCGAGCTGGGAGTACACGATTGTCGATGAGCCGGGTCGATCCTACGCGGCCAGCAACGAGGGCTACTGGAACGGGCAGGGCTTTCGCACCGGATTGGGAGACCGCCAGGGAGGCATCGTATGGCTCCAGCGAATCCGCAGCGACAACTACCGCATAGTCAACGCTGACGCTGCGAGCCTGCAGTGCTTCACGCATCGCCTGCTCTATACCGGCAACAGCGAATCCCGCCAGCCACATCCGCTCGGCACAACACAGGCTTTCAAACAACGCGACAGCGCGGTGGCGTTCATCGGGTGTGAGCAATGCGTTGCGCGAACTCATCGCCAATCCATCTGGTTCGCGGACAGTCGGGCAAACCACTACGTCAACCGCCAGACCCAGATCGCATACCATCCGCTTGACAACCAGCGTTTGTTGCCAATCTTTTGCACCGAAGTAGGCCGCATCGGCCGGAACGGCGAGAAACAGTCGGCAGACCACGGTGGCCACTCCCTCGAAATGTCCGGGCCGCACCTCTCCTTCAAAACACCCCGCCGGCCCCCCTACAACCACGCGCGTGGCAGCGCCAGGGGGATAGATGGCGGCTGCCTCCGGGGCAAAAACCCAGCGCACTTTCCATTCATTCAGGAGTTGGCAATCTGCTTGGAGTTGACGCGGATAGCGTTCAAAATCTTCGGCGGGACCAAATTGTGTCGGATTGACGAAGATCGAAACGGCCACGGCTTCACACTCTCTCACTGCCCGGGCTACTAAACTCGCGTGTCCGGCATGCAGTGCGCCCATGGTTGGCACAAAGCCGATGCGATGGCCCGCGGCACGGGCCTTGAGAACCTCGCTCCGCATCGATTGTGGGTCGCTGATGATCTCCAGCATTATGCCATTGCCTCGACGGCAGCCACCGCATCGAGAGCGGCTTGTGCGATGTCGCTCGAGTCGAGCATAACGACCGATTTGGGCCGAAAACTTTCAACGGTGGAAATCTTCTGCTGCGGCCGCAGGCAGCCCACTAATCTTTTCTGGAGTCGCATCAGCGCGGCCACAACATCGATCGCTTGTGTATCGTTCATCGTGCCACGGTTGGTCGAGGCACACAGGGCGGCTAAGTCTGTAAAAATATCTGTATGCAAAGCCGCCTGCCGAGCACAGAAGGCCATTCGCTCCTCTAGAACAGCGGCTGTTGTTGTGAGCAGGATCACAACATGTGGCGCAACCGTGTCGGCAGCGATCGGAGAGAAATCGCTATGGAATCGATCCAACGCTTGTGGCGGCAGAACTTCCGCAGCAGCCAACGCGACTGTTGTGAGCCAATAATCGGTGACCGTACCGTGCGGATCTGCCGGCCAATCGGCAACAGCCAGCGGCTGGGCGCAGGCAACCAATGCTTTTCGCCACTCATTTTCTAGCTCTCGCTCACCGTTTACCGTCAGCGCAGACAGGGAGTTTATTGGCGGCAACTGTGCCGGTGCGTGAACCAATCGGGCGAGGGTGGCATCGGCAAGTGCCGCGGCCACTTCCGGCGCACCGGCACCCGGCACACCCACAATAGCCACGTGCAGGTGCGGGCTGCAGATGTTGTCGAGCATTTCCCGCAGCGTACAACCGGTCTGTGGATGCTTAACGTCGGGGGCAATCTCGACGCATGGTTCAAGAACAAAACGCCGCGTTGACATGCGCGGATGTGGCAGAGACAGCGACTCTGCCTCCAGCACAATGTCTTCGTAGAGCAACAGATCCAGATCGATTGTGCGCGGACCCCAACGCTGGTCGCGTTCGCGATGAAGCGTGTTCTCAACCGCAGTTAACATCTCCATCACATCGTGCGGGCAGAGGTCGGTTTCTATAAGACAAGCACCGTTCAGGAAGGATGGCTGACCAACTGGCCCACCAATGGGACGTGTTTCGCGCAAGTGGCTCACGTTGAGCAAGGTGATGCCCGGCATAAACCGCAGCAACTCGATCGCCCGATCGAGTTGCTGTCGACGTTGGCCCGTGTTTGAGCCACACCCAATCAGGCATTGCGCCATGGTGCGTTACCTACGTGTGCATTTCTGCCCGCTTAAAAGCCCACGGATTTTGTCCACAAGAGACGAATCGGCAGACGAATCAAAGTGATTGATTCTACAGGCAGAAGCACTTCAAAAGGCAAACCCACGCTCACAAAAAAGAAAAAAAGGGGGGACATCCAGGCCACGACCAAGGTCGTCGACTTTCGCTCCCTCAAGTCGTCGCCCCCTAAAATTCAATTCATTTTTCCTATTTTTTCAAACAACAGATTTTTGAAAGCAATTTATTTTTTGGTCGAATCGAGACGCAAACCGGTCGAGTGGTGTTGGGCTTGGGCGTGGCGTGTTAGAATCCCCGCTTCTCTTTCAATCCCGCTTCGCTTTCAATCAAGCCGCACAATCCTGCCACACGCAGATCAACGAGTTCCAACGTCTGTGTGTGCATTCTGTAGAGATGACTGCTCTTGTCAAGCGCATTGCATTCCGCCAATCACTACCGGCATGTCCGCTCAAAAAAACCTGTAAAAAATCCTTGCCAGCAGCGCCAGCATTCTTGAATGGGTGCCGTGAAAAGGTGCTGGCTGATACCTGATTGCGGCGTGTATAAAAAATAAAAAAAGCCCGCTCTCATGCTGTGGCTAAACCGGATTCGCATGCAACACTTTCCTGCCAATTCCTTTCACAAAGCCCATTTTTTCAGCCCCTCAGACGATGGCCTCGATGCCGATGGTTTCGAGCAATCGCTGAGCGATCTTTCGCTCTTTCAGGTTTCTGGCCCTGCCAGCGGCGACTCTCCAAACGCCGCTGCGGGCATTGGGACAGAGTCGGCTGGTGAAGAAAACTCGGCCAGTGAGACTCCTACGGCCGTAGTTCTGCAGGGGGAGACCTACTGGAGCCTGTCACGCACCCCGCTGACGAGTCTTGTATTCACCCTTCCGCTCGTGCTTGCCTACGAGGGGGGGGTACTGCTGCTGGGCCGCAGCCACCCCCGCAATGGCGCCGATGTCTGGCTGCGACAGTTGCTGGATGGTGTGGGTTTGGGGGCCTATTTTCTGCTGCCAGTGCTGACAGTGCTGGGCCTACTGGCTTGGCATCACATCGAGCACGACCGCTGGCGATACAGTTCGGCTGTGCTCTTGGGCATGGCCGGGGAATGCCTACTCTGGGCGGTGGCTTTGGTGGGCTTGGCGCAGCTGCAGGAAAACCTCTGGTCACTGCAAACCGGGGCTGCATGGGAGGGTATTTTGGCACGCTTAATCGGCTTTTGTGGTGCCGGTCTCTACGAGGAGGTGCTGTTTCGCCTGCTCCTGCTGCCGCTGGTCGTCTGGGTGCTGCAACGGCTCGGTTTTTCCATGTTTTCGGCGGGGTTGTGCGCGTTACTGTCGACCAGCCTCCTTTTCAGCGCCGCTCACTACGTGGGTCCGGATGGCGATACTTTGCAGCTTTATAGCTTCTTTTTTCGGACGATGGCCGGCATATTTTTTGCAGCGCTTTTTTTGCTGAGGGGTTTTGGCATCGCCGCCGGCACGCATGCCGCCTACGACCTGGTGATCGGAATCGTGTGAGTGGCCCGGTCTAAAGAACTCATCTTTGTGAAGTATGGGCCGCGTTTTTATACTGTTGGGAGTCCTTTAGGAGTCGTCTTACGTGCTGTCTGTTCGCCCCAAAGTCACCGAACTTGTCTTCCAGCTCTACGGACGCGCCCTGCACCCTGAACTCTTTGAAATTGTCTCGACTCGTTCGATCCAGCGCGGTGGTTATTCAGCCGTTGTCTCGATTACAAATGCCGGACACCTCATTACGTGGAAAAAAGATGGGCTCACGCTGACCGAAATCGCCACCAGCGCTTGTCAGCCGTTGCCTCAAAAACGGCGGCTGCTTTCCTACCGCTTAAACGGTGAACGGAGTGATCGCATGGAGTGCCGTGGCGGAGCGAGCTACCAAATGAGCTTCCAGCTCGAAACGGTCGCGGCGGAGGTCTTTTGGGCGTTTCAGCAAGAACTCTGCGAAGAGGGTACAAAGCAGGGCCTGCTGCATCGCTTTGAATCAGCTGGCCGGTTGGCATTGGGTGCCATCAGTTGGATCAACATTGAGACACGAGCCAAGAATCTTTTTGTGCAGGCCTTCCACACATTTCCCGACGAGCTAGCGATTGTGAAAAGCCAGTCCCTCTTTGAGACACCGTAAATGCCCACCTCCCAAACCGCTGCAACCACTCCCTCCCCGGCCGCAGCGCGCAGAAGCCGAGTCTTGATTGCCGATGACAACGAGCCCAATCGGGAACTGCTTGAGGTGTATCTTGCTGAACTTGACTGCGATATTGCCACGGCTGTGGATGGCCGCGACACGCTCGACAAAGTAGCTTCCCACCAACCCGACGTGATCCTGCTCGATGTCATGATGCCAAAGCTATCGGGCTTTGAGGTCTGCCAGCGGCTGAAATCCGACCCAGCCACCAGCCCCATCATGATCATGATGGTCACCGCCCTTGGCGAGCTTGGTGACATCGAGCGCGCCGTTGAAGCCGGCACCGACGACTTCCTCTCGAAGCCCGTCAACAAGATCGAGCTCGTGAAACGCGTGGAAAACATGCTCAAGTTGCGGCATGTGAGCGACGAACTCGAACGGCTGCGCAACTACATCAGCACCATGGACGATGACCAGCCACCGCGGGCAAAAGGGGGCTAGCCGCTGCGACGCGCTATCGACCCATGCCCACTTGCTGCAACACGCGGACAGTTGCCGGCGAGCGGTTGAGAACGTAGAAGTGGATTCCCGGCACGCCGCCATCGAGGAGTTCCTGCACTTGACGGGTTGCAAAGTCGACGCCAACTTCAAACTGCGATGCCTCATCCTCGCCAGCAGCTTCGAAGGCCCGCGTGAATGACTCTGGCAGTCGCGCTTTGCAGAGCGTAGAAATGCGACGGATCTGCGCGTAATTCACGACCGGCATCACGCCGGGAATGATCGGCGCGCGAATGCCCTCTGCCACGCAACGCTCACGAAACCGAAAAAAATCGGCATTGTCGTAAAAGAGCTGTGTCACAACGACCTCCCCGCCTGCATCGCACTTTTGTTTGAGATTTTTAAGATCGGCGTCAGGACTCAAAGCTTCCTGATGCGTCTCGGGATACCCCGCTACTAAAATGCCAAATTCGGGAAACTCTGCTCGAATCAAAGCCACTAGTTCTGCGGCATAGCAGAGGCCACCTGCAACTGGTGTAAAGACTGTTGCGCCTTGGGGTGGATCGCCGCGCAGCGCAACAATTGCTGAGACCCCCCGGCTGCGGGCCGCCTGCAAATAGCCTCGCAGTTCATCGATTGAACTGCCCACGCACGTGAGGTGGCTGGCCACTGGGAGGTGATAACGCTTGCGAACTCCTTCAATAACATCGAGCGTTTTGTCACGCGTCGATCCCCCCGCACCATAGGTGCAGGTGACCATCGCTGGCTGGAATGCCACCAACTCCTCAACCGTGCGCCACATCAATTGCTCAGAGTCGGGATTCTTTGGCGGAAAGAGTTCGAATGACAGTCCAAAGCGGCCATTTTCATAGACGTCTACAATTGACACAGTGGCTGTCCTCGGAGGAAATAATAAACCGGTGAATGAGCACAGAAAATTCTAGGGGTGCTTCTGAAACAGGTGTAGCAGGAACTAGCACTTGTGTGTCAAGCGGCATTTCCTCCAGCGCTGCAACTGCTGCGGTAGCGGGGGTTAGGCGGGAAAAGTTTCTTCTGCCTGATTCCCCTCGCGTGCCAGCGTTGCGAGCAATTCTCGATCGGCGTCGAGGCACTCCAGCCCCCGCCGGGCCATCATTCGCTCGAGCACCGTAGCAGCCTGCTCTGCAGTGGTGTGGCTGCCCAACGGGCCGCCCACAATCTGGTTGGTAAAAGGGGCTACCACCTCTGCCACCACATTTCCCACCGTAGCAGCTATGCCTATTCGCGCTCCGCAGGGAATCGATGCATGGATCGCTGTCTTCACAAAGTCGCTGATCAACGCACCAAAAAACTGCCGATTGGTATGGGTGGTGTGGCGACTCCCGTTGGCAGCGTTTGCGTGCAATCGCACCGGTCCATAGGTGGCTTTCAAATTACTTGTGACCGTGCCGGCGGCGAGATTCACCCAACTGCCAACATGACTGTGGCCAATAAAACCGTCGTGCGCTTTATTGGAAAAGGGTTCCACAACAGTCGCCTCGATCTCGCCACCGATCCGGCAATCATGTCCGATGGCCGTGCCTGATCGGATCCACGCATGGGGATGGATGCGCGCACCGCGCCCAATCCAGAGCGGGCCATCGAGACACACATAGGGTCCAATCTCAGCGTTTGCATCAACGACAACCGGTCCCTGTCGCACAACGATCTGTTCCGCAATGCGTGCACCTTCCGCCGCAAATAAGCCCGGCCGCAGTTCCACGAATCGCCCTGAATCGATGCGCGCAGCCAGCGAGCCTTGGATGGCATCCTCATGCGCTGCGAGTATTTCGTGGGGCTGTGTCAGCAGTTGGAGGGTTGCATCTATGGCGTCGAGGCCCATGTCCAACAACCCGGCGATCGCTTCTGTTTTGCCAACCATCAATTCGTTTACAACCCGGTCGTTGGGCCAGCCACCTGTAGCCGACGGCTTCACAATGGCCGCCGCTAGGACGCCCTCCACAGAGATCATTCCACAGCGACCAGCTGCGACAATGCTCCGCAGAACAGCATCATTTTTTCGATTGGGGATCACTCGAGCATTGACCACCAGTACGATCGCTTCGGGCGTGGAGGTCGGTTGCACTGGAAGACCAACGTCGGCGCAGCCACCCCAGACGGCAATGCGTCGGCCTGCGAGAACCGCTTGGTAGCGTGCCAGATGGGGACGCACGGCACGATGGACAACGCCAAAGCAGCTCAACATCTCCCAGAGGGTTTGCGTGCCGAGCATGAGATCGCAAGCCGGCCGCGCGGCCCACAACCCACCGAAACGACCGACCGCTGCATCCTCAAACACGATCGTAAGCATGTCAGGAGTGTAGCCATTTTAGAATCAACTCCCGGACAGCGGCACAAAGATTTTAAGGCGCAAGCACCTGCGGTTCGGGTTTCGTCTGCACTGCGGCTGAAAAAAGTCCCTTTGGGTCATTCCGTTCTGCGAGCGTGGTCGCCAAGCACCCAATGGTCCGTCGCACAATGCCACGAAAGAGCTCCCGGTCGGCCTGCACGACAACGATCTCACGATCCAAATCGAGCATGGAATCATCCAGACGCAGGCTCAGTTCGCCTTGCGGCGTCCATGCTTCAACAACGATCCGCTGACCGTTGCGACTGACCACAGTCTTCGCGCGGGCAATCGGGTCGCTCACGGCCAGCCAGTAGAATCGGGGGTGCACCACATCGTCTTGCAACCAGATGACCTTCGTTGGTCGGAGCGTGCGTGTGTGCTTGGCCATCCACGGCACAGCCACCGCATCCTGACCATCCATCCAGTGCCCCTTTCCGTCGTGGATTTGCACAACGTGCGGATAGCCGGCCGGATCGGCTGTTGCCAATGCTGCCAGACGGTTCTGCCACTCCGCAGCAATTGCATTGCGCCTGTAGGCAGAGTCGTTGCCACCGACGTGGATGGCGAATGGCAGATTGCGCAACCCATCGGCTTGAGTTTCATTGGGATGGCCGGCCATCATTGCTGCAGCCGCAAAGCGATCGGCCATGCGGGGAGCGAGTTGGTACACGCCATCACCACCGGCGCTGTAGCCCAGCAGATAAACCCGATCTGGATCGACCCCCTCAAACGCAACCATATCGGCGATCAATCGATCGACCAATGGGTCAATATGCTTTTGATGCCAGAGATTCCAGGTGTCGGTCGGAGCACGGGGCGCAAGATAGATGCCATCTTGCGGTCGATAGAGTTGCTGCTGATTTTTCCACTGTTGGTCGTTGACAGGCTTGGGTGCACCGCCGCCGCCGTGCAAGGAAATGAACAGGCTGCGTTCGCCTGGTGGCTTCTCGCCGTAGGTGGTAAACCAAAATGGCATTCGCACGTCATCCACTTCAACAAATCGCTGCTGGATGGCACTGGGTCGCTCCTGGCGAATCTGTGCTGCCAAGGCTGCAACAAGTATTTTTTCAGCCTGCTCTGCATCTGCTTTCACCAGCGGCACCTTTGCAAAAGATGCTGTGGCCACGCTCGTGAGTCCGTTCTGACTGAGGTGCTGGGCGAGTGCCGTCACTGCCCGATTGGATGGACCAGGGTCGATGGCCTCCGCCTGGTTTTCTGCAGCACTGCCAGCGGGAACCAATGCAAGATAACGCTCCGTAACGTCGATCCCGCGAGATGGAGAGCTTGCGTCCGTAAATGACAGCGGAAACACCAGCGGTGAATCCTGCCATGTAACGGCGAAAATGCCATGTTTTTTATCGCCCACTGTTGCCGCGCGGCTGCGCTCGACAAACCAGCCTTTGTCGAGTTGGTCGCCGGTCGGCTCGGCGGCACCGGTGAAACGCCAACCGCGACCGTCCCATATTTCCACCCACGAGTGGTTGCCGCTGTTGTCGCTCCAGAGCGGTGTGCCCACCAATCTCGCGGGCACACCCACTGCACGGCAAGCGTCCACCAATAGAATCGATAATCCGGTGCAGGATGCGATGCCAGATTGGATCGACTCAGACGGGCTTTGATCGGCCGCCTTGCGCTGGGTTGAATATTTTACACCGATCGCTTGAAACAACCGTTGGTTGAGTCGCACTGCAGCCTCGACCGGCGAAGCGGCCCCGGCAACAATCGGGGCAGCGCTGTTGCGCAGCGGCTCGCGCCACTCCTCACGGGTTTCACTCACACTCGCATAGGGTAAAATAGCATCGAGAAAGATTTCCTCTGGAACCAGCCTCTGCCACGGCGCCCCCTGCCAAGCGCGGTGTGCTGCATCGCAGTGCTTGAGAAGAAACTCGCTGCTGACAACGGGCCTATCTTTTTCTGGCATGTGGTCGATGAGCCACACCATTGCCGACCGCTGTTGCGGCGGCGCCTTGGCAAGTGCGCGGTCGAGTTGGGCACGGTTTTCAGCGCCGGCAAGTGAATCGACCAACACCACCACGAGCACAGCCTTTGCGCACAGCCACCGACCGATGAAAAGCCGCGAAGCTTTGCCGGGCAACACGTTTTTTCTCTTCGGCATTGGGAGCCTTGATCGCTTGAGTCTCTAGGCCGGACAGTCTGACATCCAATGCACGCTTCGCCACAAAAAGCCGGTGCATTCAATCAGTCGGCGGGCAGCCCTGTCAACGAGCCAGACAGCTGCAAGTGAAAATAATCTGGGGAGCTTAGCAAGCGCGATGATTCCGCCTGCGTTGCGCAGCGGCACCCCTTTCGCCACGCTCAGCGACAACGTAAACTCACAAGCTCTTGTGCGCTCGATGCCGGAGTGGCGAAATGGCAGACGCGACGGACTCAAAATCCGTTGTCCGCAAGGACGTGTGGGTTCAAGTCCCTCCTCCGGTACTCTAGAAAGCTGGACACAGAGTGGGGTTTGCAATCGGGCGGCCCCTCGGTGCGGTGAGCAAAACAGCCAACTGTTAGGCGCACTGTTAGGCGCAGGCCTCAAAAACGCCCATCTGTGCTGGGCTGGTTGGACTGTTGGGGCGGTTCCTGGGCTACCGCCTTTTCGTGCTCGTGCCAGAGGATTGCAGCCGTCCGTTCCGTGTTCGGTTTAACGTAGTAGGAGAGTGTCGTTCCGCTCCAGGTGAAACACGAGGCCGCTTCTTTCGGATTCAGGCACGGCCTCCAACAGGTGGAAAACTCGGACGCCATCGGAAGCAGCCGGTCCTTGTGGCCGTTCTCAAGTTCGGCTGGAATCCGCAGCACTGGATATTGACCTGCCCCCCTTATAGCGGCACCACTTCCAAAGAGAGATTCTGTCCGTGTCAAAACCAAAGGAGGTCATTCCATGCCACGCGGAAAGAAAGAACTGGCCTGACGGTGCAACTTCCCGGCTGGCGATACCCCGTGGTCTGTGACACAAGCACAGGAGCCGTGAAGTTTGATAATTACGGCGGAGCGTGGGGCAAACAGGCAGAGCTGAACAGGTTTCTGCAGGGGTATGCCGTTGAGAAAGCGAAGATCGAAGCCCGCAAAAAAGGCTACCGTGTTGCAGAGACCAAGCTCGAAGATGGCTCGATCAA
>CAMBUD010000030.1 GCA_945871035.1 Planctomicrobium piriforme | reverse complement strand
TCACCAGCAGCCTGGAAGAATTTGTGGCAGAGGCCTTTTGTGCTCTGGGCCTCGATTGGCGCAAGCACGTTGTCCACGACCCAAATCTCATACGCGCAAACGACAATTCTTGTGGCCGCGCCGACCCATCGCATGCCACTCAGCGACTCCATTGGTCGGCCCGCCACACGATGCCCGACGTGGCCCGGATGATGGTCGAGGCCCACTTGGCTCGAGCCGCTCTTTCGGTTCGCCACGCGGCATGAACCGGCATGAACCGGCACGCGCCTACGGCGACACGAAGCCGGCGGTGGCTTCATTGCAAATCCGCTTCGAGAGGGATGGCGAATGCAGATAGAGCAGGAATCGGTGGTGTTTGCCGACGATGGGTGCCGCGTTGATCTGGGCGAATTCCAAGTGGGGCGATGCCCATCTGCCGGGCATGCCTACATATCCCAAAGCCTGGGCCCGATTTGTTCGCTCGAGGAACGGGTAAAATCTCAGAACTTTGTCGCTAGAGTTGTTGATTAGTATCAGCCGATCGACGCATTCAAGGGCTTCATGATAGGGACCACGCGGGGCCAACGCATCGCAGCGGAGCGCAGCGGCAACCAATACAACGTTCAATTGCCCTGGCCGATTGATCCACGGTTGAAAGTCGGTGCGTCCTGCTTTTTCCTCTGCCGCCAGATCCTCGAGCGCTTCCATCGCGATAAATCCGCCAAAGCTGTAGCCGACGATGGCCACCGGACGTTCGGGCTCCACTCGCCCCAGCAGCCATGCCAGATAGTGGCCTTCGGTAAACGCGCGATCGTATTTTGCACGTCCATCTCGTAGCAAGATCCCGTCCTGCTCGCTCGGCCAGGAAAAGATAACCGTTCGCACCGGCGGGGCGTTGGGGCAGCACGCTGCCGACCGCTTTGACAGCAGCACACCCTGCTCGTGGGCCTCGCTGGGCCTGTAGCGATTGCCGTGAACAAACACGATCAGTGGCTGCGTTGGATCGCTCAACAGGCTGGCCAGATCGGAACGTTGCCAGCAGTTGTTTTCATTCAATCGCTCGACGATCGGGTGAGCGGAAAACGGCATCCGGCAAATTTCGGGCAGGCGACGCGTGCTTACAACCCAGACATCCGGCGTCGAGACATCCGGCGTCGAGCAAGGCGTTGCGTGGCCGTCATGCTCACAGGCAAGGGCAATCACCACGATGGCCAATGCGTTTCGAAAAAGAGTGCGTACGAGCCAAGAGTTCATCGGTGAAAGAAAGCAATTTCCCCTGTGCTTCGCGTAAAAAATGTGGGGAGCATCAGGCGCCGCCCCTATCAATAAGTAGGTGTAAAATAAGTAGGTGTAAAAAACTCTAGCACGATTTTTCGCAACCGGTAGAGTTTTATCATTCAGACAGGAAACAGCTCTATTTCCCAGTCGTCACGACCGGCGTTGTCTCTACGATCGTTGCGCGGGCGGGAGGAAATTGTATCTGGGGGTTTGCGACGCTGCGCCAGTTTGTGAGCTATGGTTTGATAGCGTCGTCACGGACGACGCATCCGTTATCGGGTCTGCTCACGACCAGGAAGTGGTGGAGAATCGAACATGTCACGTACCGTTTGTCTGGCAATCATCCTCGGAAGCCTCGTGGCTGCCCCGGGTTGCAGTAGTTGTTTTGGCGGTGCCAGCAGTTGCCGCCGACCGTCCTTTATGGAATTTCGTTCCCCTTGCTCGAGTCGTCAATCGGCTCCCGCCTGCGCGGCTCCGATGGCCGCACCCTGTGCCCCCGCCTGTGAGCCTGCTTGCGGGCCTTCGGCAGCGCCCTGCTGCGAGGAAAGTGGTGCCGGCATGTCGACGCCGGTTGTCGTCAGTGAATCTGGCACATTCAGTTAATGTTAAAAGTAAGCATCTAAGCATCAAAAATTGGCCGTTATCCCCTTCCTGATGAGGCCGACGTTTTTGCCCTTCCGGTGATGTGCCGCTCTTGCCGGCCACGCATCGGGTAAGCAGCACACTGTGTGAGGCTCCCGATTCGAGCGGCTCGTCACCGGCGGGGCGATTGCGTTTATTTTTCGCTATAATCGCGAGCTTCTCGTGATCCCCCCACGGAGCCGCCATGTTTGAATCGTTGACAGCCTCGCTTTCCTCTGCCCTCGGCGCCCTGCGTGGGCGCGGCAAGCTTACCGCAGCGAATATGCGAGAGGGGCTTGATGGGGTGCGCACTGCCCTGCTCGAAGCCGACGTTGCCTATGACGTTGTGAATCAATTCCTCGATCGCGTGGTGGCCGATGCCGTCGGCGCAAAGGTGCTCGACGCGCTCGATCCGGCGCAGCAAATCGTTGGGATTGTGCACAGTGAACTCATCAATTTGATGGGGCCTGTGGATCACTCGCTTCACCTGGAAGCGGGTAAAACAACGATTCTCATGCTTTGCGGCCTCCAAGGTTCCGGCAAGACAACCTCCTGCGCAAAGCTTGCGCGGAAGATTAAGGAACAGGGGCGTAGTGTTCTGCTGGTAGCGGCTGACTTGCAGCGACCGGCGGCCATTGAGCAACTCGTTGTGCTCGGTCAAAAGCTCGGCGTGCCGGTACACACCCCCGACACCGTAGCGACCGGCTTCGCGGGTGACCCGGTTGCCGTTTGCAACGCAGGCGTTGCCCGTGCGCGCAAGGAGAACATCTCCGTCGTCATTCTGGATACCGCCGGCCGGCTCTCGATTGACTCAGCCTTAATGCAGGAACTGACTCGCATCGATCGTGCGGTTGGGCCGGATCAGGTCTATCTCGTTGTGGATGCGATGACCGGTCAGGATGCCGTTCAAAGCGCGAAGGCATTCAATGACGCGCTTGAGCTTAACGGCGTGATTATGACAAAGCTCGATGGCGATGCTCGCGGGGGCGCTGCGCTATCGGTCAAGAGCGTCACAGGAGTGCCGATCAAGTTTATCGGAACCGGTGAGCAGATCGAGGCGCTCGAGGATTTTCATCCGGAACGAATGGCCGGCCGCATCCTCGGAATGGGCGACGTGCTGACGCTCGTCGAAGAAGCCCAGCGGAAGTTTGACCAAGACGAAATGCAAGAGCAGGAGGCACGGCTGCGTGCCGGCGAATTTACGCTCGAAGATTTTAAAAAGATGCTGCTGCAAACGCGAAGACTCGGGCCGCTGGGAAAGGTGCTCGGCATGATTCCCGGCATGGGTGGCATGCAGGAGATGCTGGCGGGTGCAGACCTTGAAAAGGATATGCAGCGATTATTTGGCGTCATCGATTCCATGACTCCGGAGGAGCGGCGCAACCCATCGCGAGTGATTGACCAGTCGCGGAGGAGACGCATTGCAACGGGCGCAGGGGTCGAGGCGCAGGAGGTGAGCGAACTGGTGAAACAATTTGACGGCATGAGCTCAATGATGAAGGGCATGGCTGGCCTTGGCATGCGAGACCGGATGAAGGAGATGCAACGACTGCAAGGAGAAATGACAAACCCCAGCGGACGCCTTGCCCGTTCCAAGGGGGATACCGGCAAGCGACTGACTGCAGAGGAGCGACGCAAGCAAAAGAAACAGCGGGACAAGGAACTCCGGCGCAAAAATCGTGGCTTGCAGGGGTAGTCACAGGCGCGAGAATCGACGGATCTTGCTGGAAAAAATAGGGAGAAATGGGCAGGCGTTACGGTGGGCTTGGGTTCCGGCGTGGCTGGGGTACGCTAGCAGACTGCCAAGAGGCCAGTGAATCGATTTCTTCAAAGGAGAGCCTGCCTGTGTCTGTGGTGATTCGAATGAAAAGAATGGGCCGGAAAAACCGTGCCTTCTACAGGATTTGTGCGACCGACAAACGCAGCCCGCGGGATGGCCGCGTGATCGAAGAGATCGGCACCTACGATCCATTTGTGCCCGATACCGATGCCCGTTGCGTGTTGAATGGGGTACGGTTACAGCACTGGCTTTCCGTTGGTGCTCTACCGAGCGAAGCGGTGCGCGTGCTCATTAAAAAGTATGGTCCACAAGGAACCCATCTGGCTGCAATGGAGCAGTCTCGGGCAAAACTTTCCCTGCCAAAGATCGTCCCCGATTCGGGGCCACCAGCTTTTGTTCCAGTGGTCAAATCCGAGCCGATAGCGGCGGCCACCGTGGCAGAAGCGAGCAGCGAGCCGGTTGCCGCGGAAGTGATTCAGACCGAAGTCTCTGTAGTGTTGGAAGCGATTCCGACTGAAATTCCTGCGACCGAAGAGCCGGCGGGTTCTTGAGGCCCGTTGTTGAAAAGAAGCAAGCCTCCGACGGCTTCCAATCCCTGCCATGCGCATCGACATTCTCACGCTCTTTCCAGAAATGTTCACAAGCTTCCTTGCAGGCAGCCTGCTGGGAGCTGCACGCGACAATGGTCTGATCGATATTCGGCTGACAAACATCCGCGACTTTGCGGACGGGGTGCATCGGCAGGTCGACGACCGACCGTTCGGCGGCGGCCCAGGCATGTTGCTGATGCCGGGGCCAGTGGTTGATTGCGTGGAAAGTGTGCAGCAAAGCGATCCCGTTGCTGGTCAACTGCTGATGCTCACGCCAAGTGGTCGTCGTCTGGATCAGCAGATGGTCGAGAGTTTGGCGACAAAGAGCCGAATCGTTCTCTTGTGCGGCCGCTACGAAGGCTTCGACGAACGTGTGCGAGAGACGCTACAGCCGATTGAAATTTCAATTGGCGACTATATTTTATCGGGCGGCGAGGTGGCGGCGATGGTAGTAGTCGATGCTGTTGCCCGACTTGTGCCCGGCGTGCTCGGCCATGAGGAAAGCGCCCAACAAGATTCTTTTTCCGGCATTGATCGCCTGATTGAAGGCCCACAATACACTCGACCGCGGGAGTTTCGCGGTTTGTGCGTGCCCGACGTGTTGCTCTCAGGCGATCACGGCAAGATCGCACAGTGGCGGCACGAGCAGGCAGTTCGTGCAACCCACCGCCGAGTCACCACTCATTCCTGACCCTCATTTCCCAAGGAGCATACTGTGAGCCAGCAAATTCTTTCCCACGTCGAAGCTTCAAGCCTGAAAACAGAGGTGCCCCAGTTTGCAATTGGAGACACCGTCGACGTTCACACCCGCATTCTCGAAGGCGAGAAAGAACGTCTGCAGATTTTCAACGGTGTGGTGATTGCGCGTAGCGGTTCTGGTAGTCGTGAGATGTTCACCGTGCGACGCATAGTGGCCGGCGAAGGAGTGGAGAGAAAATTTCCGCTGCACTCGCCAAAGATTGCCAAAGTCGAGGTGAAGCGATCGGGCGTGACTCGCCGAGCCAAGCTCTACTATCTACGCGATCGCGTCGGCAAGTCGGTGCGTTTACGGGAAAAGCGTGAAGAGACGGCCGCCACTGCCAGCGCATCCGCAAAAAGTAAAAAAGCCTCCAGCACTCAAGCTCTTGGAAAAAAGAAAGCTGCTGCAAAGAGCAAAAGCTGAAACGATTCCATCGATGAAGTGACTGCCGGCCCGGTATTCAGGCTGGCAATCATCAGTGAGCGGCCGGCCTGCTTGGAGCGTCAGCTTAGCTTGAGGCGTAGAAACATATGGCGTCACGAGACTCCCTCGGCCATCGCGGCGAAGCCGAGGCGGCGAAGTATCTTCGTGGGCTCGGGTACCGCATTCTTTCCCTCCGCGAACGGGTGCTGCGCGGTGACATCGATATCATTGCGCTCGACGATCGCACGGTCGTTTTTGTTGAAGTGCGTTCGCGAAGCGATACAAAACACGGTCATCCAGCCGAAACCATTGGCTACCATAAGCAGCGGCGTGTGGTCGATTTAGCCAATGCCTACATCCACCGTCATGGCCTGCAAGACTGCCACGTTCGGATCGATGTCGTCACTGTCACACTCAATGGCACGCAAGGCGCAGCCAACATCGAACACTTCCAAAACGCCTTCGATAGCCCAGCGTGATCAAAATCCATACGCGGTCTGCAATGCCAGAGGCAGCGCCATGCTTCGGCCTGCGGCTAGAGCGCATGCACTCGATGTGGTGCGTTGAAAGTGGCAAAGCGAGAGCGGTAGGCGCAGGGAGTCGGCGAACGCTTAGGAGCGCTCGAGGATCAATCGAGGATCAATCGAGGAGCGCTCGAGGAGCGCTGGTCCGCTGCGGCCCCGACGAGACTTTTGCCCCCCCGAGCCGGCCGATACACATAAGGGGAATGCGCTTTAGGAAGTAGACGGCGGAAAAAAAGCCTCTAAATCAGCAGCCGTTGTAAAAACTCGTAACGAGACCTTCGGCATGCGTTGGGCTAAGCGGTGCAGTCGCGCGAGTATTTTCTCAGGGCGCGTTTTGGCTGCCAACTGTCGGATTACGATGCCCGCGACCTGTGCAGGATTGCGACGGGCAATGGCAGCATAGACCTCTGGATCCCGTTCACCTGAATCACCCACAAGCAGGAATGTCCGCTCTGGAAAATCTGCCATGATCTGTTCAACTGCGCGGCGTTTGGAGCGCTTGCGCGAGGCCAGTCGGCCCAAGGGGGTGGAATCTTTGAGCCGGAAAAGCTTGAGGTGCATCGACCCGGCTGGCAGACCGGAGTCAGCCAGAAAACCGCAGAGACACTTTGTCAGTTGCCACGGACTGGCCGAAACGTAATGAAACGCGATGCTGCGTCCCTGCCAACGCTGATAGATTTCTGCCATGCCCGGCACGGCAGAGAATTCACGCACCAGTGTGTTGGCCAGCAGTTCGCGGCGGTTGGCCACATTTGTCACCTTCACGGTGTCATCGATATCCGAGATGACCGATACACCGAGTGGCTCAATGATCTGAATCCTTCCACCGGTGCTGGGCGTGTCTTGGCGATCTGCCGTCTGAGATTCAAACGCATCCGGATCGTCTGGAATCGCGTCGTAATAAATCCAGCGACACTCCGGACTCGTGGCCGATGAGAGCGAATCAATGATTCCATCATCAAGATCAAAGTCTGCGCGGAAGTGACCGGTGCGATCGGTGTAACCAGCGTCTAAGAGCCGTCCGCCAAGGGCAATTTGTACCCGCTGGCCCGCCACTCGCTGAAACAAAAAGGCGTCTGCCCGACGCTGGAACACTTCGGATTCAATTTGGGTTGCGTTGAGATCCAAAAGCCTTTTGAGAACCCCAACAGCCAACGTGCGTCGGTGACTCCGCAGGGGCAGCGGTCGCGACACCATACCGGCTACGGTGGTGCGCCACCGCTGTTCTCCAGGGATGCGCCGTGCGTACGTCGGGAAGAAGGCGATCGTGTGTGGCATAGGATTGGCGGCGCCGAATTTCGTGATGCTGGAGCGGATGGAATCGGTTTAGGATGCTTCAACATCGCTGCGGGAGGGGTGTGCTTGCAATGAGAGGCTCCCGCATTTTACAACTTTGCCTTCTGTTCGGCAGTCACATGGAGAAAAGTATGGGTGTTAAGAAAACGGGCAAGGGTCGGCGCAAACTAGGCCAGAAAAAGCGCCGCATGCGGGCCAAAATTCGGCATCGCAAGGGCTGATCTTCGGTAGGACCGGCACAGTTTTCCATCGCATTGCCTGCAGTGCGTCTTTGCAACCTCATTTTTTCTTGCTGCGCCTTCTGCGTGGGGTAGGGTTGCTTGAGCCCACGAAATATCCGCGGGCGACATGGGCCTGAGAAGCTTTAGGCCGAAGCAATTGAGGGAGACTGTGCGATGCGTCTATCGAAGTGGAGTGCACCTAGCGCACTGTGTGTTGCGGTGCTTTTAGTGCTTGGAGGGTCTGGCTGCAAATCAGTCAGTGAGCGCTACATTCAACTGGAAGTCTGGAAGTATGAGAAATGCTTCGGACATCTGCCGCCAGGATTTATCCCACCCGGTGGCGCTGCGCCAGCAGCGCGGCCCTGCGGCCAAAATGCTGGCTGCCCGCCGGCACCGTGTCAGACGGCTTCCTTCTCTCCCGGGGGCAATATGGGTGGTGAAAATTGTGATCAGTGCCAAGGGGCCGTTTCCGGCCAAGGGGCCGTTTCCGGAACGATCATAGAGAACGGCGGACAAGGCGTGCCAAGCTTGCCCTCCGGTCCCGGCGGCTCTCCCGGGCCGATGCCTCGGGCGGGATCACCCACGCCGGCAGGTGTGACAACCAGTCGCCCGATAATTATTTCCGACGAAGTTGTTTTGCCGTAACAGCCTGAAACGGTTTCAGTTACAGGGCCGTCTTGCTACCGATTGTTTTTTCAGCCGAGCGTTTCGTCCGCTCCGGGAAAAGTACGCTCTTCCACATCGTGTCTCCAACGCGAGACACCATCGCTAATAGATGTTTTGACATCGGCATACGCGCGGACGAATTTTGGCACCCGATCGATTGAGAGCCCGATGAGATCGTGCAGCACGAGCACCTGACCGTCGCACTGCGGCCCGGCACCGATGCCGATTGTGGGCACCTTGATGGAGCGAGTGATTGCGGCTGCCACCTGTTGCGGAATGCACTCCAGCACCACTGCAAACGCACCGGCGCTGGCTGCCGCTTGGGCATCGGCTGTGAGTTGGTCGCTATCGCGCTGCATGCGATAGCCGCCGAGTTGGTGCACCGCTTGCGGTCGCAAGCCAACGTGACCCATCACGGGAATGCCAGCACCTACAATTCCTGCAATCACATCGGCTTGGCCGGCCGTGCCCTCAAGCTTCACCGCTTGGCAACCGGTTTCTTTGAGAATGCGTGCACAGGCTTCGATTGCAGTGCGCACGCCGAGGTGCTGCAGCGGGAATGGCAGATCAACGACGACGAGTGCTCGGGTCGTCGCACGCGAGACGATTTCACCGTGGTAGATCATCTGCTCGAGCGTGGCAGGCAGCGTTGAGGAGCGACCGGCCACAACCATCGCCACGCTATCTCCCACCAATATGCAGTCGACTCCGGCAGCGTCGACGAGCCGCCCGCTCGGCCAATCGTAGGCAGTCACCATTGAGAGAGGCCTGCCATCGCGCTTAGCAGCAGCGAAATCGAGCACGTTCACTCGTTGAGAGGGGCGCGTCATCAAGGGAATGCTCTCACCTCGGCCAATGTGGTACAGTGCTACTGGGTATACAGTGCAGACGGGTATACAGTTTGATCACCCATGGGAGCAATCGCCATATGGGGTCTTTTCTTCGGCCATCGTGGCTGCAAATGACTGCCACAATCGGCATCCTCCTGATCTTGCCTCAGGCCCAGACTCAGGCCCAGGCACCGTACGGCCAAGCGCCTTACCGGTCAGCCGCCCCACAACTCCGCAAGTTGCATCCCAATGACGGCAGGGGCACCGTTGAATCGGTTGGTCAGGGCATGCTCCGCCTGCGACTCAAAGAGGGAGAATTGTGGCACGTTGTTCCCGCACGCACGGCCACAATCGAGGTGGTCGGCACTGCCAGTCGCGAGCTCTTGCAGCCAGGACAATTCATCATCTGCGGCGTAAAGATTGATGAGTTTGGCAAGGTCATTGAACCGGCAGCACGGATCACTTTTCCCGGCGGAGGCGTGCCCAGCATTGTGGCCGGTGGTCTCGGATTGGTGGACCCGGGAGTGAAGCGAATCAGTGGCAGGCGTCCTGCGGGAAGTTACATGCTAGCGGGAAACATTCAGTTGGTGCAGGACGCCGTTGTGACGATGCAAATTGGCAATGAAAAATTTGAGATTACAGTCCCTGCAGACGCGGAGCTTTTAGTGCACACGAGGAATTTTAGTCTGGCGGCACCGGGCGATATTGTGGCAGTCAGAGGCGAGTATTATCAGCGCGGACAACTCAGCGCTACGCTGCTCAAAATCACGTTAGCGCAACCGGTGATGCTGCCAACTAAAAATAAAACGTTCCCCACACCGGCCAAGCTGACGCCTTAGCAGGCCGTGGATCCAGTGCTGGCTCTGACCGCACAATGCGGTCCCGGCTGCAGAGCACTTTGGACAAAACAGACGTTTTGCAAGTGGAAAATCGCTGGATGGCCAGCGGGGCAGGGATGACTTTTTCCACGGGCAGACAGAGCGATTCTCAGATAGCTGGGGCATCGATGTGGCAAAAGACGACGTGTCAAAACAGAAGCCGGCGACACACCTTATCCCGGCTGCGCTTTAAGCCGAGCAGTCCTTGAAACAAGTCACCGCGGGCACCGTTGCGAGGAGTGTCTGCACGTGAAGGGCGGCCTAGGTGAGCGCTGGGCTGGCAGAACATCCTCGTTACTGCAAACCCTTAAAGAAATCGCCGAGCTTGTCATCATCGGGAGCCTCGACTTCTGCCTCCCCATCTGCTGGTGACCAGGGAGCGATTTCCTCAGCAGATTCCTTTTGCTCACCCATCAGAAACTCAAACGCTGGTTCGGCTGTTGCCTGCGACAAAGCGGCAGGCATGGCGTCTGGCTGCACGGCAACGCCGCTGGGCAGGTCTTCAAATGCTGGAACGTCTTCGGCAACCGCTGCCGGGTTTTCTGGCTCAATTTTTTCCAGGTTCAGACCGCTCAGCTGGGCATCCGGGTCTGGCATGGAATCGAAGTTGACTCCATCGATATCGGAAACATCGACGTCGGAAACATCGTCACTGAGTGATTCTGCTACCGTCACACAACCGGTTGTGACTTCGGCTGCTTCGGGTATGTCGCGGAGAATTTCAGTGGTGTTGGCACTCTTGCCGGTATCGTACTCCACACGAAACGTCAGGCTGCCGATGCGCATGGTTGCCCCCGTGGAAACCGGTAGCTTCGTGCTGCTTGGCAACGGATTATTTTCGAGGAAGGTACCGTTTGTCGACCCCAGATCGCGCACGAAGACAACGCCATCTTGCGCAAAGAATTCGCAATGTTTCCGGCTCACACGATCCTGTTGGATGCGAAACTTTGCTTCACCGCTGCGACCGACAACAATCGGCAAATTTACGGAGAATGAGCCCTTCTTTGACTCTGGCGCAAGGATGACGATGCGAATTTTCATGAAGGGCGGCCTAGGAGAGCTGTGTGGGCAATCTGTCTGATACTGCTAACAACGCTCGGCAGGGTGCGCACAGGCACAAACTGAAAATAGTCTAACCCCGCTGGCAGAGATTCCAATTTAGCGACCCAAGTTCCGCAAAAAACCGCACTTACCTAGAGGGTGATCTTGCGGCAGACCGCAGCGCCCCTATAATCGCGGGGTTTCCGGCCGGTGCTGGAATGGTTGCAAGGACTCCCGGGCCTAGCAAAACGATCTGTTAAAAATTGTCCTGTCTTTTTCCTGTCCTTTGCGGGTGTAGCTCAGTTGGTAGAGCACCACGTTGCCAACGTGGTTGTCGTGGGTTCGAATCCCATCACCCGCTTCCTTCGATTCGTGTCAGTCATTTTGTAAGCTGTTTTTTTTAAATGTAGCGCGTCATTTTCCCCATAAGGGCTTCGCCGCCTCTGGCAAGTCTTTCTACCATCGATCCCGTCCGGAAACCTCCATGCCATCTTCTGATTCATCTGCTCCGACTGTCCTCCCGACCGGCGCCCCGACCGACCTCGCGACCGGCGCCCCGACCGGTGCCATCTCGCCGGCCGAAGAAGGACTGCGACCGCTGCTCGCGCTTGTCGTTACGATCGAAAAAATATCCACTTGCCAGCGCCGCGTGAAGGTTTTGATTTCGAGGGAAGACATCAACCGTTACTACGACGAGGCCATCGGCGCATTGATGCCCAGCGCGCAGTTGCCCGGTTTTCGTCCCGGACGCGCGCCGCGGTCGCTTGTGACGACCCGCTTAAAATCGGAACTCTCCGACCAGATTCGCTCAAAACTCCTGACCGATTCAATGGCGCAGGTTTCGGAGCAGGAAAAGCTTTCGCCAATCAGCGAACCCGATTTCGACATCGGTGCTGTTGTGTTGCCCGACGAGGGCCCGATGATGTTTGAATTTTCGATTGAGGTCAGGCCCGAGTTTGATATGCCCAGCTGGAAGGGCCTATCGATCAAGCGACCAACGCGCACGATCTCTACCCTTGACGTGGAGGATGCGCTGACAAACCTGCTGCGAGAACGGGGCCGACTGGTGCCGCAAGAAGGTGCGCCCGTTCTGGGTGACCTCATTGTCGCCAATCTGCGATTCATCGACGGCAGCGATGGCAATGCAGAGCTGTCGGCAGCCACAGAAGTGGAAATCGTGGTGCGTCCCAAGCTTTCATTTGCGGATGCCGAACTGCAGGGTTTGGACAAGCTTTTGCAGCATGCCGTCGCAGATACGACCGTTACGGCCAGCGTCAAACTGTCTGCTGAGGCAGCCATAGAAAGTCTGCGCGGTAAGGACGTGACCATGGAGCTCAAGGTGCTGGAAGTCAAAAAGCTCGAGTTGCCAGAACTGACACCAGAATTACTCGCTGAACTGGGGAGTTTTGTATCCGCCGACGCTTTGCAAGTTGCGGTGCGCCAGCAACTTGAAAAACAACTTGAGTGGCACCGTCGCCGACAGGTTCGGCAGCAGGTTTCCAGTGCCCTCACGGCATCGGCAGCCTGGGAGTTGCCCCCTGATCTTTTGCGACGACAGAGCCAAAGAGAACTGGAGCGATCGATTCTGGAGTTGAGGCGCAGCGGATTCAGCGACGACGCCATTCGGCTCCACGTCAACGAATTGCGACAAACGGCGATGGCTAGCACGGCTCGATCGCTGAAAGAACATTTCATTCTCGAACGCATTGCCGAGGAAGAGTCGATTGCCGATACGGCTGCCGATTACGACGAGGAGATTCGGGCAATTGCGGCCCAGTCGAGCGAGTCGCCGCGTCGCATTCGAGCCAGCCTTGAGAAGCGGGGCCTCATGGATGTGCTTCGCAATCAGATCATTGAGCGTAAAACAGTCGAACTGATTACGTCACAAGCCAGTTTCACAGATACGCCTTTTGAGTTTCAAAAACCAGACACCGAGGCCATCGACCATGCTGTTTGCGGTGTGCTCGTGGGCGATCAGGAGATCCCAACCGCGTTGCATGCCGAAGGGGCTGAGAAACGCGCCAGTGTGCGACGGCCGTAGAGCGAATATTTTTTAACCAACCCCAGCAGTCTGTGGCAATTGTAAGCGATTCCATCACAAGAGTTTCACCTGTTCTGTTTCACCTGTTTAGAGACCCACCATGCAAGAGCGTTCCATTACCGCGGCAGCCTCCAGTGCCTACGGCGACTACCAGCGGCAACGGCAAATGACGCTGGGAGATTTGCTTCTTGAAAACAGGATTATTCTGTTGCAGGGAGAAATCTACGACGGCAATGCCAATGAATTAGTGATGAAACTGCTCTACCTCCAAAGTGAAAATCGTCGCAAAGAGATTCATTTTTACATCAATTCTCCAGGCGGTAGCGTGACAGCGACCATGGCCATTTACGACACCATCCAGATTCTTTCCTGTCCAGTGGCGACGTACTGCGTGGGCTTGGCTGCCAGCGGCGGCGCAGTGTTGTTGGCAGGTGGAGCCAAGGGGAAGCGGTTTGCGTTGCCCCATGCCAAAGTGATGATTCATCAACCCTATGGGCAGGTCGGCGGACAGGTGAGCGATATCGAGATCCAAGCCGATGAGATCATCAAGACGCGTTCGATTCTCAACGAGATTCTTGCCTTTCACACCGGTCAATCGATCGATCGTATTGCCAAGGATACCGACCGTGATCGGTACCTCACCGCCACGGAGGCGAAGGAATATGGACTCGTTGACGACGTGCTGACGAAGCCCCCGGTTACGGCCGAAGAAGACGAAAAAAAGTAAAACCCTGATAAAATCCTGAATCGGTAGCATGCCAGCAGCAGACTGCCGGACAAATCCTCAGAGACATTCCCCATGCCCTTAATTCCATATGTGATCGAGAAGAGTGGCCGAGAAGAGCGGGCGATGGACATCTACAGCCGTCTGCTCAAAGATCGGATTGTCTTTTTGGGAACGCAGGTCAACGACGAGGTGGCCAATGCGATCGTTGCACAACTGCTTTTCTTGCAGTCAGACGATCCCAAAGCGGACATCCACCTGTATATCAATTCCCCGGGCGGCAGCGTCACGGCTGGGTTGGCCATTTACGACACCATGCAGTTTGTGACGTGTGACGTCGCCACCTACTGCATTGGGCAGTGTGCCTCAATGGGGGCAGTGCTCCTCACGGCTGGCGCCAAGGGCAAGCGTCGTGCGCTGCCTAATTCGCGCATCATGATCCATCAGCCATTGGCAGGCATGGAGGGGACGGCTGAGGAGATCATGATCCACGCTAAGGAATTCAAAAATGTGAAACAAAAGCTCAACGCGATCCTGCTCAAGCACACGGGCCATCCCCTAGACAAGATTGAGAAGGATACGGATCGCGACCGGTTTATGTCAGCGCAGGATGCGATGGACTATCGGTTGATTGACGAAGTGATCGATCGGATGCCGAGCGTAAAGGGTGTTGCCTAAGAACTTCAATTGAGTGTTGGCAGGTCTTGTGAGGCGCAAGGAGGCGCATCATGAATAGAAACTCATCGCTGGCGGTGCTGGCAGCTATGGCCGTGACGGTGGCCGCTGGTGGCTGTAAAAGTGATCTGAATCAGCAGTTGCTCGAACGCGAACTGCGGATGCAAGAAGATCAGATCTATCAACTGCAGGATGAACTGCAGGACAAATGCTTCCGCCTCAGCCGCTCCAGTGGTGAAAATACGAGCCTGCGAAAGCAATTGGGCATTGTCGACGCCGATGCATCACTGCCGTCGCGATTGAACGTACCGCCTGGGGTAGCTCTGCCGGCGGTGTTGCCCCCCGCACTGCTCGCCCCGAGTGTCGCACTCCCGGCTCCTGTCGCACCGGCTCGACCGTCTGTCGTGACTCCGCGCGTGCTCGTGCCTCCGGCCATCAATCTTCCGGAGCCTAGTCAGTCGTCCCCTGAGGGGCTACGGTTTGGGCCCAGTCGCGATGTTCCTGCTGAGCCATCAATGCCGGAAGACCTCACGCCTCCCGCTCTGGATGGTGTCCCGCCGCTTTCCGAAGAGGCACGCGCCCGTGGTGCAGTCGTTCCCGCGGTGCAACGGCTTTCCTACGAGGAAAGCTTGGCCGATGGTGGCAGCATCACGCATCTGGTGATCAATCCTTTGCGATCCGAATGCTTTGACGGAGATGGCGACGGAGTGAGCGAAGGACTGGCTGTTGTTTTTGAGCCCCGCGATGCAGACGAGCGACTTGTGACCGCGGCCGGAGACGTCTCGATTATGGTGCTCAATTCGACAGCCTCACACGAAACATGCCAAGCCCGCTGGGACATTCCCGCCCAAGAAGCTATCGAGCATTTTCGCCGCACCTCACGGGCCCGCGGCCTGCACTTTGTGCTGCGTTGGCCCGCACAGCCACCACCACCAGGCCAGCTGCGTTTACTGGTGCGCATGACAACGTTTGACGGTCAAGTATTCGAAACCGAAGGCACGCTGGCTGTGCGCTAACAATCGACCGTCATTGCCGCCCGGCACTTGTTCGCTCAGGTGACCCGTTGGCTAGGCGTGCTTAGAGGCCCTTATCCGCTAAAAAATTGAGTAGGTCGGCGATGCGATTGGAATAGCCCCATTCATTGTCGTACCAACTCACAACCTTCACGAAATTACCCAAACCGATCGTATCAACGGCAGAGAAGATTGAGCTATGCGGATCACCCTTCAAATCTGTCGAAACGAGCTCCTTGTCGGTGTAACGCAGAATTCCCTTGAGCGGGCCTTCGGCGGCCTTCTGCATGGCAGCGTTGATGTCGGCTGGCGAAGCCTCGCGATTAAGGATTGCTGTAAAATCGACAACGCTGACGGTGGCAACGGGTACGCGGAATGCCATGCCGGTGAATTTCCCTTGCAACTCTGGGATGACCAAGCCCACTGCCCGAGCGGCACCTGTGCTGGACGGCACAATATTGAGGCCTGCTGCCCGCGCATCGCGGAGATCCTTGGCTGCTGTATCGACGGTTTTTTGCGAATTTGTGTAGGCGTGAACAGTCGTCAGCAAGCCCCTCTCGATGCCGTATGTCTCGTGCAGCACTTTGGCCACTGGTGCCAGGCCATTGGTGGTACAGGAAGCATTGGAAATCACGTGGTGTTTTTTGGGATCGTACATGCTGTCGTTAACGCCCAGCACAATTGTGAGGTCTTCATTTTTTGCAGGAGCCGAGATGATCACTTTCTTAACGCTGTCACGCTTGTGGGCAACCGCTTTGGTGGCATCGGTAAAGAAGCCTGTGCTCTCGACAACAATCTGAACACCCTCGCTGCCCCACGGAATCGCGGCCGGATCCTTTTCAGCAAAAACCTTGATTCTGTTCCCATCGACAAAGAGGTCGTTTCCTTCGTAGCCGACGTGGCCTTTGAAAGGGCCATAGTTGGAGTCGAACTCCAGCAGATGGGCATTTGTTTTGGCATCGGTGAGATCGTTCAAGGCAACGACCTGAACATCCCCGTTCAAACCATACTTCTCAAAAATAGCGCGGTAGGTAAGGCGACCAATGCGACCAAAGCCATTGATGCCGACACGAATGGGCACGGGGAATCTCCTCGAGTGGGACGTCGGTTCAAAAGGCCGCTCCCGCAACAGTGCGGATGGGCGGCCACAGGGTGGCTGCGAACTATACACCGTTGCGTAGCGACGGCTCAATCGCCCTACGCATTCGCAGGGTTTTTGCAGGAGATGATCCGGCATTGGGGTGTTTATGGCACAACCTTGCTCGTGGTGCTCGCACTGCCTGCCAGTGCTGCCCAACCGCCACCGGCGCCACAGGAACAGTCTGCCGAGGATGCACCGACAGAAAATCCGCCTGGTTTTCCACCAGAATTTCCTCGCGATCTGATCCCGCCAGACAGTGGTTGGCTGCCGCGTGGAGCCAGGTGGCTTGTGACAGACTCCAGCGATGAAGTGAGCGACGAGGAGTTGATGCGTTTGAGCCCGGTCGATCCCGGCCTCAGCAGCCCCCTGCCACGGACGCGCTGGCTGGCGCGAAACTTTCTCGAAACGGTCGACCCTTGGCGATCACACGAACCGGCAAACATCCGCGATCCGGGCCCCGACACCGCTAACTTTCCCAACAGCCCCTACACGCTGCCGCGCGGCTGGGTGTATGTTGAAACCACTCCCTTTACCTGGACTGCAGCCACTCGCAACGTGCAGTCGGCCGGATGGAACTGGGAATATCTCGTGCGCATCGGCGTCACCGATCGTGTTGAGTTTCGTGTCTTTTCTAACGGTCTCACCTACTCCGAGCCGTTTGGGCAATCTGCTGCCTACACCGCTCTGGCACCGCTGGTGCTCGATACGAAGATCCACCTCTGGGGAGCCGATGACAAAAACGTTTTGTTGCCCTCTGCAGGGCTCGAGTTTTATGTGCAGACCAACTGGGCCAGTTCACAGTTACAAGCAGGCACGCAGCCGGCCGCAACGCTGCTATTTTCCAACGAACTTCCCTGGGATGTTTTGCTGGAATGGAATGTTGGTATCGGTGCCACGACCAACGATTTGGGCAACCTCACGTATCAAGACATTGTGCAGTTTGCGTTTACAAAGTCTCTCACACCTGACCTGCAGATATTTTTCCAAGGATACGTCAACCAAGCAGCCCTGCCTCGTTACGGACAAAATACCGTGCTCGGCTGGGGATTTGTCCGTTACTTCGGCAGTCGCACATCGCTCTTTGGAAGTTACAACTCAGCCACCGATCTCGCCGGTCCGGCTTCGGTCATTCAACTCGGCGGTGCGGCCGCTTTTTAATGCGTGGCTGGCTGCCGATCTGCTGGGTACCACTGGCCCCTGTCCTGCGTACCCGACCGTGTGCCGTACCCGACCGTGTGCCGTACCCGACCGTGTGCCGTACCATTGATCCCCAACGAGAGAACCAAGTTGCTGCACGGACAGGCGGGGGATTAAGCTGCAGAACTATGGCCAACCCCATCATTGAACTCAGCAATGTCCGCAAGTCATTTGCCCTGCCTAGCGGCGAGACCGTGAACGTTCTCGATATAGAACGCTTCGCGATTGCCGAAGGCGAACACTCTGTCCTAGAAGGACAAAGTGGCTCTGGAAAGTCTACGTTACTCAATGTGATCTCGGGGATCATGCGCGCCGATGCCGGCCGTGTTGTCGTTGATTCGATCGATCTCACCCGGCTCAGCGAAGCCCAACGCGACCGCGTGCGCGCCGACAAACTGGGGTTGGTCTTTCAGCAGTTCAATCTTTTGCCAGGATTTACGGCGCTCGAAAATGTACTGGTAGCGATGACATTCGGATCGGGACGTCTTGACCGGGATCGAGGAGTGCAATTGCTCAAGGCTGTCGGCCTCTCCGATAGGTTGCACCATAAGCCCGCAGCATTGAGCGTTGGCCAGCAGCAGCGCGTGGCGGTGGCGCGAGCGTTGGCCAATCGGCCCCGCGTCATCCTCGCCGATGAGCCGACGGCAAGCATCGACGCCTCTCATCAGCAGCAGGTGATCGATCTCCTCCGGAATACCTGCAGCGAACAGGGCATAGCATTGTTGGTTGTGACCCATGCGGTGGAGGTGGCCACGCAGTTTCCCAGTCGCAGGCGACTGGAGTCATTCAATCGGGCCGCTCTGGCCACAGAAAAGTAGCCCGTCCCCCATGACTCTCCTTGGAATAGCTTGGCGAAATATTCGGCACAGGATGCTGACAAGTGTTCTGACAGCCCTGTCGCTTGCGCTTGGGGTTGCGCTGGTGGTGGCCACGCTTGTCACCGGTGGAATTGTGCAGAAGGCCTTCGAATCGGGCTCAGGACTTGGCTACAACATGATTGTGGGCGCTAAGGGCAGTCCGCTGCAGTTGGTGCTCAACAGCGTTTATTTTATCAGTCGGCCAATTGAAAATATTCCTTGGTCGACCTACCAAAACTTCCTGCCAGCTGCCCAACGCGTCGATGGCGTGGATGGCACATTTGCAGCCAGCACAAAGACCGCTGTACCGATCTGCATGGGAGATTACTTCCGGGGCTTTCGCGTTGTGGGAACCAACGCAGCAATGTTTGGCCAACTCAGCCGCGGCGATGGACAGGCATTTCAATTTTCAAAGGGCGTCAACTTCCGTGATGCCGATTTCTTTGGGGGCGTGCTTGGCGCTGCAGTGGCGTCAAAAACGGGTTTGAAAGTGGGCGATCCATTCGCCCCCACGCACGGTTCACATGATGGCAAGGTGCACGATCCCTTCACCGTGGTCGGCATCCTTGCCCAGACCAATACGCCGATCGATCGCGGTGTGTTTGTCAACATGGAGGGATTTTATTTACAGGAAGGCCATGCCAAGCCCGTGCCGGGTGAAGTCCCCAATGACTCACGCAACTCACAGGACTCACGCAACCCACAGAGAGAACCGGCCAGCCACACGCTCCCAGCAGGGGCTGCTCCGGCCTCTGCGCAGCCGCTTCCTTTTGAGCAGCGCGAAGTGACCGCCATTCTCCTGGAAACGGCCTCGTTGCCCGGATTGCCTTCGGAGTTGACGGGAATGGGTTTGCGGATGGCCATTAACGAAGGACGCGACGCACAGGCCGCGCTCCCGATCGGCGAGATCCGGCAGTTGCTCGATCTTTTTGTGCGGCCGTTGGAACTTTTGCTTCTGCTGGTCACGGCGCTTGTTGTGGTTGTTTCTGCAATGGGGATCCTTGTCAGCATGGTCGGATCGTCGCTGGAACGCAGTCGGGATGTGGCAATCATGCGGGCGCTCGGGGCCCGCCGCTCGCACGTGCTGGCAACAGTGCTGATCGAGGCGGTGCTGCTAGCAGTGGGTGGCGGGCTGGCTGGTTGGACGTTGGGGCACCTTTTCGTCGGCGCTGTCGCCCCGTGGATCGCGACAAATGCCGGAGTCTCGGCCAGCATTTTTTCCACGTCGCCCGCTGCCGAAGCGTTGCTGGTGCCATTTTTAGTCGGCTTGGCAATCGCAGCAGCGCTTCTCCCAGCCGTGGCGGCCTACCGCACAGACGTTGCAAAATGGCTGCAGGGACCGGGTTAGCAAGCTGCTGAAACGCCCGCTGAAAGCGGTCAACTCGCAGGCCCCCCAGTGCCAGCTTTTAGGCACTGACTCCCAGCAATGATGCCGCACCATCCACAGCCCCCTGTCCCAACGGAGGGCAACGCGGCTACACTGTTGACCGATGCAAAAATTTTCTCACCAAAACACGCTGCGATGTTTGGTTGTGGGGCTGCTGCTGGCCGGTCTCGTGGGTCGGCTCACGAGTGTTTGTGCCTGTCCATTCTGCTCGGCGGTGTCGCTGACATTTGCGCAGGAAATTGCTCAGAGTCAGGTGGCTGTGATCGCACGGCTTGTCGAACCCCCACCAGCCGGGTCGCTTTTGCCACGAGCCGAAGGCCCGTTGCCGCACGGGAAGTTTGCCGTTGTGGAGGTGCTTAAGGGTGCCGATCTGGTTGAGGAAGCCGGGCTATTGGGCATCAATGCTAAACCGATCACAACGATTACACTCGAAGAAAAACCGGTCGGCACGCTCTTTTTGTTGATGGGAATCGAACCGCCAGAGTTGATCTGGTCGAGCCCGATTCCAGTGAGCACAAAGGCAGTTGCGTATTTGAAAAAACTTCCCGAACTCGCTGAAAAAGGTCCCGATCGGCTGGCATTTTTCCAGCAGTATCTGGAGGATGCAGACGAATCGCTCGCCCGAGACGCCTACGATGAATTCGCTGTTGCTCCCTACGTGGACGTGCGTGGTCTTGAAAGTCGGATGGATTCCACGCAGTTGCTGGCCTGGATTGAAAATCCAAAAATTCAATCCAGTCGCCGCCGTTTGTATGCCACGATGCTGGGCGTCTGTGGCACAAAAGCAGATGCTGAGCGGATCGAGGCCATTCTGATCGGTAATGATCTGGCCGGTGATTCTGGCAAAGAAGATCGGGCCGAATTGCGATCGGGCCTCGATGCCCTGATCGCCTGTTCGGTTACGCTGCGTGGAGCCGATGGCCTTGATCTGATAGACACGCACTTTCTTGATCGCAAGGGAAGAGACGTTCCCTTTACGGAAACGTACGCAGCGGTCATGGCCCTGCGATTTCTTGGCGAGGAGTCTGACGCTGTGCCACGGGATCGCGTGCTTGAATCGCTGCGCATCCTGCTGGAAGAACCGAAGCTTGCCGATCTCGTGATCGCAGACTTAGCAAGATGGCAGGATTGGTCGGTCATTGAAAAGCTGACAGAGCTTTTTATTCAGGCCGACGCCGATAATATTTTTGTGCGCGAACCGGTGATCAACTATCTCAAAGTTTGTCCCTTGCCGGAGGCCGCTGCGGCGCTCAAAAAACTGGAGAAGATTGACCCCGAGGCGGTCCGTCGGGCTGTTGCCTTGGCTGGTTTTGCAGGAGCGACGCCCGCTGCGATAACGGGTAATGAATCGGATGAGCAACAAGCAGTCGACACTCCACCGCCGGCTAGCAACCGCGTAGAAGACCCCGCTGCATCCGTGCCGAGCCACTCGACGGCCACGACTCAGCCGGAAGATTTGGCCTTGGCGTCCCGCATTGCACCGGTGCTCGGGGCCGAGGAGGCCACAGACAATCGTGCCGGTGTCGATCCCTCCCATACAGCCCCTGCTGTCGAACCGGTTGTTTTCACGACGCAATGGACCTATGTAAAGTGGGGAGTGTGGGCTGCGATTGTCCTGCTCAGCGGTTTTTTTGCGCGGGCCACTCTGCGTCCGAGTTCCGATCAGATGCCATCGATACGCCAGTAGCGCGAAACCATTTCCGGCATTCATCTTTTACGTATCATCTGCACACCCATGGGCACCGGTCTTTTTGAATCATCGCAGCCAACGGCCGTTGGTGTAGAATCCGCACACAGCGATCGAGATCGTTACCGCGCGTTGGGTGGCACGACGATTGTGAGCGTTGTGCTGGCGCTGACATCGCCGTTGATATTCTTTGATTGGTGGTTGGCAATTGTGCCGGTATTGGGTGTGGTGCTGGCGGTAGTGGCTTGGCAAGACATCGTCAGACGGCCGACTGAATTAACGGGCAAGCCATTGACGCTTGGGGCCCTACTGGTGTCGGCTTTCTCGCTTGTCGGTGGGCTGATATTTCTGTCAATTGTGTACGCCGCAGAACTGCCGGAAGGTTTTCAGCGGCTCGACTACACGATGCTGCAACCGCTCGATGGAGATCCGCCCGCCACCATTCCCGATACCGCTCACGCAATGAATGGTCGCCACGTGCTCTTGAAGGGCTACATGTATCCGGGGAGTCAACAAAATGGTATTTTGCAGTTTCTTCTGGTGCGAGATCAGGGAGACTGCTGCTTCGGCGGCAATCCTAAGATCACAGACCGTGTGCTCGTTCAATTACAAGACACAAAAAGCATCGCATTCTCTCCCCGGCTCACAAAGATTGCCGGTCGGTTTGAAGTTCGTCCCACAGGGAGTGCTGCCCTCGATGGTGGCGTGCTTTACCATCTTGAGGACGCTGTTGCACGCTAGCAGCCTGTTGCTCGCGGCAACTGGATGCAGTCGATTGCCCACGGAAAAACCTGTGGAGTTAGTGCCACAGTCCCAACAGTCGATCGAACCAGTGGTTCAAGACGCGCGTCCGCCTGCGACAGCACGGCCGGGCCGGCCGCAGGATATTACATTCGACGACATTAAGTTGGACATGGAAAAGACTGCCCCCTTCACTCGCGATTTGCTGCCCCAGCGGGTGCGCGTGCTCGAGCAGCAGCGGATTCGCATCCGGGGCTACATTCTGCCGAGCTTTCAGCAGTCTGGACTCACGCAGTTTGTGCTGGTGCGAGACAATATGGAGTGTTGTTTTGGTCCGGGGGCGGCCTTGTACGACTGCATCGTTGTGCGCATGCTGCCAGGACGTAGTGCACAGTTTTCGATCCGGCCTGTGGCGGTTACGGGTCTTTTTCAAGTGGAGGAATTACGCGGTCCCAGTGGGAAGCATCTGGCTATCTACGCGTTGAACGGCGAAGAGGTGCAGTAAGCGGTCGATCCAGAAATCAGCCGACTACAATGCATGACTGTCGCACCGACAACTGTCCCTAGCCTCACCACCATCACCACCAGATCGCTTCAGGCAAAGGAAAGAATCCGTGTTTCACTCGGTTCACGCTTGCAAACATCGAACGGTTGCAACGGTGTTGATTGTGGCAGCACTGGCACCGCTGGGCATTCCGGTGGCGGCCTGTCCATTTTGTGGAGTAGTCGGGGAGTCGCTAGCCGCCCGTCGTGACGCAGCGGACTGCGTGGCTGTGGGTGAAGCCGACGGCAGAGCCTTTCTGAACGCAGACGGTGCGCTGTCGCAGCGATTTCGGATCGATCAAGTGCTGCGCGGTGATGTCCCTGCCAACGGGGAAGCTATCATCGCCCGCGTCAGCGGGGCTGCGAATGGCACCGCGATTCTATTCTGTACAACGACGGACGCCGCCGCACCGATCGCAGTGGGCACCTGGACAGCCATCGCGGCAGACGAAGTGTTGCTGGGATACATTGTTGCTGCGCCGAGGTTGCGCGAAGCGGCGGCATCGCGGTTGCAATGGTTTGCCGCAAGGCTTGAAGATCCCAATCCGCAGATTGCTCAGGATGCGTTTGTGGAGTTTGGACTGGCGTCGTTTGCAGCGGTTTGTGAGGCGGCGGATTCGCTGGACGCTAAAAAATTACGGGTCTGGGTAAACGAACCGGGCATCGATCAACGCCGCCAAGGCTTCTACGGACTGGCGCTGGGAATCGTTGCCAGCCGGTCCCAGAACACCGGTCAGGCTACGGCCTGCATCCATGCTCTGCACGAGGCAATCGCTGCGCCAGCCGATGATTTTCGGTCTGGATTTTCTGGTCTGCTCGCGGGTGTGCTTGTGGCCGAGGGTGAGCGGGGTCTGGATTATCTGAAGAGTCGCGGGCTCTTCGAGCCGCAGGCGCGTGCCGTTGACCAGCGGCATCTCCTTGCTGCGCTGCGCTTTGCGTGGGAAAGCCTGGCCGACACAATTCCCAGAGACCGCACAAGTAACGCAACCGCCGCATTGCTGGCGAGCCCGGCCGTCGCTGCCGATGCGACTATCGATCTTGCCCGTTACGCATTTTGGAAACCGGTCGCTGAAGTGGCGGATCTCTGGAACACCCTTGGCACAGAGGATCCCCTCGTGCGGCGTGCCGTTGCTGGCTATCTGTCGGCCTGCCCGCTGCCGGCTGCAAAAAGACAGCTCGAAAAGATCCGCGCTGCTCAGCCAGAACTCTGGCAAAGAGCCCTCGAATCCAGTGCCCTGCTGCCGGAAAAAATCTAAGTTCTAGGGCGCTTGCATGCCAGCATCATTCGGGCCACTGACATCGCGCACCAGTGGCGTTGCCGCTGTGTGCCAGTGTGCTACGGCGCGGACATCGTCGGCAATCCCACCAGACGGGAGTAAGAGAGGCCCCGCAGCCCCCGTTATTTCAACCCCTGGTTGGGGTGTCGGTATTAATTCGGGATCCGGCTTTGAATCAGTTGGACTTTCGCGGGTCGCTGGGTCGCGAGGCGGAAGTTGAATCGCTGCTGGGTCAGCACCGATTGATTTAAAATCTTGCGTGATCGCTCCCCGACTAAACACACCGGGTCGAGAGTGACCGTAGTCGAGATAGAGGCTGGCATCTCGCTGGCGAGCGCGGCGGTGGGCATCAAAGTAGGCCTTGCCCGGCCACGGTCCCTCTGCCAGAAAGACGCCGTTGTATTCAAGCAAGGAGCCCTTGCGATAATGGAGCTGCGATATGGAGCGGTTGTAATCGACGAGCGAGCGGTAGTAAGAACTTTCGGCGTCGGCCCGGCGACGCTGGGCATCGAGCAGTTGATCCAGTGTGACGGTACCAGCGTCGTAAGCGGCCTGAACAGCTTCCACCTGACGCTCGGCAGCCACGCGACGATTGAAGTTGGTTTGCGAGAGAGCAAAGTTGGTGTCGACGTTGCGTACAGCTTCGACCAGCGCGTGCGAGACCTCGAGTTCTTCGTCCTGCAGGCGGGCCCGTTCGCGGGAGAGCTGTAGTTGAAAATTGCGCACCGTCGACAACTCGCGGCGAAAACCGATCGGCATGAGAAACTGAGCCTGCGCTTGCCATTCCTGAAATCGTCCGCTCATTAACGAAGAATAGGCGTCGGTGTCTTGCAGTGTGACGGGCGTAGAGTTGCCAGGGAGTGGGGGTGAAGCCTGTGGAAACGGCTTGTAACTTTGGCTGAGAAGATCCTCGCCCAAGCCGAGGAAGCGATACCGACCACCGATGTCGAGCCTGGGGAGCAGCAGATTCTTTGCAGCGGTTAGCTCGAGTTCCTTCTGTTTAATAAACCACTTTTGCTTACGGAGTTCAGCGGATCGCGAAAGCGATTCCACCAGCGACTGCTGCCAGTCAAAAGATATTCGCGCCGTGGTTGGTTCGTCGGCTGGCCGAATCAGCCGGCCGTCGCTGGCGCTGATCCCCATCATGTAGCGCAGCCGATTTTCGCAGCGATAGACGTCGGTGAGAGCCTGCTCCACCTCACTACGGAAAAAGAAATACTGTTCGCGTGCCTGCGCTTCCTTATCGGCTTCGCCGCCACGAGACTGTTCAACGTAGAGCGCGTGCACCTTGCGCCACGCCTCGAGGGAGCTGTCGCGGCCGGCTTTACGAGCCTCAAGATTGCGGTAGGAGAAGTAGCATTCCCAGTAGGACTGCTCGGTATCACTGATAAGATTCCGCACGCCGACCTCAAACTCGGCCAATGAAATATCGGCGTTGATGCGGGCTAGGAGCACACCGCGGAAGTTGGGCCGGCCCAAAAGATTATCGAATGTGTCGGGGCCAGCGATGCGGTTGTACGTGACGCCCGCCCCCTGCAAGAGCGGCTGGTTGAAAGAAAAGTCGTACGACGTCGTCCACGTTGAAGGCACATCTCTGAAAGCATTATTTGTGGCATTGAGAACCGTGCTGTTGGAGACGCCAAACTGCGCACCTGTGGCCGTGCGTTTGGAAAGACCCGTGGTGGTTGTCCCGGTGTTTGTTTTGAGAACAGGCACGAAGAAAAGAGTTTGGTAAATAGGGTCGACGTTCTGCGGACGGTTGCCGGACTCCCATGTTGTGCTGCTGGAAAGTTGTGTATCAAACGCTGCCAGTGCGCTCTCGACGCCCCGAAACGGATCGGTTTCTGCGATGGCTGGATCGTAAATACTTGGCGTTTGGGACGGTGATGTGAGCAGCGATACCGGTGGCTCGCCGGTCTGGGGTCGTGGTCCTCCAAAACTTTGAAACCGTCCGCCTAGATTGCGGAGCACCTTGCCGTTTTCCAGTGCCGTGCGAATCGCATCTTCGAGAGAGAGTTCCCAGATGTTGTCGAAATTGGCATTTGAGAGCGTGAGCGGTTCAGTCGTGCCGGCTGCCTCGTCGAGCGGTTGCTGATCGGTGTCTGGATACTCAAGTTTCTGGATGGCACCGACGTAGTGGGACAGATCGCCATCTTCAAAAAAATAGAAAGGCTGCCGCGGCGCACAGCC
>CAMBUD010000029.1 GCA_945871035.1 Planctomicrobium piriforme | reverse complement strand
AAACGCAGCGCCTTCGCAGGGAACATAATTCAGGTAGACGAGAGGATCTGGTGAAGATGGAAGTGGAACTTGCCCAGTTTTCCTCCGTAATTACCGGCTGAAACGGCAACCAGATCGGGACCGGTTGCCGCGCGAATGCCAGCCAACATGCCGGCAGCAACGGCTTCCTCGTGGCTGCCGTCGATTACGATTTCCAGCGCACACGTTGCCCCTTCCACAAGATGCGTTTCCACGCGCCCGACGAGCGAAGGACAAAATGCTTCGTTCGTCGATGCCCGTAGCGATTCATAACGCGACCCAACCTTGCTGCCCGAGCGAACCACTCCGCCAGGAAAAGGCGTGATCGTGCCAGGGGTCAAAGCAATCGCAACCACTGCACGCTGCGCTGCGGCAAGAGTGCCTGCGAGAGATCGTCCTTGCAGAATAAAATTACCACCGCCCACACCCTTTTCGATGCCGATCGATTCTTCGACAAGAAACTCACCGTCCATCACCGGTATGCGCCAGTAGCGTCTGCCGTCGACAACTTTTGTTTTTTCAAATCCATCGCCAAAGAAGCGAATGTGCGATCCCAATGGCGCCCGCTCTCTTGCGCTGGGGAGTCCATCGAATAAGCTAGTTGTTGGGCACGTCAGCAGGCACTGGGCTGCACGGTTGGCGACGGCCTTGCCGACACTCTCCGCTGAAAAACCAAATGCCAGCAGCGCTACCCCCGGCCGACCATCCGGGGTCGCCGTCGGTTCGAGGTTTTGTTCCACGCCAATTTCGGCATCGCAACCGATGACGCTGGTTCCATATCCACAGGTGGCCCGCACGGCGGCATCGAGCCAATGGGCTTCGTGTGCCGTAACAATAAGCCTTGCAAAACGCAGCCGAAAGGCTTCTGCAAACGTGTCTATAATCTGCGTCGATTGAATGCGCACTCCGGGGCTTCCTTTCCGAGGGTTCTGGGAGGAAATTGTAAAATCCACCCCCATGAAAATCTTATATTTTTGTCTGGGAAGGATTTCGCCTATCCTATGGGTTCAGGATTCCCACCACCAAACAAAGGATGCAGCCGATGGCTTTCCCGTTTTCAGTATCGATCGACGGCCCGTATTTTTTGCCCCGCATTTTACCCGTCAAAAATCGGGTCGCTCGGAGCTTGGCGGCGGCTTTTTGCGCTGCCTTGATCGGCCTAGTCTTTTTGGCGGCCGCAGCCGATGGGGTAGCGGATGAGCCAGCGGGCGAAGGCCTTGCAGGCAGTGGGATCGCACTGGTGCCAAAAGATGCTGCTTTTGTCTCAGCCACATTACGGCTGCGCGAACAGTACGACCGGTTTGTGAAGAGCAATGCATTTGCTGTGCTCAAAAAGCTTCCGGCTGTAGCACGCGGCTTCGAGGCATTCGAGGAACAGCAGACGCAGCCTGGCAGTCCACTGTCCATTGCAGCCACCTTCATGGAGCTACCAGAAAATCAGCAGGCCGTTGAACTCCTCAAAGACATGTTCTCAAACGACACGTTTCTCTACGGGGATCCCTCCTGCGTGACATTAGTGGAGCTGATTGTAAAAATCCAGCGCGCCCAGCAGACGGCCAACTTCCTCATTCTCGCCCGAGGCCAATCTGCACTCGAAGGCATAGACCTTGATCTTCTCAATGAACAGCCGGTCGAAGAGGAAATGGAGGATGATGGTGCAGCGTCTCCGGTTGCCAACAAACACATCCATCAGGTTCGCTTGCGGGCAACGGATGCCGACGAGCAGCTTTCTCCTCAACAGATTACTACGCAACTGTTGTTAAAAACACTTGCTGAGAATAGTGATTCGATCGTTGTGCCCGATCTCGTTTGGGGTTTTAAAACAACCCAAATTGATGCCGCAAAGTCGCAACTCAAACGCGTTGAGGTGCTCGGTAAACTCCTCATACAGGCGATGCCTGAGCTAGCCGACTCCCTCGAGCGTAAGAAAGTTGCCGGTGGTGAGGTGGTGACTTTTACAAGCGCAGCGTTTGATAGCAATCTCTTTTCGAGTTGGGTGGAATTGGCCCGTGCGGAAGCTGAGGGCTTCGATGCCGAACAAGTCGACAAAGTGGTCGATGCTATTGGATCGCTCAAGATTGTGGTTGCTCTTGGTATTATCGGCGACCGAGTGGTGCTCTCCGTTGGCGACTCAATTGATCACCTCGAAAAGCTTGGTTCCGAAAAACAAAGTCTGCTGGCTACCAAACCGTTTGCACCTTTACGGGAGCAAAGCACCAACCCGCTCACGGCAATCTCTTATGTCAGCGAGCCACTCAGAAAGGCTCTAGCGGCTTCGGCCGATGACATCGAGCAACTGGCCAATCTCGCAGACACGCTTGCCGAGGCAGCCGACCTGCCCGAGGGGGCAGCTGCGCAGGCCCGCATCAACCTTAAGCAGGTAGCCAGTGGATACCGGAAACGGCTGCCGGTGCTCGGAGCGTGGATGGCTTTTTCATTCCTGAGCGAACAAGGCTACGAGGGCTATGCTTGGGATTGGTCGAAAAACTTGCCCTCAGACGGCTCAAAGCCGCTCACGCTACTCGAGCATGCCGGCGGATCACCGCTGGGTGCCGTCGTTGTTCGGACAAAGAACGATCCCTCACAGTTTGAAGACTTTGTTGCGTGGACCGACATGGGGTGGTCGTTCTTTCAAAAATACTTGCTGCCAAAATCTGATGGGGAATTTCAGGAATCATTTGATGCAATCGACGAACATCTAGCGCCGTTAGGCGTTCAGTTTGTAGACATTTTACGCACCAAGATTCTGCCGTCACTTGCCGATAATCAGTTGGGCTTTGTGCTCGATGCGGAAAGTAAATCGCGACGGCCACACAGAGATCTGCCGTCATCTGCTGAGCCGCTGCCCCTGATTGGACCGGCCATCGTGTTGGGCTTAGCGGATGCAAAGCTCTTTCGCGAAGGCCTGAGCGATCTTTTTTCGCTTATTGCCGTTGATCTCCTGGAAAAGGTCCGTGAGGTTTGGCCTGGTGCGATTCCAGAAGGCTACGACGTGCCTGAGCCAACAAAATCGAAGATTGCAGAGGGCACGGCCTGGTCGTTTGCCATTCCTGATAGCGGCCTCGACGAGCAGGTGCAGCCTTCAATCGCTGTTGGTAATACGGCTGTTGTGTTTTCATTTCTGCCCCAGCAATCGGAGCGGCTGCTAAAAAAAGCTCCCTTCAAAACAGGATCGCCGTTCTTGCAGGTTGAGAAACCGCTGGCGGGTGCTGCTGCTTTTGATTTCGTTCGACTCTTTGATGCCCTTGAGCCGTGGGTGGTCTACGTCGCACGTTATGGCTGCGTCCAGCAGCGAGATGGCAGTGTCGACCCCGACACCGAGCTCAATGCTGATGCTGAAAATGAGCAGGCAACCGATGTGCTCAAGCAAACTGCTGTTGTCTTTAAGGTCTTAAAATCGTTGCGCACGGTCGCCGCTTCAATGGCTACGAAACCTGACGCCACTGTCACGCACTGGAAGAGCGTTATTCGCGATCTGCCTGCAGCCAAGTAATGCCTTACCACTTGGGCTCGCTTGTGCGCACGAGTCCTCGAATGAAAATGTCGTCTCCGGGATGGCTGACGTGTTCGATGTCCAGCAGTGGGGCATCGAACAATGGGGCATGCCGTTGACCGACGTCCATATCGACGCCCGGACCAACGCCTGCACCGAGGCCTGCACCGAGGCCTGCACCGAGGCCTGCACCGAGGCCTGCACCGAGGCCTGCTGAGCGGCCGAGAATCTTGGGGGCGATAAATGCCCACACCTCGTCGATGCTTTCGTTGTCAAACAGACTCCGCAGCAGCGTTGGCCCGCCCTCGACCAACACATTTGTCTGCCTGCGCAATCCCAACTCGACTAAAAGCGATTGGAGGCATTGGCTGGGTTGGTGTGAATGGCCCAGCCAGATTTCACAGCCGGCATGTTTGAGTGCGCTCAATTGCTCTGCTGGAGCGTCAGGGCCAACGGCTACTAACACAGGTGTTGCGCGGGCGGATTGGACCAACTGACTGGTTAACGGCAGCCGGGCATGGCTGTCTAAAACGATGCGGAGCGGTTGCCGTGGACCTGCCGGACGGGCCGTTAAAAGCGGGTTGTCGGCGAGTGCGGTGCCGATGCCCACGATAATGGCATCCATTCGACCGCGCAGTTGATGCACAAGGGCCCGGGATTCAAGCGATGAAATCCAGCGGCTCTCTGGCTCATCCGTGGCCATGCAGCCATCAAGGCTCATCGCCCACTTGGCAATCACCCACGGTTTTTTTTCTCTGATGAGTTTGCAAAACGGTGCCGTTATTCTCCGCGCTTCTTCGGCGTGTAAGCCGACTTCAACAGTGATGCCGGCGGCTTGCAGGGCTGCGATGCCGCCGCCGTTGACGGCTGGAAATGGATCGCTTGTTGCCACGATCACACGACGGATGCCGGCGGCAATGATGGCAGACGTGCAAGGAGGCGTTTGGCCGTGATGGCAGCAGGGTTCAAGAGTGACGTAGAGCGTAGCACCGTGGGCCGCCGCACCGGCCGAGGCAAGCGCTGCTATCTCAGCGTGGGCTTTGCCAAATCTTCCGTGCCAGCCCGCAGCAATGATTTCTGCACCAGTACCACCCGATGCAATGACCGCTCCCACCATGGGATTGGGTTCGACGTGCCCCTCGCCCAGTCGGGCCAATTCAATGGCTCGCAGCATGGCAGCGGCGTCAAAAGCGTTGAAAGCCATCTCAGCCTGGCGTCCAAATAGCTTTTTTCTCGGTCGGTGATCCGGTCGATGATCCGCCTGGCTGGCTACCGGGCGTCCAGATCGTATTCCCTTCGGGCTGCGCCGTGCCCGGACTAGAAACGCTTGCGCCGGGGAAGTTTGCCGCCGAACCCATCGCGGCCTGCCCAGCAAATGCGGAAAGATCGATGCCAGCTTCACCCAACACTTCAGCCAGTGCCTCGAGCACCTTTTTGTCACGCGAGTGTTCGCGTCGCAGATGATCGAGCAACCGCATAATACCGACCTGATCTCCGCGCTGCAGGTGGATCCGCAACTCAGCAACATCAATCATTCCATCACTCGCCTTGAGCGTTTGGGAAATGCTGCGCAGTTCGCTGATGATTTCAAGCTTGCGAACGCTCGAAAATGCTCTGTCTTCGAGCAGACTCAAGGCCTCCCAACGGTCCTCGGGGCTCGCATCGGAACGCGTACTGATCGTTTCAGCTGCTCGTTCGGCTGCTAGATCAAACCCCGCATCGACCGACGTGAAAAATAAGCCTCTCAGTTGGTCAAGATCGAGTGACTGCATTGCCACCCGATGCCATCGCATCGGTGGCAATTCTTCCAGCGGCTTGGCCGATTCAAGCGTCGCTGGCAGAGCCACGCCTAGTTTCTCCCGCATGGCAGACCACGCGTCGGCAGCATCGCTGCGGCGGGACGTAGCTTCCCCCTCCGTCAGCAACGCTTCAACTCGACGGGCTCCCTCGGGCTTCTTCAGTGCCTCGCGAGGCGTTTGGCCGAGTAATTCGGGAAGCGGCGTCTCAGGCCAGACTAGGAGAAATCGCTGCCAGAGCATATCGCTTTGTTGTTTGAGCAACTCTTCGAACGCCGTGGGATTGGGGGCTGCCTGTGCTTCTGTTTGGAATGGTGGCGGTGCGATACGGTATTGGGCGGCCAATAGCCAGTTGGTGGGTGTCGCGGTGGGCAAACCTTCGTGTGCATTATTGACAACAAAAACAGCACCTAGCAACGGCCCAACAATCGTGCGAGCGGTGGCCACGTCGGGCGCAAAACCCTGCAGCACAGCTTCCGGCTCGCGATCGGTTTGCCGACCAAAGATCAGCAGCGACGCCAAGAGCCGGGCAGGGTGCTCAGGTTGGATCGACTGTTCGAAGACCCGCCACACCGATCGCGGTGGCGCAGCGCCTCGTGCTACCCATTCAGAGCGTTCAAAAGCCGCCACTTCACAGGCAGCGCTGTGCCGGAGTTTGTCTTCCAGCAACTCGATGGCTGTGGGTTCTAACGCACTGATGGCAAGCGTTGCCAGTGATCGTTCAAAATACACCTGCGGTGAGCGATCCGGATTCGCCTCATTTTCTAGGGCAATGGCACGGCCGGTGAGTTCACTGGCCTCGTCCTGAGCACTGGTACCGGCGTTGCTCTCGTCCAGACTGGCGACAGTGAGCCAGGCTTCTGCTGCTTCAAATGGTCGAGCAAGCATCTCGCAGAGGATCGCAATGTTCGTGAAAAGCGCGCGGTTATTGCCAGCGACACTCTTCAGACTGCGAAACGTCGATAACGCCTGAGCCAGCTTCCAGTCGGTTGCCTCTTTGAGAGCGCCCTCAAATGCAGCGTGCCAAGCCACACCGACCGGCGCCTGATGCAAACGCATCTTTGTGCGCAGCGCCGCCGGCACGCCCGAAGATCCGACAACTGCTGCCAAGAGCCGCCTATCTTCGGCTGTTCCGAGCGACCGATCGAGCATCCACTCGACGATGCTCTGTGCAAAGCCCACGTGACCGGCTTGAGCACCAGCCTGCACGAGCGTGGCAGCGATCCGCACCAACTCCGGCGATGCATCGGCACCGGCTGCCTCGCGCGCCTTGTCAAACATCGCCGCAGACTCTTGGATGCGACCGGCGATCGCTTCGGTCACGGCAGCATGGCCAAGCGCAAGGGCGTTCGTTGGAAACGCCTCTAGAAATTGTCGGCTGGTGGCAGATGCCTCAGAGAATTTTTTCGAAGCGAGTTCGAGCTTGGTACGCGTAGCCAGGAGACAGGCGCGATTGGGAAATCGCTGTGACAGTAATTCTACCTGTTGCAGCGCAGCAGAAATCTGATCGCCTTCTATGAGCCGGTCGAGTTGCTCAAGATCTCCAAGTAAGTCCGTACAGCAAAACTTGATCTTCTTGCCGGTGCCGCCCGGGCAGAGCGAATATAAGTCGAAGGCCATGGTGCGATTTGTCTCCTTTTAGTAAAGCAATGTACCAGAGCCGGCGGGGCCACAAAGACGCTCTGCCTAGCGGTCGCTGATAGTCGCTGGCCGGATGATTCTAGGAATAAAAGTTGCCTGACGAAGGGTGGCCCTCCATACTCATATCCGCGTGGGTAGGCGGCCGGCGCAAGAATAGTATTTTTCTCTTACCGCAATCCCCAACACCACATTTCCCCGCAAGCCGTGCAGCAGCCCCGCATTCTCATCGTTGATTCCGTTGGAGCCAGCGGCCTGCCGTATGCCCGGCTTCTGGCGCGACTCCAGCCAATGGAGGTGCGCGTGGAGGCATCCTTGCCAGACGCACTCGAAAGTCTTGCCGGTGGTTCGTGGGATCTGGGGATTCTCACGCTGCGAGCCAGAGAAACTGCCGCTCTCCTCTGCAGCACGATTCATAAGAGCGATCCTCAACTGCCTATGGCGGTCATCGATTTTCATCCTAGCGAAGAACGAGCGCGAGGCTGCCTGCAGGCCGGCGCCGGTGATTATCTCGACAGCGCGCGAGTCGATAGTGATCTGGAGGATTTGCTCGTGCGGCTGCTCTCAGCCTCGCGTCGCAAGGGGGCCGAAGAGGTGCTGCGACGTGTGGTTGAGCGGCCCTATTCCTTCGATGATTTTTTAGGTGAGAGTCCGGCTATGAAGCAGGTCTATGCAATCATCGACCGCGTAGCGATGAGCTCAGTGGATGTGCTCGTCACCGGTGACACCGGCACTGGTAAAGAACTCGTTGCCCGCTCGCTCCACCGCCGCAGCCGCCGGGCTGCCGGGCCGTTTGTGCCGGTCGATTGTGGAGCGATTCCCGATGCGCTCCTGGAAAGCGAACTCTTTGGCCACGAACGCGGCGCATTCACCGGCGCCGATGCTCGACGCATGGGGCTGGTGGAATGTGCCGACGGTGGCACGTTGTTTCTCGATGAAATCGGTGAATTGCCCCTGCCGCTGCAGGCTAAGCTGCTGCGCATGCTGCAGGAGCGTCGCGTGCGTCGCGTTGGAGCGCGACAGGAAAATACAGTCGATGTGCGCGTCGTGGCAGCCACTTCGCGGGCCATCGAGCAGATGCTCGCTCGTGGAGACTTTCGTCGCGATCTCTACTACCGGATAAACGTCGTGCGGATCGATCTGCCGCTGCTGCGGGACCGTGGCGACGACATCGGTTTATTGGCTGAATATTTTTCAAATCGTGCCGTTCAAGAGATGGGACGTAAAGTTGGCGGGCTTTCAACGGATGCCTATCAGGTGCTTAAAAACTATCACTGGCCGGGTAATGTGCGCGAGTTGCACAACGTGGTGCGACGCGCGATTGCCATGACCCAATCCACGATGGCAGGCGTCGACGACCTTCCGGATGACGTAGTAGCAGCGGCTGGCCGGGCGGGTGCCGACGCCGGCTCGGTTGGGTTCTTCGCACAGCGCGCCGAGCAGATTGCCCGTTTTGAAAGGCAGTATCTCCACGATCTTCTCACGCGTCATCTGGGTGATGTTTCGGCAGCTGCCCGTGACGCAAGGCTTCCTCGCGGCACGCTCTACCGGTTGATCAAAGGGCATGCCCTCGACGTAGCAACCTTCCGTCGCGAAACCTAAACGGCTGCTCTGGGCCGCTGCTCGCCCTAGGAATCCGTACGTGGCACGATCCAGATGTTGCGAAACCGCACCGGGCTGCCGTGATCCTGCAGAAAGAGAGGGCCGAAACCGGTTTCTTTGAGTCGCTTTTCAATGCCACGCAGGTAGTCGTTTACACCGTGCTTAAAGGGTATGTAGGGTGACCGCGGTTCTTGAAACTCAATGTTGTCTTGGACCTTCTGACCGTTCAACCAAGCTGTGATTGAACCAACTTTTTCAACGTGTCCTTTTGCATCGCGGCGCGGGGCACGGAAGCGGATGTCGTAGACTTGCCACTGTCCTGTCGGCCTGGCTGCATTCACCAGCGGCTTTCCAAACCGATACAAGCTGCCTTCGTCCTGCTCGGTCGGTGGATTCACGCCAAATGAATCATAAATTTGCAACTCATAGTGACCGTGCAGGTAGAGGCCGCTGTTGCCTTGCCCCTGAGGAGTGGTCATGAATTCGGCATGAATATCAGCGTCACGGAAGACAGCGGTTGAAAGAATGTGGTTGGCATGACCAGGAGTAACCTGCACTTGAATCGATCCCTCCCGCACCGGCCAGTCGATCGGCCCACCTGACATATTCACAAATTGTGGCAACTCGCTGTCCGCTCCAGCCTGCGGACGAGCGGACAGCAGCACGATTGCCCCCGGCGGAGCGGCCACCGGCAGCCGATTCTGCACGGGCAGGAATGGGGGTTCCGTGGTGGCGGGCACTGTATCGGGCCCTGCCAGAGCGGCGGGCAGCGTGACTGGCCGCACCGCAGCTTCGTCGTCGTTTGCCGGTTCCGCTGCCGCCAGAGGCAATGCGTTGCGAGTGAGCGGTAAAAACAGGGACAGCATCACCAGGCAGATCCCGTACGAAAAGCAGTGTCGGGCAACGTTACCAGTTGGCATGCTTTCACCGGCGAGACGTTTTGATTCGTTATCTTTGTTTTGAATCAGCTGCGCTGAGCAGTCAGCCTGCCCAGCATACGATCAAGCGAATCGGAGGTTTGGTAGATGAGGGCTTCGGGATAAAAACGGTACGGGTGAAAGTATTCGAAGGTCACAAAGCCACGATAGCCTGTGGCTGCCAGCGACGCCATGACTCCCGGCCAATTGGTCGTTCCATCGAGCAGCGGCCGGAAGGTCTCCAGCGAATAGTCGGTTCCCTTCTTGGTGAACTCTTTAAAGTGGACGTTTTGGATCCGCTTGCCAAGAATCGGAACCCAGTGTTCTGGGCTTTGAAACATCGATATATTGCCGGTATCGAAATGCACTTTGACGTGCTCGCTCTCGAAACGATCGACAAAAGCATTCATCTCCATTGGCGTCATGAGATAGCCGTTGAAGAAAATATTTTCGATGTTGAGCGATACCTTGAGCTTTTCAGCCTGCTTGGCCAGCGTGCCAACCGCCTCCTGTGCCCGCTGATCGCAAACATCGTTTGCCACCGGTTCGTGGTCGGTTCGCCAAGGGATATGCACTGCTCCGGGAACAACCAGCACATTTTCGACTCGCATGTCATGAGCCGCCTGGGCAATCATGCCGGCCAATTCAAGGCCGCGCTGCCGCTTGGTGAGGTCGTTACTTGTGAGCGGATAAGGCCAAAATAAAAATGAGCAGAGTCCACTAATCTCGATGCCGATCGTATCGGCAAGGCTGCGGATCGCGATCAGTTCCTTTGTGGATGCCTTGGGGGAAAGGTCGTTGTCGAGGTCATAGTTTAATTCGATCCCATCAAAACCGGCATCTTTGGCCAGCCGCATGCACTCTTCCAGCGTCATTCGATCGGGGTAGGGAAACGCCCAGAGGTTGATCGACTTCTTCATGGCATAACGCTGCGGAGAAGCGCGGCGATCATCCACTGGTGCAATTGCAACTGGTTCGGCACCGCGGGTCGAGCCGGCGGCAGACGCCAGGGCGGCCGCCCCGCCTACCATTGCGATCCCTGCTTTCAAGGCATCCCGACGGTCAACGCGTTTATTTTGCGCAAGGGGCATCGAGAACGCTGGATGATCGGCCATGAGAACGGCTCCGGTAAAAAAGAGAACCTATGAGACTAGACAACGAGGGTGACGGGCTCAGAACTTTCTGAGCTTTAGTCTGCCAGCCCGGAGTTCGGAAAGGAATATCCCAGTCACTTTGGGCGTCTGTTCATCTTCGAGACACTCCCCACCAGCCTGCTGGCGATGGCTTTGCACTATCGCTTGGGCTTTGGTCGCTCCCACGTTTGCCCATTTTTATACCGTGTGGCGCGTTCAATGGATTCGGGGGCCTTGCTGATCGCCAGAACCTTATCGAGTGCTCTGTCAAACTCAGCCTTGTTGGGCTCGCGCAGGTCGCGGTAGTGAGCCAGTTCCACGATGCTGCTGCATGCCTTTTCAGCGGTGACAGGATCAGCGGTGAACGGGAGGAGGAATCGCAGTGTTTCGATTGTGCGAATGGCGCGGGCCCGCTCAATCACCCGGTTGCGATCCTCATCCCGCTGGCACATCGCAAGCGTTTGTTTGAGGAGTTCGAGTCGCTCGACGTTGGAACGTTCGTCGGCCAGCGGCGCCACGCGAATCAGGGCTCCGAGCACCATGGTGCGCGTATCGGCCTGTTCACAGGTGGCAAACAGTTCGATGAGTTGCGGCACAACCGTCGCATACGGCCAGTTGCAAAGCGCACGCATGCCCACTTGCTGCTTGTCGGCATTGGCGTCATGGATCCAAGCGTTCACAATTGCCAACGCATCCGGACCGCCGATGCGCCCAAGGGTTGGAAGGACGATGGCCGATTGTGCTGCATCGAGCGGACGCATGGCCTCGATGATCGGAGCGGCTTGCAGAGAAGGGTCGCTGATTCGTTGGCACACCAGCACAATCGCCCGTTCGGCGTTATCGCGTTCCTGTCCGGCCTCGGCCGCAAGCACTCCCTGCACCATTCCGGCAACCTGTTCAACTTCAGCAAGCTTTGCCAGTGCCCGCATGGCCGCAGTCCGCACGGTCGCATCACGACCAACTGCTGACTTCAGCATCGCGGGGAGCGTTGTTCGGTCGCCACGGTCGGCCAGCAGTTCTAGCAACACACATTGCACATCGGCCTTACAATTTGGCAACTCTGCCACAATTCCCTGCGATACGTCCGCTCCTAAGAGTTGTCCCAGACTCACTCGTGCAGCGTCACGCTGACTCTCGCCAGCAGATAGGCTTTTCATCAGCAGCGGCACATCGGCCGACTCGCCCAGCGAACCAAGCGATCGCAGCGCGGCCGCCCGAACCACCTCGTCTTTCTCCTTCGCCAAGAGCGCCAACACTGCCGGACGAGCGGCGCTGTCTTTACGATCGGCAAGCGCACTGAGCAGCCCGGTTTGTGCCTCCGGCGAGAGTGCCGGCAAGAGCGCCGCAAAATGCAGTGTGGCGGCTTCGCTTTTGTCACCTGTTCTGACGCTTTCCAGCCCAACCGTGCGAAAGTCTTTATCCTTACCGGTGATGAGATCAGCCACCATCTTGACCCATTCGTCTGCTGGCGGTTGGGCACCAGAAGCCAACCGCATCAAGGGCGCTGAGGTTCCCATAACGGCAGCCCATACGGCGACCCATGCCAAGCTCCTAGGAGTGGCTCGACTCGATACAACCAAATACGTCCATGCACTCGTTGCACTCATTTTTAAAGAGCCTTTGCCAAACACCTTAGACAGTTTCTCAAGCCACAAAAACTAATTCTAAACGCAACGGCTGCGAATGCTACCGCGTCGTTCTTCACGGTGACTCATTGCTGTGAATAGGCGCCTCAGCGCTGTGACAGGCTATCGGACAGCATTTTTCAGCAGGATTACAGTCTGTCTGCACAGCAAAACAACTGGTTGGGAAAAGTGTCGCCGGTCATGCGCTCCGCTCGTGAAACAGTCGTTGCACCCAATGCCGCTGATACCGTACCGATGGCTTTTGGCACGCGATGTGCTTGCTATTTTACTACTGCTGTGCTCTTGCTCTGAGTGTCCAGCGAGTGTTCATCGAGTGTTCATCGTCAGAGCGACAGTTCAGCCAGAACGATCCCCGGAAAAGATTTAAGGAGCCGATTATGAAAAAAATAGAAGCCATCATTCGCCATTTTAAGCTTGAAGAAGTGAAGGATGCCCTCAATGCGCAGGGCATTAAAGGAATGACCGTAACCGAGGTGCGCGGATTCGGTCGCCAGAAAGGGCATACCGAAACGTATCGCGGGGCCGAATATTCGGTCGACTTTTTGCCCAAGGTGAAGATTGAAGTGGTGGTCAGCGACGACGAGGCTCAGGCGGTGATCAGCAAGATTATGATCACTGCCCGCACCGGCCAAGTTGGTGACGGAAAGATCTTTGTGACAAACCTTTCTGAGGTTGTGCGCATCCGCACCGGTGAGACCGATACGACCGCGATTTGAGCGGCCTCCACTCTGCGTCAAGCGCGAGACACTGCCAGGAGAAGGCCAGTCACTCACTCGGCCTTCTCCTTGGTTTTTTAATCGTGCGCTTTTAATCGTGCGTTGAGAGCGGTCGCGTCATCTCCAACGGCACAACCCATTGGTCGTATTGCTCTGGCGTGACATAGCCCAAGGCAACGGCGGCCTCCTTCAAGCTCGAACCGTCCCGATGGGCCTGCTTGGCGATCTTGGCTGATTTCTCATACCCAATGTGGGTATTGAGTGCAGTGACAAGCATCAGTGAGTCATCGAGATGGTGCTGGATCGTGGCTGCATTTGGCTCAATGCCGATGGCGCAGTGCAGCCGCATCGAATCGCAGGCATCCGCAATCAGGTCGGCTGACTCCAGCACGTTATGAATCATTACCGGCTTGTAGACGTTGAGCTGAAAGTTTCCCTGTGAGCCTGCAAATGCTACCGCGGCATCGTTGCCGAACACCTGCGCGCAAACCATTGTCATCGCCTCGCACTGCGTTGGGTTTACTTTTCCGGGCATGATCGAGCTGCCGGGCTCATTTTCGGGGATGGTAATCTCGCCGATGCCGCAGCGCGGCCCCGAAGCCAGCCAACGGATGTCATTGGCGATCTTAAAGAGGGCGACCGCCAAGCCACGTTCGGCGGCACTGATTTCCACCAACGCATCGTGCGCAGAAAGAGCGGCAAACTTATTCGCGGCCGAAACGAACGGATGGCCTGTTTCTTGGGCGATCGATCGCGCCGCCACGTCACCAAACAGTGGATGCGCGTTGAGACCGGTGCCGACAGCCGTGCCGCCGATGGCAAGTTCGTAGAGACCGGGCGTGGATCGCTCAATCGATTGGATGCGATCATCGAGCTGCGAACGCCAGGCTGATATTTCTTGACCAAGCGTGATGGGCGTAGCATCCTGCAGATGCGTGCGGCCGATCTTTACGATCGATGCGTAGCGTTGCTCTAAATCGGCAAACACATCTCGCAACAACCGCACCGCTGGCAGCAGTCGGTCGTGCAGAACCTCCACGGCAGCAATATGCATGGCCGTCGGAAAGGTGTCGTTGGAGGATTGCCCGCGATTCACGTCGTCGTTGGGATGGACCGGCTTTTTTGAACCCATTGTTCCGCCGGCGATTTCAATGGCCCGATTAGAAATCACCTCGTTGGCATTCATATTCGACTGGGTGCCGCTGCCTGTCTGAAAAATGACGAGTGGAAATTGGTCGTCTAGTTTTCCAGCAATGACTTCGTCGGCAGCCTGCACAATGAGCCTGACGGTCTCGGCAGGCAGTTGCTGGAGTTCACCATTGGCAATCGCGGCTGACTTTTTGAGGATTCCCAAGGCCTTTTTGATTAAACGGCCCCACTGAAAGCGTTCCACACCGATCTTAAAATTATCACGAGAGCGTTCTGTTTGTGCACCCCAATAGCAATCGCCGGGAACCGACACCGCGCCCATGCTGTCAGTTTCAATCCGGTCTGCTGGCGGCTTTGCGTGCATGATGGAATCAACCTGCAGGAGAAAGATGGCTCTTAACGAAAAAGACTTTTAAGCGGTGAAAGGGGTGGGGGCTGCGTGGCCGTGGCATCCGCCGCTGGATCCCGCTTGCCAAGTGCAATGGCAAACCAACCGTCTGTGCTGACCGCCTGCAGCGACTGCATATCGGCCAGACGGGGATTTTTTGCGATCGAATCTGGCAGCAATGGAATTGGGCGTTCCTTCGGAAATATCTTGCCAAATATTGTCCGCAGCGCAATCTCCATGCGTCCGTGGTGGCCTTGGCCGCTGAGTTGCACAGGACCCTCACGCTCCAAAAATATCTGCGGGCCCGCTGGCGTCAGCTTGTAGGCAACATGCGCGATGATGTCATGCCAGCTGCGTCGGCCGCTTTCGATTGCATCAATTGCTACGCTTACATGCACAAGACCCTCTTGGCATTCGATGCGCAGCGGCCGCAGCGAGGCAAATGTAACCGTTACGCCTTCGGGCAAGTCTGGTGGCATAATCGGCTCGATGCCCAGCCGCTCGTAGAACCGCCGGATGAGTGCTTCGAGAGAGAATTGTTGACCAGCAAAACCAAATTGCTCGATGGCGTTATTGAGCGATGAGTCGTTGATCTGCATGCTCAACTGGGCATCCGAAGGCGCCCGCGGTCGGGGCGTGTGGGCGGCGAGTTGCGTATCGGCCGCCAGACGCAGCCTCAGGGTGGCTACCGATGCAGTTGTCTCCAGTGCCACCGGAGTGGGCTCAAGCCCAAGTTGCACCAGTGGCTTCCAGAGTTGCGTTCGGATCCGCTCGCTGATTTTTATAAACTTCGGCTCGGCTTGTTCGTCTACTTCGCGACAGGCACGCGATATAATCTTGTCGATAACCTCACGGTTGACATCTGGGATGCTGTCCTCGTGCTGGCTTTTGACCATCGATCGCACCAACGATCGCACGACCGGCACAGAGTCAAAACTCGTTTGAATGGTGTCGAGCTTGGAACGGTTGGATGCTACGCCGTTTGCAGCACCGAACAATAATCCCTGCGTCGATATCTTGATGGGCTTGAGAACGGTGAATGCCGATGCGGTGCGGGCCGTGACGGCTACTGGACCGGTTTCTGTAATCGTGCGCGAGGCGATGTCGCCGTGCACTTCGAGATCAAAACAGATCTCATCTGGATCGGGTCTAAAGAGAATGGCTGTTGTTTGTTCAACAGTGCGCGTGCCGCGGATCTTTCGCCCCAAAACTACATCTTCCAAAGGACCTGTTTTAACCGTCGCCTCCGGCAGTAAGTTTTCCAAGAAGGTTTTGTGGAGCGCAATTCTCACGTTGGGCGCAAAATAGTGTTCGCTGACTGACTGAGTGATTGCCTTCGTGAGCGTGAGTGGTGATGCATGGATCGTTGCCAGCGATTGTTTCACGATCGATGCCTCGGCCGGAGCTTGAGTGATCTCGAATCGCTCCAACGCATCGAGCAGGACAACAACTGCGGATTCGATATTCTTGTCTATTGGTGACTCAACACTTTCCGGAGTTCCTACAGGGGCCAGGAGGGCATTTGCCGCCCGCCAGATTGCCACCCGGCGGGCAAGGGCAAGGGCCGTTCGTCTTGTGTTGGAGGCGGTAGTGGCAGCGGTGATGCTATCGGCCAGAGACAGGCCCTGGTGCACCGAATCGCTGAGCGAAATCAGGGCGGGATCGGCTGCTGCGTCGGAGGGGCCCCGCGTTTTCAGCACCTCTTCGAGAAAAGCCAATGTTGTTGTGGCCCACTCATTGGCCGTTTCACCCGGAGGGGAATGGATCTCTGTGCTGGCGGAGAGTTGTTGGAGTTGGTCGATGAGTTTTTGTGGCTGCGGCCAATGGTCGGGAACGGTAATCGCTGCGGCTGACGGCACGGTGCGTGGATCAACCACAGGGCTCGACGGCTCGTCATCTTCGGGGCGACCACGCCCAAGCAGTCGCTGGCTCCCTCGCAAGCGGTCGCGAATACGGCTGCCCAGAGTCAAGACCTGGTGATCGTTTGGTTGATCCCTGCCAAGGGCTCGATCGCCACTTGTTTCGGACGCTCGCATACCACTGGAGCGTTCCAAAAAAAGACTGAATCGAGAGCTTGCGTCTAGATTTGGTATGGGAATTTCGGGGGGTTCCGACCAGTTGACACTGTCCGGGTCGCTCAATGCTTCATGAGGCAGCGGCGCCACCCCCATCGATTTGTTGACGGGTGAAACTGGTATGTCAATCGGGGTGGGAGTCAGGATGCGCCGCGGTGGACGAGCGTCTGTCGAAAGCGGACTCGTTGCCTGCACTCGCACTACCAAAGCCCTTAACGACTTTATTTCTGACGTCTGCTCAGTCGCCGGGGCCAACTCAGGCGCCGGGGCCAGCTCTCGCACCGGGGCCAGCTCAGGCGCCGGGGCCAGTTCAGGCGCCGGGGCCAGCTCGCGCGCCGGGGCCAGCTCGGCTGGCCGAACGGGCACCAGCGCGGTTTCAGCAGCTACCGACAGACCTGAGCCAGTTGCAGCTGGGTCAGTTGCTGTTTGCGGCTCTAGCAACAACGGTGGTCGCACTAACTCTGCGCTGGCTGTGGTTTGTAAAACACCCTCTGAAGTGCGCATCGCCAATCGCTCGGGCCGCGCGCCCGACAAGACAGCTGCCATGTGAGACAAGTCGCCAACGCCTTTTTTCATCGTGATCGTTGACTGAGGCACGGCTGTTTGCGGCTCTTCAAGTCCAAAGAACGGCTCGGGAATCGGGTCCCAGGCAGTCGGCAAGAAAATGGCCGCAGCAAACACACTCCCCGCGACAAATGACAGGACAACAACAACACCGGCTTTTGTTTTCGACATTCCCCATCACCCCTTAGATGCATCTCGTTTTGGCCTCCATCGAGGGTGGACCAAAAACAGCGTGGACGCGGTGCCGTTGCTGCCTACGACCGGCACAGTTGGATCGACAGGCAGGACCCTAAAAATCGACACATCGCTCAATGCGCCGTTACCGCTTCACATCAGCCAGCAAAAACTGCTGGAAAATCGCAGGCAGATGAACAATCCATCCCAACGCCTTTGACATGCGGGCAAATCAGGAGCTTTGGGCAAAGCTAGGGCGTTCTAGAAACGCCGTCCAGGCATCGATCAAGATGGTCAGATTGGCGTTGCGATCGATCGATTCCAACGCGTTGAGAGTGTGCTGCAGTGCCTCTACTGCTTCTTCGGCTGGCTCATCGATGCCACTGGCCCATGCCTTAATCGCATCAGCAGTCGCAGCATCTGCTGGCAATGCGGCGGTGAGATCGTGCCGCAGGGCAGTTCGAAAAAACTCGATTGCATATTCCAGCACGACCTTCAGCCGCGCCCGGCGGGGCGGCGCATCCTTGCCAGCCGCATCGACCAAGGCACTTGTCTCGCGGGCCAGTTCAACGCCGTGCAGCGGCCGCACTGCAAGCAGCGCGAACAATCGATTGCGAAACGCAGTAAGCGCTGGATCAAGCAGCAGCCGTGCGCGGTGCAGACTGCCGTCACAGGCCTCCGCACAGGCTTGCAGCGTTGCAGCATCAATCGGCTGGGTGGCGAGCACGGCCTCGGCTTGCAGAATGCGCCGGACAATCGCTCCGTTGTCGGCAGTCAGTGGTCGAAACCGCACGATCTGGCAGCGCGAACGGATCGTCGGCAGTTGCCGCTCAAGCGCTGTGCCAACAAGGATAATCACCGCACGGTCGGCCGGTTCTTCAAGTGTCTTGAGCAGGCAGTTGGCGGCCTCAGCGGAAAGATAATCGGCATCTAAAATGATTGCGACCTTACGACCTCCCAGTGCCGGTCGCAGGAGCAGTCGCCAGCAGAGGCCTTCGCGCATGCGATGCTCCGGATCGCCAATGAATGTCTCCAGTGGGATCGTTGCACGCTCAGCCGGCTTTTCCACGGTATCAATATCCGGATGGCTGCCAGCATCTGCCTGCACACACGAAGCACAGACCCCGCAGGGCTCAAGACCATCCTGGAGTGATTCGCATAAAAGCGACTTGGCAAGTTTTTTCGCAAACGTGCTCTTGCCGATGCCAGCTGGCCCAATAAAAAGATACGATCCCGCCACCCGGTCGCGCGCAAAAGCAGCGACAAATTGCGCGACTACGGCGTCATGTCCTTCAATCCCCTGCCAAGCCATTCGGTTCCCGTCATTTTCTATCGCAGTTGTTCGAACTGGTCAGCGAGTACGTCCCGCAGACGCGCGGCAATTGCGTCTATGCTCTGTGTTGCATCGACGACATGAATTCGTTCGGGGTGCTTAGCTGCCTCGACACGATAACCCTTGTGCAAACGTTGACGAAATTCATTGCCACGATTTTCCAGTTTGTCGAGCGGTCGCTGCATCCGCCTAGCAGCCGTCTCCAGATCGACCTCGAGCAGCAGAACGGCATCGGGCTCTAGACTGCGCGTTGCCACAGCACCAACCTGCCGAATGGATTCAGGATCCAGGCCACCGGCATGCCCCTGGTAGACAATATTTGCCAGCAGATAACGATCCGAAACCACCCAGTCACCGCGATTGAGCGCCGGTTCAATCACCTCAGCTACAAGCTGGGCCCGCGCCGCCATGTAGAGCAGCATCTCGGCCGTTGCGGAAAGTGTGATCTCGTGACGGTCCAGCAGGATGGCGCGAATCGCATCGCCGGCCGCCGTCGAGCCGGGGTCGCGACAGGTTACAACTGAGCAGCCTTTCTGTTGAAGCCAACTCACAAGCGGCGCAAGCTGTGAGGATTTCCCGGCGCCGTCGATGCCCTCCAGCGAGATGAAGCGTCCGGACGAACAATGGTGATTGGCGGCCATTTTCATGACGTTTTTAACCGAATGAAAAAAGGAAAGTCGCTGCTGCCACCGAGGCGGGATCGTTAGGGAGCATCGCTAGAAAACCGATGCGCGACAAGCCAGCGGGCACACTCACCCGCCCACGGATGCAGATTTTTTTTCGGATCGTACGGTCGCACGCCTAGGCCTAATCCGTGATCGCCGGTTTCGTAGACGAAAAGGGCGTACGGTCGGTTGAGTGTTTTAAGCCGTGTGGCCAGCTCTAGAATCGGTTCTAGCTTCACAGCCTTGTCGGCAAATGTGTGCCAGATGAAGGTGGGCGGCATCGTTTCACTAACGGCGAGTTCGCCCGATAGTTCGCGGACTAATTCATCGCTAGGAGTATCGCCCAGTAGATTCTTTCGGGAACCGGCGTGGGTTTTATCCACCAGCATGCTGACGACTGGATAACAGAGTATGCCGATGTCGGCCCGCGAAGGTTGCTTATCGATCGGATCGGTGGCAGCGGCATTGCCACCGTCGCCGTGTGTGAGCAACGTGAGCGCGAGATGCCCGCCCGCCGAGCTGCCCATCACCCCGACACGATTGGGGTCAATACCCAGTCGGGCGTGATCGTGCCGCACCAATCGCATCGCACGCGACACATCGCCGAGCATCACTGGATGCCGGTAGCCTTTACTGCCGAGCCGGTAACGCAAAACAAATGCGGAGATTCCCTGCGCGTTGAGCCACTTGGCATAATCGGTGCCTTCGTGATCGGCGAGCCCACCGTAGCCGCCCCCCGGACAAATCACGACCGCAGCTGACGCCTTTGCAGGCCCTGAAACGGCCGGTTCTGCAGCCGTCTTGGCTGCCATGATTTCGACTGCTGGCCACCAAGCCACAACAGGAATATCAGCCTCCGCAGAGCCGAGTGCCCCGGGGGCATCCGCGGGCCAGAGCCGAATCGATTCAGCCGGTGCATCGGCCCCGGCCCATGCTACAGCCGATAGCCAGACGACAGAGATCGCAACAGCCAACACACTCCTTATCAGCGGTCGGAAATACATACTCTGAATAACTCCACCATGGAAAAAGGAATCTATCTGCAACGTAACACAGTTTCAGCAGGGGTGCACTTTTATTGCCTTCGTTCAACCGGCCGTCATGGCAACAATCCCCAGTGGATCAGTGGGGTCACAGCGTGTAACGCGGAGGCAGACGTCTTTTGCCATCTGCCGCCGATTGGTCAGGAGTAAGCAATGAACGAGTCCTTTCGCCGCTGCAAAAAACGGCTGGTTACTGAGCATCTCATAGGGCAGCGACTGCGGATTACCGGCGGCTTCAATCGCTTGTATGGCCAGTTCGTATGCGCGACCGAAATGGCCCCGCGCGAGTTTGGGATCGTCGTCTTCTAAGGCGATGAGCCCAAGTTGCACGTGCGCCTCGAGAAAATCGGGGCACTCTGTCAGCAGCCAAACCAATTCTTCCCGTGCGATCGCCGCTTCGCCCCCCTCGACCATGGCTTGCACCTCTTCCATATCTTCACGGCGTTTGCGAGCGCAGGCCGGGTGGATGAATTGCCAGTGAACACCGGTTGGTAACTCGCGTTTTTCTACCCGCAGGCCAACGGGCCGCAAGGTGCGCAAAGGCCGCTTGCGGCGCGCAGATTTTTTGCGGGATGGCTCAGAGTCTGACTGTTTTTCTGAATCGGGAGTGGGCATGATGAAAACAGAGTGCCGTGCGGTAAACGGGGATCGTTTACGAGTAGACTTCTCACTGGTTGGAACCGAAGAAAAAGACGATTACAAGGGGCTAGAGTGACACTCGCAGGGCAGAGTAGACGCACAGCGCAAACGCTTGATGGGCGGGCCGTTTCGCGGGCGCTGTTGGCGTGGTATGCCCGCGCGAGCCGCGATCTTCCTTGGAGGCGTTCTGGCGATCCCTACCGGGTGTGGGTGAGCGAGATCATGCTCCAGCAGACGCAGGTGGAACGCGTCAAGGAATTTTTTCCCCGTTTCCTTAAACGCTTTCCCACGATCGACGTCTTGGCCGAAGCCACTGAGCACGATGTACTCCGGTTATGGGAGGGGCTCGGCTACTACCGTCGCGCGCGACAGTTGCACGCGGCGGCAAAAACAATTGTTGGCAAACACGGCAGCAGATGGCCACGGTCGGTTGCTGCCCTGCGCACCCTGCCGGGCATCGGTCGCTACACAGCCGGCGCAATAGCATCGATTGCCATGAACCTTCCAGAGCCAATCGTGGAAGCCAACTCGCGGCGAGTAATTGCCCGGCTTGCCGGCCATGCCAAGCGTTTCGACAGGCCGGGAGACGATGAGCCCATCTGGGAAATCGCCAGCAGCATGTTGCCCAAAAAAAATGCCGGTCGCTTCAATCAGGCACTAATGGATTTAGGCGCGATGGTCTGCACGCCGATTCGCCCGCTGTGTACCGAGTGCCCCGTTAAACGCTGGTGCGAGGCGATGCAGAGCGATCGCGTCTCTGAGATTCCCGCGAAGTCCCGCCGACTGGCAACACGCCGTCTGCACGAAGCTGCTGTCGTTGTGGTTCGGGGCAAACGCGTGCTTGTTGAACGCCGCAAAGCGGGTGAATGGTGGGCAGGGCTGTGGGATTTTCCACGCCTGCCTCTGGCTGTGAATCGCAAGAACCGACCACAATCTGCGGAAACTATTTGCTACGAAGTGTCGCGTTTAATCGATCGATCAGCGGCCCTTGAAGGGATAAACTTGGACAGGCACGAGCACCTAGGAACGATCGCACACGCAGTCACCCACCACCGAATCACGCTTGAAATCGTACGCTGCCGCGGAGCGCGATCCGGCGACCGCCGGCCTGAACAAAAGTGGGTTTTGCTCAGTGATCTAGCGAGCTTGGCCCTGTCGTCCCCTGGCCGAAAAATAGCCAGTCTGATCGGCTCGTGACCCAACAACCATTTTGTTCCCACGGCCGACACGCCCCCTGAATACGCTGCTCGTTCCACCAAATCGTCTGGCGTGGGGGGCAACGCATGCGGCCTGGGGTCGACTTGGGGAGCTCACATTTGCTTCGTTTGGATTTTCATGGGAACCTTTCCCTCGCCCGCTGCATCCAAACACCATCTGCTTATTGGTCCACACACAATCGACTCTGGAGATCTTCTCGTGCCACGCCAACCCATCGCATCGCTAGCTGCTTTTGTTGCCTTATCGCTGTCGGTTGCTTCGGTTGCCACGGCCGCTGAGGTGCTGCTCCCTTTAGAGAAGGTGGTGCTCTTTACATCAGGCATCGGCTACTTTCAGCACGGCGGCAAGGTAACCGACGATGCGCGAGTGGAAATGAGCTTTAAGGCAGAACACATCAATGATCTACTCAAAAGCATGGTGGTCGAGGATCTCGGCGGCGGCACCGTCACCACCGTCAGCTATGCCTCGCGCGACCCGATCACAAAAACGCTTGAAACATTCGCCGTTAACCTGACAGACAATCCTTCCATCGGCCAGCTTCTCGGCCGGCTGCGCGGCGAAAAGATTGAGTTGGACGCCGCAGCGCCAGCGACCGGCACGATCGTGGGTGTGGAAAATCGCACGCTGCCAGTCGGCACCGACAAGACGGTCACCAAGGAATTCGTAACCGTCCTCACCCGTGAGGGTCTGCGCACGCTACCACTCGACACAATCACCCGCATTAAGCTCGTTGATCCACGCTTGCAGAGCGAGCTAGAAAAAGCGTTGGCCGTTCTGGCCCTTGGGCACGACAACAATAAGAAGTCGGTTGCCCTCAACTTTTTAGGCAAGGGCCCGCGCGCGGTGCGCGTGGGCTATGTGCAAGAGTCACCAATCTGGAAAACGAGCTACCGCTTGGTCATCGACGATGCAGGCGAGGGGAAGAATTCTCTGCTGCAAGGGTGGGCAATCGTTGAAAATACAACCGACCACGATTGGAAAGACGTGCGCATGTCGCTTGTCAGCGGCCGACCGATTTCATTCGTAATGGATCTCTACCAACCGCTCTACGTGCCGCGCCCGGAAGTGCGACAAGAGCTCTATGCCTCCCTGATACCGCAGGTTTACGGCCAGGATTTAGCGGCCGGAGAGCAAGAGTTTCTGGCGGCAGCCGATCGATCAAACGCCGCACCGGCGATGGCTGCTGCTAGTCCGGCGGGCGGTCCGCCGCCACGGCCCCAAGCCGCGAACAGAATGAAGAAAGCGGATGGGAGAGGGCTTGCCCTGCAGGCACCGGCTGCTCAAGCCGTGGAACTGGAAGATGCGAAGGCCTCTGCCTCTGTGCAGAGCATGGCACAGGGCTCGGCACTCGGTGAATTCTTCCGCTACCAGATCGAGAAGCCCGTCACGCTCGAGCGGCAGCGATCAGCCATGCTGCCAATCGTGGCTGAGAAAGTGGAGGTTGAGAAGGTGGCCATTTACGATGATCGCGTCATGCCAAAACATCCACTCTCTGGCCTACGGTTAAAAAATTCTACCAAGCTCAACCTCATGCAGGGCCCAATCACCGTCTACGACACCGGCGTCTACGCCGGTGATGCAAGAGTCGAGGACATGGCGCCGGGCAGCGAGCGGCTGATTAGTTATGCGGTCGATCTCAATGTGGAAGTTGCACCGCGATTCGAGCAAAAGCCCGAGGAGATCACGAACGTGATGCTTTCCAAAGGCACGCTTATCGCCTCGCGGAGATTGACACGAAAGAAAATGTTTGAGGTGAAAAACTCGGGCGAGAAGATTGTGAAGGTGCTCGTAGAACATCCGCTCGAGGCTGGCTGGAAGCTCCTGAAGCCTGAAAAGCCTGAGGAGACCACACGCGATCGCTACCGCTTTGCCGTGAAGGCCGAGCCCGGAAAAACTGCCACGCTGGAAGTAAACGAGGAGATGCTCGTCGACCAGCGGGTTGCGATCACTAACCTCGATGACAACACGATTCTTTTTTACTCCAATGCTAAGGCCATCAGCGATCCCGTGAAGGCGGCGCTAGCGGAAGTCATCAAGCGAAAACGTGATATCGAGCAGATTGTCCGCGACAAGATACAACGACAGCAGGAAATCGCCGTTGTGGGCCAAGAACAGGATCGCATCCGGCAGAATATGCAGCAACTTGAAAGAAACAGTGAACTCTATACCCGCTACGTACAAAAGTTTGCCCAGCAAGAGAGCCGCGTGGAAACACTCCGCCGAGAAACTGCCGAATTTGAAGCCAAGGAAGCGGCTTCACGCAAGGCACTCGACGATTATGTTTCCCAGATCGAATTGAAGTAGCACACCACCCCACTCTAGCGAGGATCCCATGCAGCGATCACTGGCTGTGCAATCGATAGGCAGCAGCGTTTGCCTGTCGATTGTTCTGCTGGCTGCGATTGTTGTGGCTGGCACAATGCATGCTGCTGATCCCTCGCCCCCAGTCTGCGCGGCTGTTGCCAAGCTGGGTTGGGAACTCCTGCGAGCCTCTGAGGATGGCAATGCGATTGTGTCACCGGTAAGCATCTGGGAATCGCTGGCGATGACGCATGCCGGCGCCCGTGGCCAAACGGCCGCAGAAATTGCGGGTGTGCTGGGGATGCCCCATGACAGCGCGGTGATTTCGGCAGCTGCCAAAACACTCCGCCAGACATTCGCAGACGCCAAGGGGAAGAATAGTACGCTCAGTATCGCCAGCCGCCTGTGGGTACAAAATGGGAAAGAAATTAACGATAGCTTTACGACTCTCCTCAATAAGAACTACGGTGCCGCCACTGGCATCGTTGACTTCAAGGGAGCTGCCGAGGCCTCCCGCGCTGAAATCAATGGCTGGGTCAGCGAGCACACGGAAAAAAAGATCGACGAACTCTTGAAGGTTGGTTCGATCACTTCTCAAACCCAACTCGTGCTCACGAATGCGGTCTACATGAAAGCACCTTGGGCCAAGACATTTGATAAAGCGGCCACCCGCCCAGCACCTTTTTTGATTGCGGCAGGCAACTCGATTGACGTGCCCTTCATGCATCGCGACGGGGAACTGACGGCCGGTAAGGTGGGCGTTGGAAAGGCAGCCGCAACCGTCTGCGAGATTCCTTACGATGGCAATCGGCTGGTGATGATTGTCATCGTGCCCGATGCGGTGGATGGTGTGCTCGAGGTATTGAATGGTTTTGGTGGTGATTGGCGGGCAAAGTGGATGGCGTCAGCTGCCAACTCTCAGCCAGAGGTGCGCTCGCGTACCGTTCACTTAGTGTTGCCCCGGTGGATCGCTCGTCAGTCGCTGTCTCTCAAAACAGTTCTCCAATCGATGGGCCTGCAGCAGGCGTTTCAGCCCGGAACTGCTGATTTTTCCGGCATCGACGGTGGCAAAGAACTGTTTCTATCGTCTGCCATGCATGAGGGTTTTGTCGACGTGAGCGAAGAAGGCACAGCAGCAGCAGCTGCGACCGCCATTGTGGTGGGAGTGACGAGCATCGGCGCTCAGCCGGCTCCGCTGGAGGTGCGGGCCGATCGGCCTTTTCTCTGGGCTGTGATCGAGCAGCAGACCGGCGGCGTGCTCTTTGCCGGGCTTGTTCGTGACCCCCGGTAGCAACGGCGAAAGTATGGTAGTCTCCGTCGCGTCAACATAACCCCCGGAGCTATCAAACGATGAGCCCTTCTACGCACCACTCTGCTCACCACTCTGCTCACCGATCGGCGAAAGTCCATGCCGACGGTCTCGCTTTTTTCTTGGCTGCAGCGATTGCCACAATCAGTTCTTTTTTTTCGCTCGCCAGTATCAGCGCCGAACCTGCTAAGCCGCTAGAGGTGCTCTACATTACTGGTGGTTGCTGCCACGACTATGAGGCACAAAAGGGGATCATTACCAAAGGGCTTGCGTCACGGGCGCTGATCAACACCACGGTTATCCACGAGGGTGGTGAAAGTCTCGACCACAGGGTTTCGATCTATTCTAAGCCGAATTGGTCAAAGGGATACGATGTTGTGTTTCACAATGAGTGCTTCGCCAAGGTCAACGATCCGGAGTTTCTCAAGCTGATTATCTCGGAACACGAGCAGGGCACGCCAGCGGTGCTCATGCACTGTGCCATGCACTGCTACCGCACCGGCACCGACGACTGGTTTCGATTTTGTGGCGTCACGTCTCCCGGCCACGGCGCACACTATCCCTACACGGCCACCTCAATCGCCGAGCACCCTGTGCTCAAGGGCCTCCCGAAGGAGTGGGAATTGCCGCAGGAAGA
>CAMBUD010000028.1 GCA_945871035.1 Planctomicrobium piriforme | reverse complement strand
AGGCGATCGGGCATTTTTCTACCACTCCAATGCCGACCCATCGGCCGTGGCCGGGATCGTAGAGATTGTGCGAGAGGCGTATCCTGACCCCACTGCGTGGGACACCAAAAGCGACTACCACGATCCCAAAGCCTCGCCGCAGAATCCCGTCTGGTCGATGGTAGACGTCAAGCTCGTGGAAATTTTCCCTCGCGAGATTCCGCTCGAAGAACTCCGCGGCGTCCAGTCACTGGCGGGCATGGAGCTTTTGCGGCGCGGCAGCCGGCTATCTGTGCAGCCGGTGACGGCCGCAGCGTTTCGCCGGATTCAAAAGTGCCAGTAAATCTGCAGGGTGACCTGAAAAGCTCGGCGTTGCACGTTGGCCATTGTGACCACTCTCTTCTATCGCCTGCTCAAATCCACTACTCTGCCTGACGTGGCAACAGGTGTCCGCTAACGACCGCTTGAGCGGGCGGCATTCAATCGATGTTAGTGTCTATGTCTATGATTTTTTCGGCTCTCTCCGATCCGGCCTCGGTGCTCGGCTGGTGGCTCGTTGTGTTCCTGCTGGTGGCAATCGTGCCACAGGGCATTCTGACTGCATGGTTCGTGCAATTGATGCGATCCAAGTCGCAGGCTTACGCAGCCCGAGTCGGCATCCGTGAGCAATCTGCGGGTGTTCCGGCAGAGGTGGTGCTGTGTCTGCGGGGATGCGATCCAACACTCAAACAGGTTTTTGAATCACTCGCTCGCCAGCGTTACAACCATTGGCGGCTGCGCGTCGTGGTGGATAGCAAAACAGATCCGGCTTGGCCAGTAGCAACCGCTACGGTGGCCCAACTGACAAAAGATCAGCGGCCTTCGTGGCGCGAGGTGACAATTGAACCGTTGGCTCAGCGACCCACGGAAGGCTCGTTGAAGTGCGCCTCGCTGCGACAAGTCCTGCAAACGCTCGACCCGCAAACGCAAGTTGTTGCGCTGATCGATGCCGACTGCATCGTGTCAGATCAGTGGCTCCTGTCGCTGGTCGATGAGTGCCTGCAGCCTGGCGTGGGAGCCGTGTCGGGCAATCGCTGGTACGAACCGGTTGGGAATTCTTTGACAGGCACCGTCCGAGCCATCTGGAATGCCGGGGCAATTGTCCAGATGACCGCCTTTGGCATTCCTTGGGGCGGATCGCTCGCGGTGCGTCGGGATGCACTCGAAGCATGCCGCTGGGTCGATGTGTTGCGGACGACTTTGTGTGAAGACACGTCGCTCATCTCCCCACTTACGCAAGCGGGTTGGCGGTATTGCTTTGTGCCGCCTCTGCTTGCAATCGACGAGGATGACGCTATTTTGATCGCCCCACTCACGCGCTGGATCAGTAGGCAGTTGCTCACAGCGCGGCTGCATCACCCCCTCTGGCCGTTGGTAGCTGCTCACGGTCTCTTCACATCGGCCGTGCTGGCGGCGGCTGTCATTTTTTGCGCAGTTGCCATCGTTTTTTCAAACTGGCCGGGGCTGGCGCTGGTGGCAAGTAGCCTGGCCGCTTACGAGGCGATCAGCGTCCTGCTGGTACTGGTGATCAAGCAATCCGCTGCGCGGGCAGTGGCAGTGGTGCAGACAAACCTGCGGCCGCTATCGAGCGGCCAGGTATTCCGCTGGATTTTGCTCCTACCACTCACGCAAATTGTCTACGCCGTGGCAATCGTATCGTCGCTTCAAGCGCGATCAATCGAGTGGCGAGGAATCACGTATCGGATTACTCGATTCTCCGGCCGGCTGGGCGTGAGCAGCAACGCGTCACCAGCAGCCTCTCTCGAGCATGCCGTGGCTGAAGTGCATGGATGAATTTTCCACCGGCAGCTAGGGCAATCTTTCCGGGCAATCGGTCGCTTTTTTCAGTAAAACGCGCTGCTTTCCTGCAATTGGCGCGGAGCTTTCGTTTTCTTACGCTGTGAGTGAACCGTGGTCTCATTTTCCCGCTGACGCGCAATGACTGCTTACCATCTGACCCACCTGCGACAACTCGAAGCCGAGAGCATTCACATCATCCGCGAGGTCGCGGCTGAGTTTGAAAACCCGGTTATGCTTTACTCGATCGGCAAGGATTCTGCCTGCATGTTACGGCTGGCAGAAAAAGCATTTTCCCCAGCTCGTCTACCCTTCCCACTGCTGCACGTCGACACGCTGTGGAAGTTCAAAGAGATGTATGAGCTGCGTGATCGCATCGCCAAAGAACTCGGCGTTCAATTGATTGTCTATGTCAACGAAGAAGGGCGTGCCCAAGGGATCAACCCGATCACGCATGGCAGTAAAGTGCACACAGATGTGATGAAGACGGAGGGCCTCAAGCAGGCACTCAACAAATATCGGTTCGACGCCGCCTTTGGAGGCGCCCGGCGCGATGAGGAAAAATCCCGCGCTAAGGAACGTGTGTTTTCCTTCCGGGATGAGTTTCACCGCTGGGATCCGAAGAACCAACGACCGGAGCTGTGGAGTCTCTACAACACGAAGGTGCGGAAGGGGGAAAGCATTCGAGTCTTTCCGCTTTCGAACTGGACGGAGCTGGATGTCTGGCAATACATCTATCTGGAAAAGATTCCCGTCGTCCCGCTCTACTTCGCCAAGGAGCGGCCGATCGTGTGGCGTGACGGCACGATGCTCCTAGTCGATGACGATCGGCTCCCGCTCAAATCCGGTGAGCAGCCCGAGATGCGTCGGGTGCGTTTTCGCACCCTTGGCTGTTATCCCCTGTCTGGTGCCGTTGATTCCAATGCGACAACGCTGCCGGAGATCATTCAAGAGATGCTGCTGACCACGTTCTCAGAACGCCAAGGCCGGCTGATTGATTCGGATGAAGCGGGCAGCATGGAAAAAAAGAAGCGCGAGGGATATTTCTAATCTCATGTCCCAACAGTCTGCCCTCATCGCCAGCGACATCAACGCCTACCTTGCCCAGCACGAGCAGAAGGAGTTGTTGCGATTGATCACCTGCGGCAGCGTGGATGATGGCAAGAGCACGCTCATCGGTCGGCTTTTCTACGAGTCAAAAATGATCTACGAGGATCAACTAGCCGCCCTGCAAAAAGATACGTCTCGCTACGGCACCACGGGCGAAGCGCTCGATTTAGCGCTCTTCACAGACGGGCTCGAGGATGAGCGCCAGCAAGGCATCACAATCGATGTGGCCTACCGCTATTTTTCAACCGATAAGCGAAAGTTCATCATCGCTGATACGCCGGGGCACGAGCAGTACACACGCAACATGGCAACGGGGGCTTCCACTGCCGATCTGGCGATCATTTTAGTCGACGCCAGGCACGGCGTTTTGACCCAAACAAAACGGCATTCGTTCATCGTTTCGCTCTTGGGCATCAAGCATATTATCGTTGCCATCAACAAAATGGATATCGTTGACTACCGGCAGGAAGCGTTTGAGAAGATTAAAAGCGATTACACGGCCTTTGCGTCGCGACTGGACTTGCCCGATGTCCACTTCATGCCAATCTCGGCCTTGAAGGGGGACAACGTCGTCGTAAACAGCCCCCACATGCCGTGGTATACCGGCGCACCTTTGGTGCCGCTGCTGGAGACAATTTACATCGGTTCTGACCGCAATCTGGAAGATTTCCGCTTTCCGGTGCAGTTGGTGTTGCGGCCCCATCTCGACTTTCGCGGCTTCGCCGGCACGATTGCTTCTGGCATCATCCGCAAGGGCGATGAGGTGTTGTCGTTGCCCTCTCGCAAGAAAAGTCGCGTCAAGTCGATCGTAACATTTGACGGTGAGGTGGCAGAGGCATTCGTGCCGCAGTCTGTCGTACTCACGCTGGAAGACGAGATCGATTCCAGCCGGGGCGATATGCTTGTACGACCGGGAAACCTGCCGAAGGTTGACCACCGATTTGAAGCGACGGTTGTCTGGATGAGCGACGAGCCACTGTTGGCAGGAAAGCCCTATCTTTTCAAGCAGACAAGCAAGGTTATAAGCGGCACGGTGAGCACGCTTCGCTACCGCGTGGATGTCAATACGCTCCACCGGCAAGATACCCCGTCGCTGACTCTCAATGAAATTGGTCGCTGCACGATTACGCTTTCCAGTCCCATTGCCTTCGATGCCTATCGTCGCAACCGTACCAGCGGCGCGTTCATCATGATTGACCGTCTTACCAATAGCACCGTTGGGGCGGGGATGATCCTCGACCGCGATACCGGCGACGGGGATCAGGACCATTGGGGTGAGCCGTTAGGCGCGCACCTGCATAGCGAGCAAAGCGCGGTGACGGCCGCCCAACGAGAGGCACGCTTCGGCCAGAAGCCTGTCACGATCTTGCTGACGGGTCTGACCGGTGCCGGCAAGACGACAATCGCCCTGGCACTGGAACGCCGGTTGTTTGACAAGGGGCGTGCCGTTGTCGTGCTCGACGGCCAGAACATGCGGTTGGGGATCAGCAAAGATCTTGGCTACAGCGCTGCTGACCGCAGCGAGAATCTGCGCCGCAGCGTCGAAGTGGCCCGCCTCTTGAACGATGCCGGCTGTATTTGCATTGGCGCGTTTGTCGCTCCGAATGAGGAAGTGCGGCAGAAAGCGGCTGATCGTGTGGGGCGTGAACGCTTCCTCGTCGTCTATGTATCGGCACCGATCGATGTTTGCCGTACCCGCGACACCGATGGCCACTACCACCTGGCCGACACCGGTGAACTGACCAATTTTCCCGGTGTCTCGGCCCCCTACGAGCCGCCCGTGCAGCCTATGCTTGTGCTCCCCACACACGAATGGACCGTCGACCGCTGCGTGGATGAGGTGGTAACACTTCTGGAATCGCTCGGGTTGATCGATCGCTGAGCCGACTGGCTAGTCGGTAGCTGAAACACACGCTCTTGCAAGGTGCCTATGCCGGCTCTGATTGGAATTCTCACTGTCTCTGATCGCGTCAGCCGCGGTGAATATCCGGACGAAGGTGGCCCAGCGATTCGTGAGTATCTCGCGGAGGTGCTGGCATCGCCGTGGACACCGCGCGAGATGGTTGTAGCCGACGATACCCACGCGATTGCCAGCGCCATCCAAAAACTAGCGGCTGACGGTTGCTGCCTCGTTGTGACAACCGGCGGCACCGGCCCGGCGCCCCGCGATGTCACGCCCGAAGCCACTGAGCAGGTCTGCGCCAAGATACTCCCCGGATTTGGTGAACTGATGCGGCAGGTGTCGCTGGTGCACGTGCCGACAGCAATTCTCTCGAGGCAGACAGCGGGCGTCTGCGGCGGGGCGCTCGTGGTGAATCTGCCGGGACGACCCAAGAGCATCCGCGCCTGCCTGGACGCCGTGTTTCCTGCCATTCCCTACTGCATCGACCTGATCCACACCGGTCAAACCAATCCGCCGCGGCTCGACACAGTGCCCGAACGCATGCGCGCATTTCGGCCCCAGTAATGTTTCATTTCACTGGCCGGCTGAGTTGGCAGTTAGGGCCGGGCCATCAAGTGCCCAGCGATACCGGCGGCAAAATAGGTCAGGATCGCGTCGGCACCGGCGCGCTTGATCGCCGTCAGGCTCTCCAGCGCCGCTGCTTGCCCATCGATCCAGCCGTTATCGGCCGCCGCACGAATCGACGCGTATTCACCGCTCACCTGATAGGCGAACGTGGGCACACCAAACGTCTGCTTCACACGCTGAATGATGTCGAGGGAAACAATCGCGGGCTTCACCAGCACCATGTCGGCCCCTTCCGCCAAATCGAGGGCAACCTCGCGCAGCGCCTCATCGCGATTGGCACAATCCATCTGATACGTTTTTTTATCGGCCGTGCCGAGCGCCAGGCTGCTGCCGAGCGCATCGCGAAACGGTCCATAAAATGCCGACGCATACTTGGCCGCATAGGAAAGAATGGACGTGTCTTGCCAACCGGCGCTGTCGAGCGCCCGGCGGATCGCACCCACTCGGCCGTCCATCATATCCGAAGGCGCCACGATGTGGCAGCCGGCTGCGGCCAGCAGGCAGGCCTGCTGGGCGAGCATCTCGACGGTCTCATCGTTGAGGATGCGTCCGGCTTGCAACAAGCCGTCGTGGCCGTGGCTGGTGTAGGGGTCGAGCGCCACGTCGCAGATGATGCCGACAGAATCGCCGCAGTTTTTTTGAATTGCCCGCACCGTGCGACAGATGAGATTGTCGGCGTCCAACGCATGCCGCGCATCGAGCGATTTATGCGATTGTTCCACAACGGGAAAGAGGGCCACAGCCGGGATGCCGAGTTGTTTGGCTTCACAAACCGCTTGGACAATTCCCTCGATTGAGAGCCGATTCACTCCCGGCATAGAAGCCACAGGCGCGCTTGCCTCGTGGTCGTGAACAAAGAGTGGCCAGATGAGGTCTGCCGGTGTCAGCACTGTTTCGGCAACAGCACGCCTGAGCCATGCGTGCTGCCGGTTGCGCCGCAGACGTGTGGTCGGAAAGACGCCGGGAAATGCGTGGGGGTCTGCCATAGAATTTTAGCGGTGATCCACACGGACAGCCGATAGAATCGCACGGCCCAGATCGACTGGCTCTCCGATCAGACTGGCCACAGCACAAGACTCATCCGTTTCCCAGACGATGACCCTGCGGGCCACAACTCCCAGATCATCAAGCACCAACGGTGCCACAACCTCCAATAAATAACGAGCCATGTTTTCAGCCGTCGGATTAGAGGGCATCACAAAATACTTCGTCGGTTGCACCATCTGGATCGCTGCCAAAGCGTTGGCATCTTCCTTAAAAAGGAGGAAGGCATGATCCCAGTTTTCGTCTAGCCATCCGAGCATGCGTTCTTTGATCTTGGAGAAGTCGACAATCCGGCCGACGCTATCGACCTCTGTGCCACCGTTGCGGCCCATGACCTCGATGTCTACGCGGTAGTTGTGGCCGTGGAAAAACGCGCACTTGCTCTCGTGCTGGTAGAGCCTGTGGCCCGCGCAGAATTTCAACTGCCGGATCAGCGATAGTTCCGTAACGGATGCGGGGGCTTCGATCATGGCAGTTTTACCCTGTGGCCTAGGCGCTGGGTCTCAGGCATTGGCCCGTTGATCGATCAGCGTTTCGATAGAGATCGGTAGAATATCAAACTTCGGATTCTGACCGAGGAAACGGCAGGGATTATTGTGAAACACCTCCACAGCTTCCTGCAGCGAATGGCCACGGCGACGGTATTCGAGAATGCACTCCTGCAATGTAAAGGGATCGCTGGGGCCCCAGTCGGCCGACGAGTTGACAAGGATCCGCTCGGTGCCGTACTTCTCCAGCATATCGGCCGCGCGTTTCGGCGAGCACTTGGTGATCGGGTAGAGCGTCATGCCCACCCAGTAGCCAGCGTCGAGGCAGGGCTTGATCGTCTGTTCCTCAACGTGGTCAATCCAGATTCGCTCACGGTCGACGTTCATGCCAGCCAGCACCTCCAGCACGCGCTGCGTGCCGTGCGCCTTGTCGGCCAAGTGCGGCGTGTGAATGAGCACAAGTTGGCCGTGCTTCATCGCCAAATCGACGTGGGCTTCGAGTGCTTCACATTCGTTGCGGGTCGATTTATGCAGACCGGTTTCACCGACACCCAGCACCGTCGGCTTGGCAAAGAACTCTGGCATCTGGGCCAGCACCTCGCGTGTGAGGATCGAATCTTCGGCCTCTTTTGGATTGACGGCCACCCAGCAGAAGTGGCGGATGCCATACTGCGCCGCACGCGTCGGTTCAAACTCACTGATCTGCCGAAAATAATCGATGAACGTTTCCGGGTACAGACGGTCGAAGCCCGCCCAAAACGCCGGTTCGGCCACAGCCACAACGCCGCTCATCGCCATGCGCTCGTAATCCTGAGCGGTACGGGCAATGGCGTGGTAGTGCGGTTGGATGATCTGCATGTTTTTGTAAACCTCTACGGCGGAGGGTCGAACTGAGGGACTTCAAACGGTGGCGAAGAGCTCGAGCAGGGCAAGCGTGCGTTCCCGGGCGGGATGGGATTGGGCCACGATTTCCAAAGCCTTTCGCATCACGGCCAACTTCTTGGCACCGCTATTTTTTTCATTTTCAGTCGCTTGGGCATTGCCATTGGCTGCGCGGGCCACGGCCGCGTCGTAGCGGTCGAAGGCGGCGGCAATTTCCAGGAGCATGTGCCGCGATTCTAAAAAATAGTTCTCGACTACCTGCGGTGGAGTAAGCATGTATCGGTCCTTCAGACTGAGCATTCAACGGAACCAAAGCCTTCCAAATCATACCCTCATCAGAATCGATTTGCACGACACGCGGTCCCTCGTCCATCCGGAGCTATCCGGATGCATGCGGATGCATCCGGATGGCACGAGAAAGGGGTGGTCGTTGGGCGGCCGGTTCAAAAAAAACTTATAGCTGTGTTGGGTTGGGGGCGTCACCGTAAACGGTCTGTGGGTCAAACTTTTTTTCCCGCTCGGTAAATTCTAGCGTCGTACCCTGCGCTCGCTGCTCACCCACGGGCACCTTGCGATAGAAGCACGAGGCGTAACCGACGTGGCAACTAGCACAGCCCTTCATATCCACTCGCAGCCAAACGCAGTCTTGATCGTCGTCAATCCGCATCTCAGCCACCTTCTGCACAAAGCCACTGGTAGCACCCTTGCGCCAGAGTTGCTGTCGGCTGCGGCTAAAGTAGTGGGCCTCGCCGGTCTGAATTGTTTTGGCAAGCGCCTCGTGATTCATCACCGCCACCATCAGCACATCACCGGAATGAAAGTCGGTCGTGACACAGGGAATCAGTCCCTGGGCGTCAAACTTCGGCGCCAGTTCGTGTCCTTCCTCCACCTGCAGCACGCTCAAGCGCGGACCAAACAGCGACTCGGATTCGGGTGAAATAGCAGCAGTCACAGGCATTCTCCCTGTAGGGATTTCTGTCTTTAGTCTGTCTCGGTTAGTTACTATAGCCGCCGCCATACCGAAAACTCTGCTTTGGAAAGGGAACCGCTATTTTGCTAGGATAGCCAGCCACAATCCCGGTGGCCGGCTTTGCCCGGCTGTGCCTAGCTTTGGGCGGCTGTGCCTAGAGGCACAGCCGTCAACCAGCGGTAGCACCTAAAAAGTTTCCCACTTCATTTTGAGATTTTGCCCAGCGGAGGCCCGTCATGCTAGTTTTTTGCAGAATATTTCGCCGGCTTTTTTTGTCTCGACCGGTGCTGGCCGGTTTGGCTTGTGCGCTGAGTCTACCGGCGGCCATCCTGCCAACTGGCCGAGCTGCCGACTGGCCTACGTTTCGTGGATCGCAGCGCACCGCCGTGGCACCCGACAGCGATTTGCTCGAATCGTGGCCCCCAGATGGCCCACGATTGGTCTTTGAAACTGCCGGGGCGGGGCGCGGTTATGCCAGCCTAGCCGTTGTTGGCAAGCAGTTCTACACGCTCGGCGACGGACTCTCCACCGCGGAGGATAAAGACGAGTATCTCACCTGCTTCGATCGTGAAACTGGCAAGCAACTCTGGAAGACAAAGACTGGTGCTGCTTGGAATGACGGTCAGGAATCGTGGCAAAGCTCGCGCAGCACGCCCACCGTGGATGGGGCAACGGTCTATGTGCTTTCTCCGTTCGGCCAACTTGTGGCCTGCGCGACCAAAGACGGCAAGGAGCTCTTTCGCGTCGATCTCAAGGCGCAATTTGGCGGCACAAAAGGAGACGGGTGGGGCTACAGCGAATCGGTTCTCATCGATGGCAACAAACTGATCTGCACACCGGGAGGCGAGCAGGCGACGATGGTGGCACTCGACAAAAAAACCGGCAATCTCCTCTGGGCTTGTCCCATCAAGGGCGACCGCGGGGCTGGTCATTCGTCGATCGTGATCGCCGAATTCAAAGGCCGTCGGATCTACGTGCAAACCACAGCCGGTGGTGTTTTCGCCGTCGATGCAAAAACTGGGAAATTTCAGTGGGCGTATCCCATCGAACAAACCACCGCTGTCATTCCCACGCCAATCGTGCGCGATGATCTTGTCTTCTTTGCGGCCGGCTACAAGCGGGGCGGTGCCCTCCTGCGGCAGGTTCCCGGTGGCCCGGCGGGCACGCTAAAAGTTGAGGAAGTCTATGGGCTCAAAAAGGAGCTCGCCAATAAACACGGCGGTATTGTCCTGGTCGGCGACCACCTCTACGGCGACTCCGATGATCAGGGCATTCCGTTTTGCGCCGAGCTACTGACCGGTGCAATCGTTTGGAAAACACGCGGTAGCGGTAAGGGGTCTGCGTCGGTCGTGGCCGCCGATGGCCACATCTACGTCCGTTTTGCCGATGGCACGCTGGCGTTGGTTAAAGCCGATCCCGCCGCCTACTCTGAAGTGAGTTCCTTTAAAATTCCCCACAGCAGCGATCGCCCCAGTTGGTCGCACGCGGTGATCCTCGACGGCTTGCTCTATCTACGCGAACAGGATCGGATTTTCTGCTACGACGTTCGCAATCACTAGCGGCGTCACCGCAGGCCCAGCCAAGCAGACGCCCGCGGCACAAAGACGATTCCGCCAATCAAAGCGGCCACGATCGCACTCAAAAGCACAGCGCCGCTGGCCACATCGAGAGCATCGCGGATGCGCGGATGGTGCCCGATGGCAATGGCCCGCGCCAACGATTCGATTGCTGTGTTAAAAAGTTCTGCCACGCACACAATGCCGATTGCACCGACCAGCAGGCACCACTCAAGCGCCGTCACCCGCCAAACTGCCGCGCAGGCAATCACGGTGGCGGCGGCCAAAAAATGGATCGTAAAACTCGACTGACTGCGCAGGGCCCGCCATAAGCCGCGTCCGGCAGCGGAAAATTTTTGCAGCCACGAACGCCGCGAAGGCCAGCGCCGGCCTCGAACCGGCAAACGGTGCGTTCCTTGCATGATCGCCCACTCACCCAGCCTTGACGTAGGGATCGCCCTTCTTCCAGTTGCACGGACAGAGTTCGTCGCTTTGGAGGGCGTCGAGCACCCGCAAAACCTCGGCGACATTGCGGCCGACGCGCCCCTGATTCACATCCACCCACTGAATCACTCCCTGCGGATCGACAATAAACGTGGCCCGCAGACAGTAGCCCTCGACCCGCTCCAGAATGCCCAACTCAGGGGCGAGTCTTTGTGCGGCAATCAGCGGGTAGTCTAGATTCTTGAGATCGGGATGGGCCCGTCGCCATGCCATGTGCGCATACTCGTTGTCGGTGCTGCCGCCCACCACGCTGGTGTCGCGATCACTAAACGCCTTGAGTTGCTTGTTGAACTCGGCCAGTTCTGTGGGGCAGACAAAGGTGAAGTCTTTGGGATAGAAAAAATAGATGACCCATTTGCCAGAAAAATCGGCATTGGAAAGCTGTTTGATGTCGTCTTTACCGGTGCCAACGCAAGCCTGAACGGTAAACTGCGGGAACGAGTCGCCAACCGTGAGCATGAGAAATCTCCAGAATGTTGTGCCTGAGAGCGCACACAGTGTAGAGCGATCGCCAGCGGCGTTCAACTGCCTGCCTGCAGCGGGGTGCAGACAATCCCTCGGCCTGGCACTAGCGACCAGACGATCGATGTGCCCTCCGCTTGAGGATTCATGCCATACTCTCCGCTGATGACTGCCCAACCCTCCGCCTCACGCGATCCCTATCTGCACCAAGATGTGCTGGCTGCGCGGACCGTGTTCATTGCTGCTAAGCGGGCCGATCGTCCGCTGGATTTGGAACGCGATCCGCTCGACAAGCCTTTTGTTTCTCGCCAAAATGCGGCGGGAGATCGCCGCCGAGCCGGCTGCCCGTTTTGCGCGGGGAATGAGTCGCTCACGCCGCCTGACGTGCTGCGTGTGCCCGCTCATTCTTCTGTTGGAGATTGGCACGCCCGCATCATTCCCAACCGCTTTCCAATTGTGGAAGATTTTTCGGCCTTGCTCACCGACCGCAGCCTCGATGCATCCGCGCCTCGGCTGGCTCACGGCGTGCACGAAGTTGTCATCGAATCCGCAACGCACGAGCATTCGATCTTGGCGGTTGAGGCAACGCGGTGGTGCGACGTCTGGAATCTCTGCCAGCGGCGCTTGGCCATGCTGGCCGAGCGGAGCGACCTCGCATGGGCCACGGTCTTTAAAAATTCTGGGCGGGATTCCGGGGCATCGATTGAGCACCTGCACAGCCAATTGGTAGCCCTCGATTTTGTGCCTCCCGTAATCGCTGCCGAACTTTCCGCAGCGCAAAAGACTCGCCAACCTTTTCAGGACCTACTCAACCACGCACGCGACACTGGCTGCGTGGTGGCCGAGGTTGGCGATCTGGTGGCCCTTGTGCCGCCGGCGCCACGGCAACCGTTTGAAAATTGGATCCTGCCCCGCGAGCCGGAGCCCTATTTTCACCTGACGTCCCCGGAGCGCGTGCGGGCGTTGGCCACGCTGACACAGCTGTTGGTCTTGAAACTCGAACGCCTCGTGCCCGGCGCCGCTTACAACTGGTGGCTGCATCAGGCCCCGTTTGCAAAACCCCCTCACAAACCAGCAGGCAACTGGCACTGGCATCTGGAAATTCTGCCGCGGCTGTCCGATTTTGCCGGATTTGAACTCGCCACCGGCTGCCACGTTACAACTCTTTCGCCGCGGGAATCGGCCCGCCAACTGCGCGAGGCCTGAAAAAGTTTCGCTAACCGTTACCAGCAGCACTGTCGGCCAATCGCCTAAGGCCCTAGCCTGTTAGAAATTCCAAAATGCCATTTGCCGAGGGCCGTGTGTTCCTTCAGACTTACAACAGCCGCTGCCTTTACGTTTACAACCACTCCGAGCCCATCCATGCCACCAGCTGTGCGGTTTGTCTTTGTGCTCCACGATCATCAGCCCGTCGGCAACTTCGACGAGGTGATTGAGCAGGCCTACCGCGATAGCTATCTGCCGCTGCTCGAGTTGCTTGAGCGGCACCGGGGGATTCGCTTGGCATTGCACACCAGCGGCCCGCTGGCTGAATGGTTTGATCGCCATCATCCCGATTACCTCGATCGGCTGGCGCGACTGGTCGCCGAGAAGCGGATGGAGATTGTGGGCGGTGCATTTTACGAACCGGTGTTGGCCATGCTGCCCGCCCGCGATCGCATCGGTCAGATTCGGCTCTACACCCAGTGGCTGCAGCGGCGCTTAGGGGCAACGGTCGCTGGCATGTGGGTCGCCGAACGCGTCTGGGATCCAAGCCTCACAGCCGACATCGCAGCCGCCGGTATGCAGTGGACGATTCTCGATGATTTTCACTTCAAGGCAGCCGGTCTCAGCGACGATCAACTCGACCGCCACTGGCTCACCGAAGGCGACGGCGCGACGCTGGCCGTTTTTCCTGTCAGCGAACACCTGCGGTATGTGATCCCGTTTGCCGCGCCGCACGCCAGCATCGATCACCTGCGTTTTCTGGCCGCCAGGCGGCCTGGAGCGCTGGCCGTATTTGGTGACGACGGCGAAAAGTTTGGCGTTTGGCCCGACACACACAGAGCCTGTTTTACCGAAGGCTGGCTGGAGACTTTCTTCGGTTTGCTTGAGTCCAACCGCGACTGGATCCAGATGAGCCTGCCGTCGGAGGTGCTCCAGGAAGAGCCGCCGGCCGGCACCGTCTGGCTGCCGGAATGCAGCTACCGCGAAATGACGGAGTGGGTGTTGCCGCCAACGGCGCACGTGCAATGCGTGCAGGCGCGGAAAAATGCGCTCGCCAATCCAGAGCTTGTTGGCGCTGCGCCATTTATCCGCGGCGGTTCGTGGCGGAATTTTCGCCTGCGCTATCCCGAGGCCAATGAAATGTATGCGCGGACGATGGTCGTCAGCGATCGCTTGGCGCGGATTCGCGCCGCTGGTCCGACTGATGCAGCAGCGCTGGCCGAGGCAACGCAAGCGTTGTATCGTGGGCAGTGCAACTGTGCCTATTGGCACGGTGCCTTCGGTGGCATCTATCTGCCTCATTTGCGCAACGCCATCTACCGCGAGTTGATCGCAGCCGACATCGCAGCCGACACTGCCGAAGGGCTCCACACTCGAGGGATCACAGCCACGTCCGGCGATTACGACTTCGACGGCCGCACGGAGGTGCGACTGACCAGTGGTATTTTTGATGCGTGGATCGCGCCGGCGCGGGGCGGCATCCTTTACGAACTCGATCTACGCGATCAGCGGCACAATCTACTCGCCACGCTCGACAGACGCCCCGAGGCCTACCACGCACAAGTGCTCGCCGGGCCGGGGGCCGCACGCAGCGTGGTCGACGCTTCACAGGTGGCAAAATTTAAACAGGTGGGGCTGGAGCAGATGGTGCGTTACGACACATTCCGACGCAAGAGCCTTGTCGACCACTTTTACGATGTGGACGTGCCGGCTGCCGCCGTCATGGATGGCACGGCAATGGAGCGTGGCGATTTTGCCGCCGGAGCCTATGAGGCGAGCGTGCGCCGCAACCCCGGCCGCATTCAGGTTGTGCTGTCTCGCACCGGAAATGCCTGGGGCATTCCCTTTACTCTCTCCAAAGCGATCACACTGGAAGCCGAATCTCGCACGCTTGAAATTGCTTACAAGCTATCCGACTTGCCCCCTGATTTTCGGCAGCATTTGGCTGTGGAATTTGGCTTTGCGGGCATGCCTGCGCAGGCCGTGGGGCGTTTTTTCTTCGACGACTTGCACCGCAATCTGGGGGAACTCGGCAGCCGTCTCGACCTCCCTTTTGTCCAATCGATTGGGCTGATGGACGACTGGTTGGGCATCGACGCGCGGCTCAGTGTAGGGGCGGCAACCAACGGCAGTCGCGCTGGCGTTTGGACGTTTCCGATTCAGTCGGTGAGTCAGTCGGAAGGAGGCTTTGAACTGGTGCATCAGTCGGCGGTTGTGATGCCGCACTGGCTCGTCACGCCTGATGCCAACGGCGTTTGGATGGTGAGCCTGCGACTGACGATTGCCCCTGTAAAAGCTGATCGGCTCTTGGAACCTCTCCCCAGCAAGCGAACGGCCTGTCCGCTCTAAGGCTTAGGCCCAAGCCAGCAGCTAGGGAGTCTGATCGGAAGACTCCTCTACTGGGCCAGCCAATCCATCTGCGGCTCGATGGCGTGTGCACCATATGCAAGCACGGCGACCGGCAGCGGCTGGAGACGCAGCCTTATGTCGATCGCGCTATCGCGCATCACAGTGCTGGGATGGGCTGGATCGGCGGGCTGTTGGTTGCCGGCTGGCTGCACCTGCGAAAGGATCACAGCCGCTACGGTGAGGCCCGCAGCGCGTGCGGCCGTCACGGCTGCCAGCGTGCGACCGATCGCTCCTAAACGTGCCGCATCGACAAGCACCAGAGGCAAGCCCAAGTCGCGGGCCAGATCGACGTTGAGCGAATCCGTGCTGAGCGGTGAAAAAAGTCCGCCGGCCCCTTCCACAACCACAAAGTCGAACGCCTTTTTCCACGGCAGTATTCCGTCTCGCAGCAATCGATCGTCAACTGTTTTTCCCTCGGCGAGGGCGCTGCGCGGGGGTGAGAGCGGGGCTTGGAACAGCTGCGGGCAAACAAGTGCGAGCGTGAGTGGCCGACCGGCGGCCTCCCAAAGTTGGCTGCTGTCCATTGAGCCCATCGCTTCGGTCTGGGCGAGCGAAACTCCACTGCCTACCGGCTTGTAGACCCCCACGCGTCGACCGGCCAACACAAGTTGGCGGACAATCGCCACAGCGACCGTTGTTTTGCCAACGCCGGTATCGGTGCCGGTGATAAAAATACCCGGGTTTGACATTGGCAGAGACTCTAGTGTGATTGAACGGCCGCAAAGAGCAGGAATTTTATCCATTTTTGCGGCAATCCTGTTGCCTCGCCTCCACTGGTGATCTACAATTCAATTTCGAACTTGAGATTCGTTCTCAATACCATTCCCTGCGGAGCCCGCCCAAGGCGGGAGTCGTGCCTGTGCTAGCGCTTCATGAGGTTGCCATCGGTGCGAGTGCCCGAGTGAGTGATGTTACCGGTTGCGATTCCACGTCGTTACGCTTACTGGAAATGGGACTCACGCCCGGTGTGAGCGTGCGGGTGGTGGGGGCGGCGCCACTGGGTGATCCGCTGGAGTTAGAGCTGCGTGGTTATCGGCTTTCGATCCGACGGAATGAAGCGGCTCGAGTGGCCATCGCGGAGTAACGCCGCGAGCACAATGTGAACACGTCTCACGCTGCCGGTGTGCAGAATCAAAAAACGCCTCTGACAGTTGTGCTGTTGGGAAATCCCAATACTGGCAAAAGCACGCTCTTTACGGCACTGGCCGGCATTCCGACTCGGGTTGGCAATTATCCCGGCGTTACCGTCGAGGAAAAAATCGGCCAATTCAACCACCAAGGCCAAGTGATTCAGCTCATCGATCTGCCCGGCACCTACAGCCTCTCTCCCAAAAGCCCCGACGAAATTGTGGCTGTGAACGTGCTGTGCGGCAAGATGCCGGGCGTGCCGGTGCCCGATTGTGTGGTGGTGGTCGCTGATGCCACGAATCTGGAACGCAATCTTTATCTCAGCAGTCAGATTTTAGAGTTGGGTCTGCCAACGGTGGTAGCACTTTCGCTCTGTGATGTTGCCGATGAGAAGGGCATCGCCATTGATGTGCCGCTCTTGGCCGCTCGGTTGGGCTGCCCAGTGGTGCGCGTCGTCGCCCCACAACGCGAGGGCATCGGCACGCTTTGCGATTGTGTGCTAGCCGCCCCAGCCAGACTGCCAGCAAAGCCCTCCGGTCTCAATGCCGATTTAGCGGCCATCTCTGCCGGTCATTCGCAGCCGGCTCGCGAGGCGATGGCACGCTATGCCTGGATCGAACGGACGCTGGATGGAGTGGTGCGCAAAACAGGGGCGGCAACCGAATCCTTCGATGCACACATCGATGCGTTCCTCACACACCGCATCTGGGGCACGCTGATTTTTGTGGCCACCATGCTGCTGGTTTTTACGTCGATCTTTTGGCTGGCCACACCCCTGATGGATCTGATTGCGGCCGGCATGGATGCGGTGACGCTGCTGGCCGAGTCGATCCTACCGGCAGGGGCACTCAGTTCATTGCTCATCAATGGCGTGCTCGCGGGCGTTGGGGGTGTGGTCATTTTTATTCCGCAGATTGCCATGCTCTTTTTCTTCGTTGCCTTGCTGGAGGGGTGTGGGTATCTCTCGCGGGCCGCCTTTCTCATGGACCGCCTCTTGGTTGGCGTGGGGCTGAGCGGTAAATCTTTTATTCCGTTGCTGTCGAGCTTTGCCTGCGCGATCCCCGGCATCATGGCCGCACGCACCATCGAAAATCCCCGCGACCGTCTGCTGACGATTCTCGTTGCGCCGCTGATGAGTTGCTCGGCTCGACTGCCGGTCTATCTGCTGCTGTGCGGCGCGTTTGTGCCAAACGTGTCCGTGGGACTGCCGTGGCTTCGACTACCGGCGCTGGTCCTCACGGCGATGTATGCCGTGGGCGTGATCGTGGCGGCGCTGGTCTCTCTTTTCCTGACACGCACGGTTTTTCGCGGGCCACCGCAGCCGTTTGTGATGGAGTTGCCAAGCTGGCGCTGGCCTCGGGCAGTTGTGGTCGCTGAACGCGTGCGCGAGGCTTCGGTATCGTTTCTAAAAAATGCCGGCACCCTCATCGTGGCCGTTAGCATTGTTGTTTGGGCACTAGTGAGCTACCCACACAACGAGCAGGCCATCGAAAAAGAAGTAACCGTTGTTCGCGAGGGGCTCCAATCGCGATTGGCTACACTGGCTGCAAGCGATCCTGATCGGGGAACAATCAACGCGGAGCTAGCGGCGCTTGAGACGGTCGACGGCCTAGAAGCTGCCCGTTTGGGCGCTGCACAGCGGCAGAGTTTTCTGGGCTACGCGGGCCGCTGCATTGAGCCAATCGTACGGCCGCTGGGATGGGATTGGCGCATCGGCTGTGCCGTACTCGCCAGCTTTCCGGCTCGCGAGGTCGTGCTGGGTACGCTGGGAGTGATTTACAATCTGGGCCCAATCGATACCGGTGCGGAGGAGGGCTCCACGGCTTTGGTGCGGCGGTTGCGAGCGGCCAGATGGGATGGCACTGATCGAAAGGTCTACACGCTGCCGGTGGCCCTTTCGATCATGGTTTTTTTCGCACTCTGCGCACAGTGCGCCAGCACGCTGGTTGTAATCGGTAAGGAAACAGGCAGCTGGCTCTGGCCGGTGGTAGCCTTTCTCTACATGACTGCGCTCGCCTGGCTGGGCGCTTTTGCCACCTACCAGATCGGCACGGCGTTTTTGTAGGACAGTCTCAACCCATTCCAGCAATGCCGTACATGACACATGACACAAAGCATGCAAAACTCGATCGCCATTGCCATCACGCTGCTGGCGGCCGCTTGGCTGCTAAAATCGTTAGCCAAGCGTTGCTTTGCACCGCCCTGTCAGCCGCCCTCGAGCGGCATTCCAACCGGCGCAGACGGCTTTATTCCGCTTGAGCAGCTAGCGCGAAAAAGTCCTGCCCGCAATGCACCGTGATCGCTAAACCCACACGCTTGAACTCGCGGTTGCTACGGGCTCAGAAAACGCAGCCGCAAGGTGCAAGCCAGCGCTTTGGTTTTGCCAAAGCCACTGCTCCAGCTATCTACGCTATCCAGCTATCCACGAGCTATCCCGAACGTACCACGAGCTATCCACGAGCGCTCTAGTACGCGTCGTAGTCACCACCGTGGCCACCGGAACCGGGCTTCGATTTTGCATCCTTGGGCTTTTCAGCGATCAGAGCATCGCTCGTTAAAAGCAGGATCGAAACGCTGGTGGCGTTTTGCAGGGCCGTACGGGTCACTTTCGTCGGATCGATCACGCCGGCCTTCACGAGATCTTGGTACTCGTCGGTGGCAGCGTTGTAGCCAAAGTTGCCACTGCCAGCGAGCACCTTCTCGCAGACGATTGAGCCATCCTGTCCGGCATTGGCGGCAATCATTGTCAATGGAGCCCGCACGGCACGGACCACGATGTTAAAACCGACGACCTCATCGTCCGTCAGGCCCTTGGCCTTGACCTGCGAACTCGCCCGCAACAGGGCCACGCCGCCGCCTGGCAGAATACCTTCTTCAACGGCCGCGCGCGTGGCGTGCAACGCGTCTTCAACGCGGGCCTTCTTTTCCTTCATCTCGCTCTCGGTTGCAGCGCCGACGTTAATCTTCGCCACACCACCAGCCAACTTGGCCAACCGCTCTTCGAGTTTTTCACGATCGTAGTCACTGGTGGAATTGTCGATTTCGCGGCGGATCTGTTCGATTCGCGCCTTGATATCGTTCTTCTTGCCGCCGCCCTCGATGATCGTGGTGTTGTCCTTGTCAACAATCACCTTCTTGGCACGACCCAACTCGGCCAAGCCGAGGCTCTCAAGCTTCATACCCAAGTTTTCGAAAACACCCGTGGCACCCGTCAGCACGGCAATGTCTTCGAGCATGGACTTGCGCCGGTCGCCGTAGCCAGGGGCCTTCACAGCGCAGACGTGGAAAGTGCCACGCAGTTTATTGATCACGAGCGTTGCCAATGCCTCGCCATCAACTTCCTCGCAGACAATCAACAACGGCTTGCCGGCATTCACAACAGCTTCCAACAGAGGCACGATGTCTTTCACGCTGGAAATTTTCTTCTCGTAGACCAAGATGTAGCAATCTTCGAGCACGCACTGCATCTGCTGCGGATTGGTGACGAAGTAGGGGGAGAGATAGCCGCGGTCAAACTGCATCCCCTCGACCCACTCCACCTCAGTCTTGAGGCTCTTGCCTTCGTCGACAGTGATCACGCCATCCTTGCCAACTTTGTCCATGGCCTCGGCTAAGAGTTCGCCGATTTCCATGTCGTTATTGGCGGCGATGGATGCGACCTGCGCCATTTCCTTTTTACCTTTAACAGGAATCGACATTTCTTTGAGCTTGGCAGAGATCTCGGCCACGGCCTTCTCGATGCCCATTTTCAACTGCACGGGATTGACGCCCGAAACAACCGCCCGCAGTCCCTCGTTAAAAACGGCTTCGGCCAGCACGGTGGCGGTGGTGGTGCCGTCTCCGGCGACGTCGCTGGTTTTGCTCGCCACTTCGCGAACCATTCGAGCGCCCATGTTTTCGTAGACATCCTCAAGGTCGATTTCCTTGGCGACCGTCACGCCATCTTTTGTGACCGTCGGCGATCCAAAGCTCTTCTGCAGAATCACGTTGCGGCCTTTGGGGCCGAGGGTCACCTTGACGGCGCGGGCGAGTTTTGCCACGCCGCGACGCATTGCTTCACGAGCTTCCTGATCGAATGCCATCATCTTGGACATGGGTATCTCCTCTGGATTCTGGATTGAAAAAGTCTGTTTCGAAAAAATGAGTCAAAAAGTTAATTAGCCGAGGATGGCAAGAATGTCGTCTTCTCGCATGAGCAAAAGCTCACTGTCACCGACTTTGAACGGTTCGCCGGCGTAGCTTGTAAACACCACGCGATCACCGGGCTTCACCTGCAGGGGGTGGCGATGACCTTTGTCGGTGAGCTTGCCTTCGCCAACGCTCACAACCGTGCCGCGAGCCGGCTTATCTTTGGCGGAGTCTGGCAGCAGGATTCCACCGGCTGTCTTTTGTTCGCTTTCTTCGCGCTCCACAACAACGCGGTCGCCCAACGGAATGAGGCTCGACTTCTTTTTCGTGGGCTTGCTCACAGTGGCTGACATGCTCAACACCTTTCGGTTTTGGGAACTTAGATTGAAGCGATGGTCTTTGCTGCACCAGCAACGACTGCCGCCTGATGCCATCATCAGACTCCGTTTAGACGCATAAGCAACTGGCGCGCCGGAAGACCGGGAATCGGAAGAAATTGGCAAGTTCCTGCTGAAAAAGCCCGCTCATATGCGCGCAGGCCCGTTTTGCACCCATTTTCCGGCTGCTGCCAGTTTGGCAGCAGCCGCACCGCATTCGGTCGGTGGCTTGCCGAAAGTCGCGGCGTTTGCTAACTGTTTACTGCTCGTAATAGCAAATCATTTTTAGAGTCGCTACGCTCTTGCGGATGACTGGTAAAATCCATTTCGGTCCATCCGGTTCAAAGAGGGGTCTGCATGGCACATCGTCGCATCGACGTTTCAAAAATTGGTGACGTCACCGTTGTCAAATTTTTAGACAAGAAAATTCTGGATGAGACCAACATTCAAGAACTTGGTGTTGAGTTGTTTGGTTTAGTTGAGCAAGACAATCGGAAGTCGATCCTACTCAACTTCTCTCACGTTGAGTTTCTTTCGAGTGCTGCCTTGGGCAAGCTGATCACGCTCGACCGCAAAGTGAAGGCTGCCAAGGGCCGCTTGAAGATGAGTAACATCCGTCCGGAGATTTTTGAAGTCTTCCAGATCACCAAACTCAATAAGGTCTTTGATATCCGCAATGACGAAGCCGAAGCAGTCGCGGCGTTTTAGTTTTTCCGGGGTCTGTCTTGGCTTGTCTGTCTTGGCTTGTCTGTCTTGGCTTGGTTTCGTTTGGCTTGGTTTCAGCGTCTTGATTCAGTCTGGTCGTTACCTTTTCGTACATTATAAAAACATCGCGTGACAAACGCTGGTGGATGACGGTGGATGTCATGGGAAACCACACAGCGTCTGCAGCCGGAGCCGATCAGCCAACTGCTGGCAGTTGGGATAAGCAGATCGATCTTCCCAGCGAACGCGGCGCCAGTCGGATGATCATGGAAGAGTTGCTCAACCATCTGGGCGTTTACAACTGGTCGCCTTCGGATATCTTTGCCATTCATCTGGCGGTGGAGGAGGCGATTGTGAATGCGATCGTCCACGGCAACAAATTGGATCCTGCCAAGAAAGTGCGCGTCTGTTGCTCGGTGTCGGCAGAATTGGTGCGGGTTGAAATCACCGACGAGGGCCATGGCTTCAAGCCGCAAGACGTGCCCGATTGCCGATTGCAGGAGCGATTGGAGGTGCCAAGTGGCCGCGGCGTGTTGCTGATGCGTACGTTTATGACGCAGATCGCTTACAATGCCCGGGGAAACAGTGTGCTACTGGAAAAACAGCGCTCTGCGCCCGCAGACTGACCGTATCGATTTCGCTGGCTTGATACGCTACCGTATCAGAGCCTTTTTTCTCCGGCCTTTTTTCTCCGATAGCTCAATGGTAGAGCGAGCGGCTGTTAACCGCTAGGTTCTAGGTTCGAGTCCTAGTCGGGGAGCTTTCTAGCTTGTGATCGGGTGCGGCAAGCGATCACAGCGAGAGGCAGCAGGTTGTTAAAAACCTTCTGCCTCTCGTCGCCTTTCACTGTCTTTCTTTTTGAAAGGAGTTCCCATGCGCCGTTTGTTGCTTTGTGCACTTGTTTTTGGGTTGGTGCTCGTGGGCAACATGAATGCCGAGTGCGTTTTCGCTGCCGATGACATGCAGGCCACTACAGGCAATTAGATCCTCAGCCGTGTACGGCAAATGCCTACTGGCCGATGGCTGTGCGCACTGTGATGCCTTTGCAGAACTCGTTTGGCGTGCACGAACCAGCCGTGTGCTTGGGCTCGTACGGACAGTTCCGGCACCCGCTCCCGCAACAGGAGCCACGTTTTAAATGGTACGCGGCCGTGAAGACCAGCAGACCGTTTTCCCAGTCATACTCTGGGCCGTGATCGGGGCCGTCGGCAGTGGGTGGGGTCGCTGAATTCATCGTGGTGCGCAGGCAGGCTCTCACAGACGCATACAAGTGGCTAACGCAGGCGACTGATCCATGACGCGGCCAATTGCCGCTGCAAGGGTTTTTGAAACGGCGCACTCCTCTGCTGGCCTAAAGGAGACGCGCCGTTTCACGGGGATCACTTTTTGACTGCGGGCTTCGTCTTTTCCTGCTTCGGTTTTTTATTTTTCTTGTCATTCTTCTGCGAGTTGTTGCCTTTGCCCATGGGTGCATTTCCTTTCCCAAAATTGGTAACCTGAAAAAAATAAAGACGCTCTAGCAATCACAGATCCTAGCGGCAGAAGATAAAATCTGCGACCGCAGTCGGCCGGCCCCGGGGTTGCCGGCCGAGCGGATGGATTGTCGGTCAGTTGAAAATCCACCAGTAGGCTAGGAACAGGCAAAGCAACGTGCCCGCGATGATCCAGCGGGGTTTGCTGATGGGGGGACCGTCTTCGCTGGAGATGTATTGCTCGCAGTAGGGACAACGATCGCAGTCTTCAAGAATCTCGCGGCGGCAGTACCGACAGGGGACGGTCGGCTCATCCTCGCTGTCCTCGGCCTGCGACTCAGCGTCGCTGTCGAGCCAGTCGTCATCTATAGAGTGTTGGTCGCGAGTGGGCATTGGGTGAGTGAACCTTTGAGTTTCCCTATCAGCAGACTACACTGCAAAATCGCTGCAGGAGCAATCGGCTACTATGGAATTTTGTGACGACTCTTTCCTGCTCTCGAACCCGGTTGCGGCTGATCTCTTTCGGGATGTGGCGTCTGTCCAGCCGATCATCGACTACCATTGCCACCTGAGCCCGCGCGACATTGCCGAAGACAGGCGGTTTGAAAATCTGCACGCTGTCTGGCTGGCGGAAGATCACTACAAGTGGCGGGCGTTGCGGGCCAACGGCGTGCCTGAAAATCTGATCACGGGCAAGGCCTCCAGCGACCGCGAGAAATTCCAGGCCTGGGCCAAAACCGTCCCGGCCACGCTGCGCAATCCAATCTTCCACTGGACACATCTGGAATTGCGGCGGCACTTTGGGATCGAAGATTTACTCGAAGAGGCGACAGCGCAGAAAATTTGGGACGAGGCCAACCGCCAACTCACCCACGGCAGCCTGACGGCCCGCGGCATACTGGCCGCGATGAACGTTGCGATTGTGGGCACGACGGACGACCCGGCCGACAGCTTGCAGTGGCATCAGTTCATGGCCCGATCACCCGTACAAGGGGCGGGAAAATCGGTCGCTGCCCTGCGGGTCGTGCCGACGTTTCGACCCGACGCGGCCTTGCAGGTGGGCACGCCGCTTCACGTGCAGGCGTGGTCGCGGCGGCTCTCCGCTGTGGCTGGCATCGGTGCCGACACATTCGCAGGCTTGGTGGCCGCTCTGGAAAAACGCCACGACGATTTTGCAGCGCTAGGCTGCCGCGCCAGCGATCACTCTACGGCGGCCTTGCCCGATACCACCTGCACCGATGAGCAGGCCTGTTTGATCTGGGAAGGATCGATGACCGGCACGGCGGCAACGGCGGCGCAGGTTGAGCAGTTTGCCGGTTGGTTGCTGCTGCACATTGCCCGACTCAACCACGCCAAAGGTTGGGCGATGCAGTTGCATCTGGGGCCCATCCGCAATCCCAATCCTCTGCTGGCCAGCCAACTCGGGGCCCATGCGGGCTGCGACACGATCGGCGATGCCCGCCAGGGGCCGGGATTGGTGCACTTTCTCAGCACACTCGCGGCAGAAAATAGTTTGCCACGCACGATCCTCTACAACATCAATCCCACCGATAACGCCCTGTTTGCCGCTGTGGCAGGCTCGTTTCAGGATGGCACCATACCGGGCAAAATTCAGGCCGGGGCGGCGTGGTGGTTTATGGACCAAGAGCGCGGCATACGCGCGCATATCAACACGCTGAGCGACCTCGGCCTCCTCGCCCGGTTTGTCGGCATGGTGACAGACTCTCGCTCATTTCTGTCCTATCCGCGGCACGAATATTTTCGTCGCATTCTCTGCGACTTGGTAGGGGCCGATGTGAGCAGTGGCCGCCTGCCCAGTCGCCGCGATTGGCTCGAGGGCTTGATTGCGTCGGTCTGTTACGCAAACGCCCGTGACTATTTTGATTTTTGATGCCACGGCTGACGAAGACTCCGACTCGTTGGTGAGCTGGGGAACCCCTCAAAAGCTAACGTCTGCGGGCGATTGCCTGTCTGTGTGCTGCGGTCTGCTGCGTGTTTCACGACCGTGATGCGTTTGCCAGCGTTACAGTCATTTGGGGGCTCATCAGCCGAGTGACTTGCGTCGCCGCTGCGGACAATTCTGTAGCCGATCGCTGCCGAAAAAAAACTTTTTTTCTCATCAAGTCCTCACAGAAGGCTCATCAAACTCTCATGCGTCCTGCTTACAAGTAGGCATTGATATTTGAGTCTTCAATTTTATTTTTTTTGAAGGGCCATCACCCATGCTGAAACAACTTCGTACGTCCTTGTTGGCAACCGCTCTGGCTATCGGATCGCTGCTGGTCTTGCTGGCCGCCCCGACGCATGCCGCCGGGACCATCCGGATCACCGAGTTGATGAGCAGTAGTGCGGCGACCACGGCTGCCGGGGTGAGCTACGCTGGCGATTGGTTTGAGATCACCAATTACGGCGACGCCGCCGTCGACATCACCGGCTGGAAAAGGGACGATAATAGCCATGCGTTTGCCACAGCTTTGTTACTCAACGGAATCACATCGGTTGGAATCGGCGAATCGGTTGTGTTCACCGAATCGGCCAACGCCGGTGGCGTGCACGTGGCCGATTTCAAAACATTCTGGGGTCTCGGGGCTGGCGTGCAGGTCGGCTCCTACACAGGTAGTGGCGCTGGCCTTTCTAGCGGCGGCGATGGCGTCTCTGTGTGGACCAGTAGCGGCACAGAAATCAACCGCGTGAATTTTGTCTCAGCGACTGCTGGCAAGACGTTCTACTGGGGCTACGAAGCCACCGGCACGCTGGGCACCAGCACGCTGGGCACGCTCAGCGTGACTGGCGCAGATGGCGCTATTACGAGCAATGCCAGTGGTGTCGGTGGTGTCGGTGCCAGTGACATTGGCTCGCCTGGCGTAGCCCTCACGATTTCAAATCCAAATCTCTACTGGACATCCAACGGCACAACTCTCGGTGGCATAGCGGCGTGGGACTCCTCTGGATTGAACTGGTCGTCGAGCAACACAAGCGTGACCGGTGCCGCATGGGCAGCCGGCAAAACCGCGATCTTTGGCGGCACGGCCGGCACCGTTACGATTGGCTCGGCAATCACCGCTGGCGGCCTCACGTTTTCCACAACGGCTTACACGCTGGCCTCAGGCCCAGGCGGATCGCTGGCCACTGCCTCGATCTCTGTGGATTCAGGACTCTCGGCCACTGTCTCGGCCACACTCACCGGCACCGCTGGCCTTGGCAAGGGCGGTGCTGGCACGCTGATCCTGTCGGGCACGGCCAACGACTACAGCGGCTCGACCAGCGTGGCCGAAGGCACGCTGCAGGCCGGCGTAAGTAACGTGATTCCCAACGCCTCGCAGGTGGCTGTGGCTCGGTTTGCTACGCTCGACTTCAACGGCAACTCCGACACGGTGGCCGGGGTGTCTGGCTTGGGATCGGTGACGAATATCGGCGGCTCGCTGACGGTCAACATCACCGGGACAAGCGACATCCGGTTTGACGGCACGCTGTCCGGCACGGGGGATTTTATTGTCAACTCCTCCGGGAGCGGCCGACAGGTGTTCAACTCCACCACGCAAACCGAGGGCGATCTTGCCGCGAAGAGCTACTCGGGCGCCACGATACTTCGCAGTGGCATTCTGGCTGTTTCCAACGGCGTTAACCGAGTGCCCAGTGCCACGAGCGGCGTGGATATCGAAACCAACGGCCGCCTCGAACTCACCACCGCCGATGCCTCGTATAC
>CAMBUD010000027.1 GCA_945871035.1 Planctomicrobium piriforme | reverse complement strand
AAAGTCCTACTTAACGCCAAACTTATAGCCCGGATTGCGTGGGTCGAAGTCGGCGTCCGTGAACTTGTTATTAATCTTCACATTCATGTAGGTGTACTCTTCCATGAGCAACGGTTGCCCGCCCAACTCCTTGGCCCAATCGTACGCTTCGTAGCGGATTGGCACAGAGAGTTCGTCGTCAATAAAGACGCGGGCCAGATGGAAACGGAAATTGCGGCGTGCAACTGGATGGGTCACTTGAATGCACGTGCAGATACGACCGTTGACTTTTGCATTGGGGAAGAAATTCACATCACATTCACCAAACTGCTTGTCGTGCTCTGCGACTTCCAGAAGCCTTTTTGTCAGATTCTCAACGCCCAGTTCGGTGATCGGATAGCGATTGCCGGCCATGGCCAGCATGCTCTGCGGCTTGAGTGAGACCATGCCCACCATTGCACGCACGCCGCCGCCAGCGTGAGCCAGCATGTTGCCGTCATTGACACCGTTGACGTAGATCACTTCCTGACCCTTGACGTTCGCGGGGCCAAGGAAATAGAGGTAGACGCTGAATGGCTGCTGACGAATTTTAGCAAACATATACTCATGCTCGCTCAGCTTGCCATCGATTCGTTCGCGTTTCACAACGGTGCAGGAGTAATCCTGAATGTTATTGCGAATGGACGTCAAACCTTTTTGGGCAATCTCGATCGCAGGTTGCAGTGGATGCAGTTGATTCGGAGCAGCAACGGCATCGGGGGCACCAACATTGCCTTGGGCAACGTCGCCGTTGGGGATTAAGCCAGGCAGGGCAACGGCGGCATTCGCAGGGGTTTGCTGCGGGGCCGGGACAAGGTTTTCTTGCACATCGGCTAACGCCTCAACGCATCGGCAGGGTGCCAAGACGGTTGCCGCTAGCATCGCGACAGCCAGCACAACACGCTGAAAGGCTCGGCTGAAAGCAAACCAGAGCGTTTCCGCCGTGAGCGTTTGTACCGAAATGATCATCTCAATCCCTCCGTGAGGATCTGGGGTTCTTTTTTAAGTTCGCTGCTGGTGAAGCTACCGCATCCCGACGACCAAAGAATATCGGCTCGGGTAGCCTATTTTCAGTTCCATGTTTATCGCCCTGCCTGCGTTCAGGCCGTGAATGACGATTTATTCTGCGTCATGGCCCGCAGATTCGCACAGATCTACCAATTGCATCTTTGCCCTCCAACAACCACTCGCACGCGTTCACGGCGGCGACATTGCCTTGGCAAGCGGCGGAGATTCTAGCGAGGCAAGGAACTGGCAGCCACCCCATTTTTGCTGCTTTTAGAGCGGAAAAAACGAGAGCCTTGCTCCAAGGTGCCTGGCAAACCATGCTCGTTGGCTGGCTATAAACCGTCTGCTTTGCAGCATGAAATCGCTGTTTATCTATGGCACAAACCGATCTTTTTGAGTTACCGGCCGGAGTGTTTATTGCCCGCATCCTGTCGGCCCCGTTCTCGGAAAACAGCTACGTACTCAGCCGCGGACAAGGGTCTGAGTGCCTGATCGTGGATCCTGGCTTTGAGCCCGCTGCAATCGTTGACTTTATTCTTGGACAGCGGCTTTGTCCGCGGGCAATTTTGCTCACGCACGGACACTCTGACCACATTGCTGGCAATGCCGAGCTGCGGACACACTGGCCCGAGTTACCGATTCTGATTGGCCACGGCGATGCGTCAAAACTCCTCGATCCCGCTGCCAACCTTTCGGGTGCTTTCGGTTTGGAACTCCGCAGCCCGCCCGCTGATCAGATGCTTGTAGACGGCGAGGTGCTTGAACTAGCTGGCTTCAAGCTGACAGTGCTTGAAATACCTGGCCACTCATCGGGGCATGTTGTATTTCTGCTCACGGAGAACGCCCTCGTGTTTGGCGGCGATGTGCTCTTTTTGGAAGGCATCGGTCGCACCGACTTTCCCGATGGTGACTTGCATGCCCTAGCAGCCGGTATCCGGGGCAAACTCTACACACTAGCCGACGAAACAATCGTATTTCCCGGCCACGGTGACACAACAACCGTTGGGCACGAGCGACGGTACAATCCATTTATCAAGGATGCCACGTGGCAGAATTGACCCGTTGGTACCAACCGTCCGAAGATGCTCGCATGCTTTCCCCCGCCGATCTGCCACAGCCGATCCCTCTGCCTGTTGCTGCGACTCCACCAATCGTACGCTCCGCGTTCTGCCGCATCGCCGGTCTATCATTGGCAGCGTTGGCTCGTCTGGTGAGCGGATCGAGCGTGCGTTGGATTGCCAGTCAGCCCGACACCTGTCAGCGAATCTATTTTGCGAACCACACCAGTCACCTCGATGCACTTCTGATCTGGGCATCGCTGCCACAACCCGTTCGGGAGTTGACCCGCCCGGTGGCAGCCAAGGACTACTGGTCGCGTGGATTTGTTCGTCGCTGGCTGGCGGAACAGGTCTTCGACGCTTTGCTCATCGACCGTACCGACATCAAAGTGCATCAAAGCCCCGTTGATCTGATGCTTCGAGAAATCGGTACCACTCAGTCGCTGATCGTCTTCCCTGAGGGCAGTCGCAGCGTGAGCGAAGAGATCGGTGAATTTAAAAGCGGTCTTTATTACCTCGCCAAGAAACGCCCTGACATTGAACTCCTGCCTGTGCACATCGACAACCTAAACCGGGTCTTGCCCCGCGGTGAATTTCTACCGGTTCCCCTGCTATCGTGCATCAGCTTCGGCCCACCCTTGTGGCTGGAGCGCGGCGAAGCCAAGCTCGATTTCCTCGCTCGGGCACGACTGGCCGTACTAGCCTTAAAAGAATAGCACTGTGATTGCAGTTGAAGACTCAGGCGTGTTGGAACAAAGCAAAGTGATTCATGAATGACGTCAATCGCACAATCGCGTTGATCGCTGGAGTATTGCTCCTGCTCGCCGTGGCAACAGCTGTCGGTCAGTTCCTCAAACGTCACCCCGACCGCGGGCTCGATGCGGCTGCCGTGCGCACGTTCAACCTGCGACTGCGGGGGTGGTGGATCATGTGTACGGTGTTGGCCGCAGCTTTTTGGCTAGGAACAACGGCCACGGTTATGCTTTTTGGCTTTGTCTCGTTTTGGGCATTACGAGAATTTATCACGCTCACTCCAACGCGGAAGGGCGATCATCGCGCGCTCTTTTGGGTGTTCTTTCTCTTCACACCGCTGCACTATCTGCTGGTGGGGCTCAATCGCTACGACATCTTTAGTGTATTTTTACCCGTTTATGCCACGCTATTTGTGCTCACGCGAGTGGCCATTGCCGGCGACTACAAACGCTTTTTAGAACGCACGGCAAAGATTCAGGCTGGGCTCGTTGTCTGCGTTTACTGCCTGTCATTTGCGCCGGCCTTACTGCAGATTCCGATCGTCGGACCTCAGCCCATTGGAAGTGATGCAAATTTTCGGCTGCTTTTCTTCCTGATTGTGCTGGTTCAATTTGCCGATTGCATGCAGTATGTCTGGAGCCGCATGCTCGGCCGGCGCTTAGTTGCCCCGGCTGTCAGTTCCAATCGCACATGGGAGGGGCTGCTTGGCAGCGCCACCAGCACAGCCCTCTTGGCTGCTGTACTCTGGTGGGCGGCTCCGCCGTTTCAGCCCTGGCAGGCAGCGCTGGCCGGATTGGTGGTGGCCATCATGGGCTTTGCCGGCGGCATGACGATGTCGGCAATCAAGCGAGATCGCGGAGTGAAAGACTACGGCACGCTTGTGGTTGGCCACGGTGGCGTACTCGATCGGATTGATTCTATCTGCTTTGCCGCGCCGGTCTTTTATCACATTGCACTTTTTGTGACCGATGGCGGCGCGATCAGACCATCCTAGCTGCCCGTGGACAAAGTCCTCCATGCACTTTGTCCACTTGAAAACCTCCGGTTTTTGCGGGTACTACGCACCCGGGACCGCATCGTGCGGACCAACACGTGGTTTATCCACAGCCTGCTAGCGCACGGACTCCGCTGGCGAACTGCTGTCACCTGGACGCCTAGCCTGCAGGGCGTAGATCGATCGGCGTCCGCTTGTTGTTGCCACCTCATACGAAGGGGTTATGGGGGCTGAGTCGGGGCTTTGGCCACGGGTTGTACCGGTGATCGTCAGCGATCGCGGCGGCATGCCGGCCACCGCCGCTGGCGGTGCAGGACAGCCCTTCCGTACCCAATCAAGCCAGACGTTTTGCAGGTTAGCGAGCCCATCAATTGCATAATATTTTGCCAACGCACTTGCCCAATCGTTGCTTGCAAGACCGTCGCCAACAAACGCCACGTAGGTATGCCGCCCACCGCGTTCAATGAGGTACCGCGCTAACGAGTAGCCTTGCGAGTACAGCGGCAATACGTCCGGTGGATACTCCCGCATCTCAAACATTCTTGGAAAAGCGATGCCCCTGCCGGTCGTCAAAAACTCAATCAGCAACCGGTGCTGCCGTGCCCGCTCAACGGGATGCTCGACGGTTGTGCAAGCGCCTTCGTCAGCCCAGCGGGGAAGCGGTTGGCGAAAGTGACTGGCGAAAATTGTATGGGTAATTTCATGTGGCAGAACCGAGTCGAGAATCCGTTCCTCACTGCCTTGAATCGTCATGTTCCAGTTAAAGACTTCACCGGTATCGAAGACAAAGCTGGTGGCTCCGCCAGCCCCCAGATGCGGCGCCACCTGCGCTACAATTGGGCACGGACGACTCCAACGCGGCAGCGGCTTGCCCAACCACTCAATCGCGAGATCGTGTCGGTATTGTTCAGCAGCATCGCCAATCCGCCGAGCCAGTGCCGCGGTCGGTGCCTCGATAACAAAGTTTTGAGTTCGATGACCTGCTGCAAAAGCCTCGGTTGCTTGGCTGCCTAAACAGATCGCCGCCACAACTAATACCCAGTGGACGCGATGCCTGTAGGGTCTGGCGGTGCCATTCACGCCTGTTATTCTGCCCTGCTCCATTGTCCGTCCGCCTCCTAAAAAAACGTAGTGTTAGTCGGTAATCCTGCGTAGAAATACCGAATAAACAGGCTGCTTTTGACTGCAGCGGGCGGACAGTAGCGAACGCTTAGGCCCCGGTGCCAGATCGCTTTGGATTTTTACTGTGCGCCGTTTTTGTTCCAGCTGCGAGATCTGTGGGGAAGAGGTTCTGCACACTGCTTGACCGCATCGTGCAGTCGCTAAAGGCTGTTTTTTAACAGCCTCCTGGCAGGCCACGACCAACTATTCCACGCTCGAAGTGGAGTCAGAAGGGAGAGATCCGGGGGATAAGGCGATCTGGGTGATTGCGTTATCGACTGCGTAAGCGGCCCCCTGCAAGGGCGTGGGGATCTGCCCAGTAACCGTGCGCGCTTCCGTCTGCATGGCTACCGATTGAGAGGGCTGTGATCTGTCGGTTGGGAGCAATAGGCCGCTGATCGTAAAAACGATCGCACCTATCAGAATGATCCAACCGGGCCACATTGGAGAAAGCAACAACAACCACGTGAGCCCCAACACCGCGAAGAAAAATAAGGCGCCAAATTTTATCCGGTGATCCCACTCCACAGTACGCTGCCGCGCAACGCTCCACAACAGCCCGCCGATAAAAAGAATGAGCACTGTCGCAATGGCTCGAGTGGAGACAGTGGGGTCCTGCTTCCAAACCGCACGGAGTGTCAAGCCGCTCGCAGGTTTATTGGCTACAACAAATATTTGCTTTGCGGACGCATCGGTGGGCACTGCACCATGAGACCCCATCCCCTGCTCCCAAGCGGCGATCAGGGGTAGCGATTGGTCCTCGCGAATCAGCCGTAACAATTCTTCAAGTCGAACGCGTTTTTCCAGACCAGCTCCCGCTATCGCCCGCTCAAAATCTTCTTTGAGTCGGTGCATAGCTGTCCGCCGTTCAGCTATTTTTCTTGCCTCATCAACGATCAGGGCTGGCTCAGCAACGAGCAGCGAGACCCCAGCCGGGGGCTGCAGCGTCCAGATCGTCCGCTGGCTGGGGAGTCCAATGAGCGTTGGTGTCATTAATTCCAGCGGAGAACCATTTAACAACGGCGCTCCCAGATCACCGGCAAACACTGCGAGCAGTGATCGCGGCCAACTCACGTCAAGCAGACGCATTTGCCACACATTGTCTGCCTGCGGTATTCCTGGGCTGGCATCTTCTCCAACAAGGCTGCTGTCAACGACATGGCCGTCAACGAGCGCTTCAAAAAGTCGCATCCCTGCAGGCAGCCTGAGACGCAAGAGAGGCTCGGCCGCAACCAAATCAAAATGCACCAGCCCCCACGCTCTGCCGCGATCATTGAGCACAAGATGAATAGCCGTGAGTTCAACGCGACCCTGTTTAGCCTCTGCGACAAGCAGCGGTGCAGATGGAGGCCTCTCCACATCTACTCTTGGGGGAGGTGTTGTTTGCAAATTTTTGATTGACGCTGGGGTTGCATTTTCAAACGCGTACTGTGGTAACGGCTGCCCTGCCATGAACTCGACGGTGTGTTCTACGGATTGGCTGCGGACGGGTTCCCGGCTGCCGAGCAAAGGTGCGGCTACAGGCAATCCATTATGGACTCGCCATGTGACCACCAAGGGCCCACCCATGTCGGCGTCGACTCGCATGATTGGCACGTGCCCTGTTGCAGGCGGCCGGCCCGGCAATCGCGCATCAACTTCGAGTCGAAAATGACCAGTCCGTGGCCGCTGCACAACGGCCACGACGCGACCGGGGCCCACGCGTGACCAGCGCAAATCCATCGTTAGACGCTCGTCTCCATCTGATGCAACGGCAGATTCATCGATGAGTCGGAGACGATCGATGACGCCTGCCTCAGGCATCTGCAAGGCTATGGTCACCAGTGGCGCTGCGCTGGCATTGAGCTGCGTTTGCAGTTGGAGTCGCACTTGATCGGGAGCGAATGTCACGGAAAGACTCTGCGATCCACGAATCTTTTGCGGACGGCGTTCAACGGTCATGCGCGGCTGTGGACTTTCATTTGTAAGACCTGCGTGAGCGTTGGTATGCGCGAGGTGCTCAACACGCCATGAGTGTGCTTGGCTGTCGAGCACTGCGATGGCATCCCGAGGCATTACAGATAACGCGCTGGCAGGCAGATCGACCTTCGCTGCTAAGTCACGAGATGTCACGAGGTGCGTGGTGCGCTCGTCAACAGCTACGCCTTCGAGCCAAGCACCGGGCAGATCAAAAATGCCAACCGGGTCGGGCACATGCATTGCAAAGGCAATCCCAATCCGCAAGCGACCGCGCAAGGGCTCCCGCCTCTCAATTCGATAGCGATGCCCTTGGATTGCTTCTATTATGAGTTCGTCATCAGGCTGCTCGATCAGGCTCAGCCTCGGGTCTACGCGCACAATGATCGCTCGGACAACCTCGTCGTCGCTCTGGATCTCGTAGGCCGCTTGAACGCGACAGCCGTCGTTGTTCCAGGCAATGCTGTTCTGGCTTTCAGCCGACTTTATCAGACCTGCTAATCGCAAGCGGGGGTCTATCGTTCGCGCAAGACGTACTTGGGCTGCTCCAGCAATGTCAAAAATAGTTCCTGCCTTGCGATCGTTTGTCTGCATTGCGGTCATGAATATGCCAGCTGGCGACGCCGACTCGCACTGTTCACTTGCGCTGGCAGCGGTTGCAGAAAATACTTCGCTGCTCGGGCTCGCTGTGCACTCAAGGACTGCGCTGGGAGCACTCGGGACGCAAATGGTCGATGTTTCCACATCGCCACGACTGATCACAGACGGCTCCACCGCAAGTTCAATGCGATGCCGACCGGCCTGAGGCACCGCCACACGCAGCCTACGGCCTTCTGCTTCGATTTGTGCGTCAACAGTAACGCCATCGATCTTCACGGCATTGGCAATCCATCGAGCGCCGCTGGGCGTCTGGTCGAGCAGCAGACTACCAGTGGCTATAACGTCCACATCCACAACAAGTCGCCACGGCTCAGGAGCCGGCTTGATGCCACCAGCTTTATGGTCACTCAGTGAATTGCTGGCGCTTCGTGCCACGATCACCCGGCTTTCAATGACACGCAGGGCCGACGCGGAACTGCCAGCTTCAACCTGTGCGAGCACGCGAAAGAGTGACTCGGGAACAAGGGCTACCTGGCCTTGTTCGACCGGCAGCATGTAGACGCGCAGACTGCTATCAGCGGCCGATCGCAGAGGAACCTCAACCAGCGCATGGGTCTCAGATTCCGACTGTGCACAGACCTGCTGCAAGGGCTCGCAGAGCAGTGTGCCGATGCCGAGCGTGAGCGCTGCGACAGTTTTTTTTGCGTCCGGCCAACCGATCGCTCTTCGGCTCTGCAGCCCCACCGCGGCCAACGAACCCCACCACGCGGCACGAGCGATGGAGTCGAATGGCGGCACAACCCAGAGCGCAACCACAGCGGTGATCAGACAAAAGACCAGCGGCAGCCAAGGGCGAGTTCGCGAGACTCCAACCGATACCGTGGCGATGCATACGGCGGCTAGAATCGCCGCCGCTGAAATGACACGGGTGTGAACGAGCAGGATCGTACCACTGCCGCGCTTGCCGCCGGTCGGCACAAATACCTCCTCCCGCGAACTCTCCGCAAGGGAGAGGGCTTGAACCACGCTTGGGTCCTGTGCCGAAGCACTAGAACCGATTCCTTTTTTATAGGGTGGGCGGACATTTGCGCCCAGAAGACGAACCGTCCAATCGTGTGCAACGCGCGCAACAGGGCGGTGTGAGGCCGATCTGATAGCGATTTCTAACTCGGGGGGTAAGGAGACCCGCCACTCTCGCTCCAGGACCGGAACATCAATGGCACCGCCAAAAGAATCGATCTCCCACAGGAGTCTGCCCGCAGGCTGCGCTGCGATGCTGCGAACGAGCACTTGCACAAAACGACGGCCGACAGGCAAGGCGATCGACACATTGCCGGCGCTTGTCCCGAGATCGGGCAAAGACAATCGTGAACCGTCGACCAAAATCCCTTGGAGTATTTTCCCCACCGGCACGCTCAAGGCCACCGTCGCCCGATCGCGATTCTCGATAGCAAAAAGTGTTTCGTATTCTGTCGCGCCCGATGCATGACACCAGCAGGCAGTGCTCTCACTCCAAACCCAGGCCTGCCCCTGCTGATTGGCGTCCAAACGATTGGGAATAATTTCCCCCACAGGCAGCGCGTCATCGGAGTGATTCATTCCAGGGTTAAATGAGAAGTCAGCACGCGTGGCGTGCGATTGATCGACATCCCCAGGGCGGATTGGCAATTCGTCTAGCCGTCGATTGATCACTCGCGCATGCTGACGGCTCGTATCACGAACGGTCAAAACTCCCACCTGCTGAACGGCCCCGTCGATCCATGCCAATGGAAATGGCACCGCACTTTGAAAAGAGATCGTCCGGATGGCACGAATGGAAACAGATTCGCGCATCGGGGGATTCAATTCAATCATCCAAGACTCCGCACTCTCTGAACTGCGATCGAATGGATCCCGGCGCAGGTGTGCTGGTTGCTCAACACGTCGTGCGACCATGGAACATCCAGCCGGAGAAAGCAGCGACCACTCGAGCAAATCGTCCATCGGCTCTGAGAAACGCACAAGGATCGTATCGACTTCGGACGACCCGCTCGGATTGCATTCAAAGGTGAACGACTGAGTGAGGCGTTCGTCGCGCACGTTCAATCGCACCTGCGCCCGAACTTCCAGCGGTGAACTGCGACGGACAAGTCGAATCTCGCGCACGACCGACTGCCTCCCCGTACGGATACGGCCGCGCAGCCTTCCCCCTTCCGACAGCGGTTCAAGCCTTTTGTTCAGCGCAAGGATCGATGGCTCCGCGTCATCGACTTCGATTGTCAACTCGGGGGTTGTCTTCATCTCAACAACGGATAGGTCTTCCAACTCCTGATCAAATCGCACCATGTCGAGTTCGGCTGATGCAATACTGGTGTTTAATGACAGGCCCGCATGATGCCCTGAAATCCTGAGGCCTAGGCTGCGGGCCGGTGTCACGGCAACCGAAAGACCAATCTGTAGCCAATCGCCTTGCGGATCGGGCATCGTTTTCCATTCAAGCGTTCCGGCCCCACGCGAGACCTCGCGTGGGTTCCCTGCATCGGCTCGTTCTGTCGGGGTGTCGCGCTGAATAGTCTCGACCGAATCGATAACCCACCCCGGCATGACCCGCGCTCTCAGATCGAATGCTGTGTCGCTATTGACGCGAATGTCGCAAGCGGCTCGGCCGATCACAATCCCCGGAGAAACGTCCACGGTTGTGACCCTAGCCACCTCAACATCAGCCACACGCCACTCGGTTGCCACCGTGATATCGGCTCGAGACCCCTGTTGCTCTATATGCACTAGGGACGGAAGCACACCGGCTTGGGCCTCCTCGGCACCGCTTTCCAATCCGTTTGGCCAAGTCGTAGGCCAAGTCGTAGGCCAACGACTTGCCTCCTCGGGCGATACCACTATGCACTCTGTGAGCGTCAGTAAAGAGAGTGCCCGTGCTGCATCGACGTGGAGCACTACGCCACCACCAGACCAGAGCGCAGCGGGGGCGCGAATCAGCGGCAGAGCTTGGCCCGTACGGGTACCAAAGGGAGCGACGGCGGTCACGCTGAGAGGCGTGTGGCTCCCTTGGCAGAATGCTGGTAATGGTATCGTGACTGTGCGTTGGTCATCGGATACCGACCACTGCAGTCTCTGGCGCTCCTCCGTGGCTGCTGCTGGAAACTCCACGCTTGCATCACTCTGCAAAACATCCTTTGCACTGTCACCATAAACACTGGGGCGACCGACGCTGACATCATTGACAACCGCTGCTGGATCCTTCTGCAACACGACACTGTTGGTATTCCAGGGCGTTGACGGATGCACAGAAGTGCTGAGCGTGGCCTGTCGACGGCAAATAAAAACATCCGTCCATAACGCAAGTGCAGGCGGCTTCTGATCAACGTGCTCGATCGAGAAATCGAATGTTTTGAGCGGTCCAATGCTGATGCGCCACTCCGTATCCTCAGCTAGCAGACGCTTTTCGAGCGTGGCATGCAGCGCGGCAGCCCCGCGGATCACAGGCTGAAACTGCTCTGGCAACTGCAGGCAGATGGTTGACGATAACGCGGGCACCAGCGGCAAAGAAAACACTGGTGCGGTGCTGCTGCCTCCAGAGTTTCGACAGCGAAACTCAAACGAATAGGTGCCGGAAGTGGGTGTTGCAATCAGCATGCCTCCGCCAACGGCTTTTCCAAACACAAGCGCCTCACCTGTGCCAGTTACTGTCTGCAGCGTTGCCCGCTTCACATCCAGGGCCCCCAGCGGCATTTCTGGGAAGACGCATCCCTGCTGGCTGACATCGAAGGCCACGCTGCCCACAATCGTCCCATCACTAGCGATTGCGACTGCATAGCGCGCCGAGACAGCCAATGCTGGCAGGCCGCCGGGCACCTCCGATTCTTCCGCTGCAAGCCCTCGCGATGTGCGTTGGGCAATCTCTGTCTGCGAGGTGAATGGGGGCTGTGATTGCAACACTCTGTCCAAAGCTTGGTTGAATTCTAGTACCGACATCGGCACGTACCGCGTTGCTCCAAGCGGGATGAGAGCCAGTTTTCCACGGGGCACATGCACTCTTGTAAATTGCAGCGATGCTCCGTCTTCAACCGCTTCGACCGCAACTGATTCTTCTGTTACCTCTTCCTGACCAGCAACCATCTGCCAATCGGCCTGACCGCTGCACAGCACGATCACCGCAATGGCAAAACACGCGCGACTCTTGCATGACACCCGCATCGGCAATCGATGCGATCCCGGTTGCCGAGCGCGGTTGGAAGCGGTTTGGTTCAGCATTCGCATGATCTGCTCCGACCGCTACAAAAAGCCTATTTAAGAAGCCGATCGACCGGCTGCCACAACGTTCTCCGGCAAACGTACCGATGAACGAGCGACGATGATTGATGGCAGCGGAAAGGCTGTCGTGAGTGAACTCGACGAGATCGCTCCTGCTTGGCTGCGAGCCGCGAGGGCCTTGCGATTGAGCATGGCATGTAAGCCAGCAGCCAGCAGCGACAGGCTCACGCCCGGCAAGGCCGCTTGGGCAATCAGCGGTGCTAAATCGACGAAAAAGACCGCTGCCATTGCCAGACAAGCGGCAATGGTGAGCACCACAGCCGACCGTTGCATGGATCGTCGGTAGACGAACGAAAGGCCCAGTGCCAGCACAGGCCCTGAAATAAGCAACACCAGGAGCCACGTTTGCATCACCCACGCGTTGCCAATGCCCGGTGATCCAACGCCCGAATAGACAGCCCGTCGCTCGACGAGCGGCAGATCAATGCTGCGCTGTTTTTCATAACCCACACGAGCCGCTTCGGTGGGCGTAAAGGTACCAACGGCTGCCACCACACTCCCGCCGACGGCAGTAGCTTGCCTCGCAGCCGTCGCGCCACCTCTGACCCATGTGTTGAGTACCTCGCGAGACACTATCGGTGTGCGTGCAATTCCGAATCCATTCCAAGCCCAGCGCTGTTGGGATGACCAACGCAACGGCGATACCACAACATGTTCATCAGATTCCAGCCGCAGTTCCCAGTAAAAACGCCGCAGCAGAGTTTCGGCAGGAAACACGGGCGACTCAAGCACGACCGACTCCGGCAGAAAACCACTGCCGGCAGGCCGTTGTTCCTGCTGCCGAATGCCCCTTAATTCAAGCAGCCACATCCCGTTGTTCCTGTCGACTTTTTCCGCAGGCAAATCGACAACAACGCGTCCCTCGGGACGAACTGCTCCTGGAATGAGTTGGCCGTCAAGCCATACTCGAACCGCATCCCCAACTGGGTGTGCTTCGGGAAACGTTTGATAGGCCATCGGCAACGTGAGATTTAATTGGTCTGCAGAAGTGCTAATTGCATAGGTGAAGAGATCCTCACGACCGTCGGACAACAGCCTCGTTTCCAGCCAAGCAGCCTCGACAACCGTGTCGCCTTTGACCGACCGCTGCCGAGCAGTCAGCGTGAGCGGAACAAACTGCTGCGGTTTTGTAGCAATCCAGATCCGTGCGGCAGAAGCTACCGACGTGCCGACGCTACGCTGCCATGCATCGCCTCGCACATCGATCGCAAATGACTCGTGCGCATTTAATAAAAGCGTCTGCTTGCCACCGCTCGTGCCCACCGGCAATACTATCGGCAGATTTTCAGCAACTGTCGTCTCGGGTGGAACCGAGGGAGTGGGTAGTTTATAGCTGATACTCAGTTCGCCGCTGCCAAGCAACGGAGACGAAAGCAGCAGGCGAACCGGCACAGCTTCGCTGGGGGGATCTACTGTCGACAGAGCTTGATCCGCTTCTGGTTCATTTGTTGGAATGCTATTGAGATTGAGCAGCTCGCCGTCCTGTCGCACCTCAAGCGATGCCGACCGCAGCACCAACTCTGGGATGAGCAACTCAACAAATTCCATCGGCACGTGAGCAACGGAAAAGCGGATCGTCTCTTCGACAGATATGCCGTTCTCATGGACGGCAATCTGGGTGGTCACAGTCGTACCCACGCGACGTGCAAGAAAACGCCGCGCGGCACTGAAAATCCCATTCGGATTGTCGACCCTGTAGGCCAGAGCCCCCTTGTCGGCGTCGAGCCGCGTCGCTGTGGGAGAAACCTGCCGCACCAGTCCGCGAATGGCCTCCGTATCCGGCAGCAATTCAATGTCGCTGTCAGACACGATGACGACTAAAGCCGGTCCAACCAGATCAGCCTGTGGACTCGGGATCTTCCATTCCACGCGATCGGCTGTGCGTTCGAGCGTTCGACCGCAGCGAATATCGATAACAGCATCGCCCGACAATCCCTGTAAAAACGGGATCACCAGCGTGCCACCATCACCCGTTATGGCAGTAGTATTGACGATGCTCGTCGGCCCAACTTCGTCAACGCCCCAGCCCTCAAGACCGATCACGAGCCGCGAAATGGGCGCCCCGCGGACAGAAACTCGCAACTTAACATCGAGCGCGATTCTCGTGGCACCGACCCGATAACGGTATTCAGGCTCGACAACCACGCGACTGCCCCGTGGACGCACGCGCATCGGCAACGTGGCGGGCTGCGAATCATACGCAAACGCCGCAACAAATCCGGGGCGGCGCGCGGCAAGTGGTGGGTCGATCCGGCGATTGTTTCCTGGGTCATCCCATTCTGTTTGCCAATCCCCTTCCACAACAATGCTGACTCGCCCCCACTGCCGCCAGAGCGGAATGTCGGCCACAGCAAAACCCAACGGCTCAAACGCACTTTTCCCGGAGCGATCAACTGAGCGTTCGCACTCAAGCTCAACCACGGCTCGACCGGCAGCGTCACGATCAATCTGCACGATTACCACCGGTGCTTCATCGACGCCGGTGCGTTCAACGAGTGTCGTCGGGCGCCGCACGCTGCGCAATGTCGTGCGCGGCGGAAGGGAGATGCGCAGTGTTGAAACCTCGGGCGCAAGATTTTCTAAACGCAGTATGGCCTCCGTCACCACCACATTACCATCGATGCGCACAAGGCTTTCCACCATCGATTGCGGCAGGGCCCCCACATTCGCTCGATCCGATTGTCGCGAACCCAAAAGAATCTGCGTCGGCCCTGAAAGTCCTACGAGCGTGACGACGCTGCCTTCCCGCTCGGGTGCTTTCTCAACTCGCGGTTCAAGTGATTGCGGCAGAACAGTGACAACTGGCTCAATCAGCGGCGTGCGCAGTTCTACAAGTGAGGCTGTCGCAGCGGGTATGCAGAGGGCCAATGAGGCCTGCATTGGCGATGAATCAACCGCCACGTTGCCAGCGAGAATCACCGTATGGCGAACGTCTTCAAGGCCGACGGCTGTGCCGTCGCTGGCATTGTTGAACCAGGCTCGATAGCCACGCTGCTGGCCTGCGACAGCATTGGAATCAACGGCCAGCAACAACCGTCCCTGACCTTCGTGGCGGGGGGCCGCAGACAGGAGTACGCCAGCGAGTTCCAAAGGAACGCTCACCCAGCCGGGTCGTGATTGCCGTACCACCAATTCGATGTTCACTGGACAGATCGTATGGTCTGCACCGACCGCTGGCAGATTTGCTTTGATCACGATGCTTTCCAAAACGGCAGCGGGCGTCTCCGGCAGGCCCGGCAGCCCTTCCTTCAATCGCAGCAGATCGACGAAGTCGCGGTACCGGAAGCCCGGCACGGGCACGAGGCTACCCCCGTTGTCCTGCAGGTAAAAAAGTTCTGGGGCAACTTCCTCAACCACAACCCCGGCAGGGTGTGTGGCAGCTCCTGGCAACGGCTCCGCAGCAGCCACGCTGCCGGTGAGCGCAAGCACCACCACACTCCAGACCAGCAGAATGGTGTAAAGCGGGACCGCAAAGCGGTGAACAATGGAGGTGATGAAGGTGATGAAAAGCGGCATCCGATCAACCAATGCAATGCTTCAGTTTTCTCTACCCTAGCTTGCGGTCAAACACACTGCACACTTTTTTTGAGCAAGCACCGTCGTTGCGGGCCGCACAATCGTTCTAGCCGGTCTTTTTTCAGTCTCTTTTTGCGTCCCCGTGCCAGCGGTGCGGTTGGAGCGGCAGGTTCTGCGATCAATCCTCCGGGGGAACACTGGGAATGCCGGTCAGTAATTGCTGCAGTGTGCCGAGCAGTTCCGCAGAACAGGCAGCTATAAATGCTGGCTTATCGAGTGAAAGAGCGGTCGCAGTGGCATTGCATGGAGTGCCGAAGGGGCCAATCGCGCCACCAGACTCCTGCACCATCAACAGCCCTGCAGCAACGTCCCAGCACGCAATGCTCCGCACCCAGAATGCGTCGAGCCGTCCACAGGCAAGATAGGCGAGGTTGATCGCTGTCGATCCAGTGCGTCTCACAGAATGCACCTGCGGTAACACGGCCAGAAAATCCGCGACGGAAATTGAATCGACCGAAACATGTGGTGGAAAACTAACCGCCACCAGTGCATCGGCAATCGCACGCGTCTGGGCGACCCTGATTGGCTGGCCATTGAGAAACGCTCCCCCACCGGCACTCGCTGTAAAGCATTCCCCCCGAACAGGATCGTAGATTGCGCCGACCAGCACACTGTCACCCCGTGCCAATGCCACAGAGACACAGTACGCTGGGTAGCCGTGAACGTAGTTAGAGGTGCCGTCCAGCGGATCAACCATCCATCGCAAACCCATCCATCGCAAACCCGCAGCATCTCGGCTGGCTGATGCGGTTGAGGCCTGTTGGTCTAGCGACTCCTCACCGATAAAATCGTGTTCGGGAAAAGCACCTAGCACGATGCGCCGGATCTCCTGCTGCGAGGCAAGATCGGCCTCCGTCACGAGGTCGCGCGGGCCTTTATTTGCAATGCCGAATCGGCCGATCCAATCGCACAACACGCGACCGCCGGCACGTGCGGCGGCCTCGCACACCGTGAGAAATTCGGGTAGATCGTCTTGCATCTCTGATCCTCAGCACGACGGTTTATGCGGCCCCGGCTCGTTGCAGCGGCCGTCCCACAGGGAGAGTCTATCGGCGTGGAGACGATAGACTCTTCCGGCAGAGTCTTGGCTGTACTTTACCATGTCTGGAACGACCACGTCTGGAACGAACGCATGCCCACCCCCATAACAGCACTTTCAATCGCGATAGATTCTCAATCTCCACTACAAGAGAGTGCGGATTCCGTCTGGTCTCTCTGCGCTCTCAAGGGTCACTCTGTGAGCCAACACCATAATGGCATCGTGGCGACTATCGATCTCGAAGATCCCACACGCGGGATTGCCTGCCAACGCCAGCAGATGCCTGCCGGAACGCTTGACGCTGCTACGGCCTGCGACATTCTGCTCGGTCTGGACATACGCTCGGAGTGCCACCTAACAGAACACTGGTTGCGAGCAAACGATGTAACAGCAGTCTATGAATCGACAGATGCTCGCTGTTTGCGCGTGACGGCGATGTGGCGTTGGCGACCATCGCAGGCGATGGTGCATGCGTGGGAACTAGTCGTGTCGGTCCAGACGTCCCTTGAGCAGAGTGATTCTAGCCTGCGAGTGAGTGCGAACGTTGATGCCGCAGTCGTATTGTGGGGCAGGCAACGAAATGGATCACTGGTCTGGAGCGAGGAGCTGTTGGCGGATGCAACAGCCGTGTTACTGCGACGCGGCGCACCACTCTCGACGCTGGCGAATAGTGTTTTTTTCTGCGTTCATCCGGAAGATTTGCGGCAGCTATTGGTCCGACGCGATCTCGATTCTGTGCACGTTGAGTATGGGCTGTTTTCCAGTGCCGTTGAAAAAGGTGTGCTGCTGCGCAGCCGTGTGCTAGCTGCCACGGGACCAGCGTCCAACGACACCGACTGGGCCGCCGCACTCTTTGCTGCATTTACAACAGCGCCCCCCCTGCTCTCCACGTGAGGCACGGGGACGGTCCCTTGGACCACCGGTGTTTTTCTTTTTTGCGCTGCCGCGTTCGTCCACTTCCCGGCCTTTTCCCACGTTTACGAGAAATTTTCCGGCGTTTTTTGCGCTGGCAGTCACCTGCCAAGGGGCGGTACATTGCCCCCAAGTTCCCTGCATTCACCCGCCACAAAACAATCGGGGCCAATGAGTCCCTGACGGTGCGTGGCAAAGCCCTGCTGTTGGGGTTTTAGAAAATAATGGCAACTGCACATGGCTGATCTTGTTTTTGCTTTTGATCTTGCGCTGGATCGACCGATTCCGATCCCTGCTGGTGCTCCTCTGGCTGCTTTAGAGTCTCTGGCTGCCGCCCCTTGGGCTGCCTTGCAGACGGCTTTTTCCACAGCTCAGCAGGAGAACGCCGCGGCGGTTGTGCTTTGCGGACGCGTGCTGGATCCATTGCGGGCAAGCCCCGCTCAAGTCGCATCGCTGCGCTTGCTGATCACCAATCTCGCTGCTGAAGGCTGCCACACGATCTGGCTGACAGCCAACGCGTCCGACTGCATCAATGCAGCGGCGATGCTCGGCAATCCGTCGGGACTTTTTTTTGTGACTCCAGCAGAACCACTCACTCTTTTGATCCGCGGACGTTCCGTTGAAATCATTGCGGCCCAGGGCATCGACACCCCTGCAGAGCGATCGAGTGTGTCGCCGCTAACGATGCCAGCGGCAGAGCAATCGCCGTCACTGTTGCCACAACGCATTGTGGTGGGCTGGGATACAGCCGCTTGGAATCTGCAACGCTGGGACCAAGCGTCTGCGGATAGCGCGGGCCAGACGGGTTCTTATGGAGACTCTGCGGGACCAAATCCAATCTGCTTTCAACCCGGTTCGATCGGCATCTGGGGATCGCGTCGGCTGCCGATCCTGCCAGCGGGCATCACCCATCTCCCGCCGTTGCAGGCTCGATCAGCGCATGAAGCGTCGGCAGGTGCCTGCGCCACACTGACACTCAGCGATCGTGGTCAGTTGCCGACAGAGGCTCTATCGGCGGGACCTCTGCCGCATAGATTTTCCACTGGTTTGGGCGGCCAATGGCGTGAGGTAGCGACGCATCATGTTGCTTGGCAGTCGCTTGCCATTGCTTCGCCCAGCGGCGGCGCGGAGGAACTCGCAACCGGCATCTGGTTGGCCCTCGAGGGCTTATTGCCCAAAGCACGGGCCAACCTGCTCTTGGTGAACTGCTCGGTGGGCTGCGGCACAAACGTATCGCAGCGTGTGCGCGTGGAGGAGATTGCCGCGGAGACGCTGGCACGCGTGTGGCAACTCTGTGCACCACTCGCCGGGCGTGTTTGGTGTGCGGAGATCCATGCTGATCCAAGCGAATCCCTGCTGCCGCTAGGCCACGCGCAAGCAGGTGGAAAAACTGGCAGCACCACAGCCTTTTCCGCGGCACTTGCCGATATTGTGAACGCACTTGAGCAGCAATTGCCCGCCGACAATTCTGCGGCCGGGCTGCTCGAAACCAACACTGCACGAGAAGCCGGTTGGTTGGCGCTGGAACTCATCGAGTCGCTCTAGCCATTTCAAAATAACGGTAGGCATTCCACACCGCACGCCACAACGCACGCCACTGAGGGAAGATGCTATGCATATTGAACGGATTGAAATCGAACGCTGTGGAGCTCTCGCACAGCTCACGATCGACTCACTTGGTCCAGGAGTGCAGGTGCTGCATGGCACCAATGAAATTGGCAAGACATCACTACTCGAATTTGTGCGCGCCATTTTCTTCGGCTTTGGCGGTCTTTTCCGCCGGGGAGTGCTCGATCCACAACTGCCGTGCGCCGGAAGATTATGGGTGCGGATGGGTCCTGATAGCCAACTGTTTTCGATTGAACGTCGTCATGAAGGCCCCCAACTCGCATGGCTCACTCGTACCAGCTACGAGAACGATGGCGTTGGCCTCGGCGACAACGGCGATGTCCTCACCATTAGCGAAATGCAGTCCCCTGCCGATGGCCACGGACAACGCCGCGTGTTCCTGCAGGATCTTATCGGTGGCATAGACGAAAAGACATTTACGAATGTGATGGCTTTTGGACTCGACGAGTTGCACGAATTAAAAACCCTCGAACCCGAGGGCTGTGGCAGCCGTCTCTACGAGCTTGCCAGCGGCCTGGACCGCTCAAAGGTAGCGCGCGTGCTTGCGCACCTGCGAGCGGCGATTGGGCAAATCGATTCAGCCGATCCGAGTCTTTCACCGATTGCCTCCTTGCAGCAGCAACGCCAGGAAATCACGCAGCGACTGGCTGCCCTGCAAGCACCAGCCCTGGCGGCTGGCCGGATCGTCACTGCGCTGGTTCAGTTGGATGGCGAGATCGCGGCATTACAAGCTGCCATTGCGACAGCTGAGCAGAGCGAAGCGGTTGTGCGCGGCGTGATGCACCTCGAGCCGTTATCGATCAGCCGACGTGACGCAGCCGAGCGACTCGCTGCGCTTATGTCTGGGCCGCTGGTCCATGAAGACCTCAACACTTGGAAGCGAGCCCAGCGTCGGCGCCGGCGATGCAACGCACTGTCCCGCAAACGCAAACGCACTCGCAGCCGACTAGCCCGCGAACTTGCTGCCGTTCCGGTGGAGTCGATCATCTGGAAAAAGCGTGCTGCTATCACCGGTCTCTGCGATGAAATACCGCGACTGGAGCGACTCGTATCGGAAGTCTCTCGTTCACAATCGCAGGCCCACTTTGCAGCCCGCCGTTTCGGTGAGCAAGTCGGCAGCGCCGGTCTTGCCCGCTTGGTGCCACTGGATCGCGCTGCCGACGGCGACGAAAACGCCCCGTCCGCCGTGCTCTTGCCAGACGGTTTTGCCCGGTCGTTTGGCCCACTTCGAGCGCGGGCCCGCGAGTGTGCCTCGGCCACCCACGAAGTGCTCGCAGCGCGGCGATTGGTTGCTGAGGCCAAGAGTGCTCTCGATGACACCCACGGACTCGTCAAGGGTGCAGGCCCGGATCTCAACGGTCTGACAATCTCCGAGGCGATTGAAGAGGCTAGCAGCAAGGCCACATCCCTGCGCAATCGCTTTGCCTCCGGCGAGCAGATTGTCGAGCTGGATCGCTCCCTGACAAAACTGGAAAAGGAGATGCTCTTTCACCGCGACACCCAGCTCATCCCGATTGGCTGGCTGCTCGGCTTAGGGTTTGTCTTTGTCATCGGCGCGGGAATGCTCCTCGCTGGGATTTTTCTGCCCGCCACGATCACCGGTTCGCTGGCATATTGCCTCGCTGCGCTGGGCCTGGCCGGAACGGGTCTGGCCTCGGTCACCACGTGGTCTCTCGATCGGGCCGCCGCGCAGCGCCTCGACGCGACGCGACGCCAGTGCGACATGGTGCGCAGGCAACGCGATGAAGCTTTGACGCAGTGCGGCTCTCTCGACAAGCGAATCCCACCCGACGCAACAATTTCTCTGGAACGGCGGGCACTCGTTGCACAGGCTGAAGTCGAGCGACTCGAAGCGTTAGCGGCGCGTGAGGGATCGATCCACGTCCTAGCCGACAAGGTGACTGTTGCCGAGCAGTCACTCGATCGCGCCCTCACCAACCGCAAGGCAGCACGCCTGCGTTGGCGGCGAGCGTTGCAACACCGCGGCCTGCCCGATTCTCTCTTGCCGGCCGACGTCCGCCGGATTTCTAGTCATCGGCACACGCTGCTGGTGCTCGATGATGATCGCCGTCGATTATCAGACGAGGCCCGGCAGAAGCGCGAGGAATTAAACTCTTTCAGCCAGCGCATTGACCAACTGCTGGTGGAGTGCGATCTGTTGCCCAATGCGACGCCCCTCGACCATCTCCACCAACTGCGCGAGCGATTGGATGCCGAGACGCTTGCCACTCGCCGCTACTTGCAGATTGAAAAACGTCTCCAGCGGGCCCGGGTACGGCATCGAAAGGCTTTGCGAGAGGTTCAGCGAATGGATCGCACATTGCAGAGCTTTCTTCTGCGTTGGGATGCTGCCACCGAAAAAGATTTTCTGGCTATGGTCGACCGCCGGCAGGAATCTGAACAGGCCCGTCATGCTGCCGAAGCCGCAGAGGCGGCATGGGTGGTGGCGCGACGCAAGCTCGCGGAGCCAATCGATCTGGAACGCTGGCTCGCGGAATCGACGCTCTTGCCGCTCGCTCAACGCCTCGCCGATGCATGCGCCGCTACCGAGAGCCTCCGGAGTGAGCTGAGCGTCGTCGAGACTCGAGCCGCTGCGCAGCGGGCCCGCGTTGCAGCTAACTCCCGCGACCGCAGCACCGAGGGTTTGCAGAATGAAATCGCGGCCATCGACCAACAACTGGCCATGCACTCTGACCGCCGCTGTCTCCTGCAGCGGGCGCAGGCACTGCTCGTAGAGACACGGGCGACACTGGCACGCGATCACCAACCCCCTGCCCTGCGCGATGCTTCTCATTGGCTCTCACGACTCACCGCCGGCCGCTACACCCACATCACCACCACAATTGATGAGGCCCGCCTTGAGGTGCACGCTGCCGACGGCGAAGCGTGGAACCCCGAACGGCTCAGCCGTGGTACCCGCGAGCAAGTTTTTCTGGCTCTGCGATTGGCGCTGGTGCGTGATCTGCAGCGGCACGGCATCTTGCTGCCGGTTATCATGGATGATGCACTGGTCAATTTTGACGACGATCGTGCCGCGGCCGCGGCCCGTGTGCTCTGCGAATTCGTGGCCGACCAACCTGCGCAGCGACAAATGCTCGTGCTCACCTGTCACGCGCATGTGGCCGAACTATTTAGCCGAGCGGGTGCAGCGGTGCAGTTGCTAGGAAAAACGCTCCCTGCCAGTGAGCGACCGACACGGCGACAGCCCCGCCGGGTCGCTGTGCAGCCGGTCGTTGAGCTGCAAAGTCTGGCGACCACTCCAGAGGCACCAGAGGCACCAGAGGCACCAGAGGCTCAAGAGGCACCAGAGGCACCAGAGGCACCAGAGGCTCAAGAGCCGACGCTGCCGCGCAGCAAATCGAGGGGCCGTCGCACCCAGCCCGAGCGACCTTTGTAGACCGCTTACACGGATCCTTCGTGATCCTCGCGCACAAAACGAGCCTCCTGAAATAGATCACAAGAGGGGAGAGCCCATGCCACGAGAGCTGGCGCTGCTGACCATTGCAGCCATAGATGGCGAAGCGCAGGCAGCATCGAAAGAGCGCAGGCCCGAAGGGCCAGAGCGAACGTCCGGCGATGGGGCGTGGGCTCTCCCCGAAAGCGCAAACCTAAGCGAGGCTAAGTGTGAGCCATATTACGCGCGCACGATGCCCTGCTGGATGTCGCGCAGATAGCGCGTACGCATCGTGGCCAAAAGCATGCCGAGATAACCGTTTGCTCCCAGCGAGAGAAAGAGCATGACGAGGCTGCCTGTGAGCAACCCCCAAGGACGACTCGGCTGGAGTGCGGCAGATTCGCTCTCGCCTGCTCGCGCCGTCGCGATGGCAACCGGTGCCACACGTGGACGCTTGGCAGCTTCGTTCACCGATCGCTCCACGGCAGGCGGCCAAGCATCGGCAATGTAAATCTTTACCCGCCGGACATTCTGGGCATCAGCCGGCACGTCACTGGTGAGTGTGTAGGGAGTGGCGCTTTTCACCAGGTCCGGTTCGACACGCACGAGATACTCCCCGCCGCCGTTATCGGTTGGCACATAGGCCGTCTCGATGCCGATCGCTAGCAGTCCTGCCACAGCCAAGAGCCATTCGAGCAGCATGACAATTTCTCCAAAAAACGTATCGGTCTCAATTCTGTCCTGCGGTCCAAACCAAAACGATAGCTTGCTGATCCGCAAGTATCAGCCCGCTGGCTGACAACCAGCTAGAGGGATTTCAACCTCTCGGCACCCGTTTGTGCAACTCCTGTTGGTGGTGCCAATCTGTCAGCCACCTCCCGGGCCACTCCTGTGCTGCCCTCAAGGGTGGCAGCGGTGGCGGCAGACTCGTTACGAAAAGAGTCGCCCAGCAGGCTATCCAGTTCAGTCTGCAGCATGGTGAGGGCCGCCTGCAAAAAGGCGACGGCAATCGGCCCGACAAAGATGCCAATCGGCCCCAACGCCCCTACTCCACCGAGCACGCTCAAAAGCGCCAGCAGTGGATGAAGTTTCGACTGACCGTGGAGCACAATGGGCTTGATGATGTTGTCGACAGTCGAAACAACGCACAGGCCCCAGATTGCAAGCCCGGCCGCCGCCCACGAACTCTTCACAAAAAAGAGCAGGTAGAGGCTCGCGGACCCCCACACCGCCGCTGCCCCAACAAAGGGGACCAGCGCCCCGAAAAAAGTGAGCAGGGTCAACAAAAAGACACTGGGCATGCCTGCCACGTAGAATCCAAATCCTGCCAGCACGGCCTGCACGATTGCGGCTAGAAGCGTTGAGCTCACAACCGCCCGGCTCACCTCCTCAAATTCCTCCAGCAGTTGCCACTGGTAGCGCTGGTCGAGCGGAATCAGTCGCGTGACAGCGCTAAACATACGGCGGCCATCGGCCAGAAAATAAAACAGGCTCACCGTCATCACAATTAAACCGATGATCAGCTTGACAATCACAACCGGGGCACCCGCCGCAATCGGCCCGATCCATTCCTCAGCGAGCTTCCGCACCTCGCCATTGACGCCTTCGGCGGTGAGATGCAGTCCAGTAGCGTCGTTCACCGTTACCACAAGTTCATCGAGCACAGCCGGATCGAGTTTGACGCCACTGGGGCTACGCAGCATGGCCACTGCATCGCCGCCCGCCCGGGCTACAAGCAGAAATAATGGCACCAGCACGATCAACAGCACAAACAGTGTTGTCAGACTGGCCGCCACCCACTCTGGCACTTGCAGCCGTTCACGGAGCCATCGATGCAGCGGCCCGAAGATCACGACCAGCATGGCCGCCAAGAGCAGGGGGAGCAGAAAGCTGGCCATCACCCGCAGCGACAAGAGGCCAAAGACGGCCACTAAGCCGAGGATCACGCCAAGTGAAACCAAACGTGTCATTCCGCATGCTTCCTGCTGCCGTAGGGAACCGATCACAAAAAAGGGTTTGGCTATTTGAATCTGTAGACACCCGTTATGCAAAGACAGACGCCACAACACCTACCGGCAGCTACACCGCATGACAGGCAGCGCCTGTCGGGGGTATCCTGCAGCAGGAGTCGGCCTTGAGGCTCCACCTGTCAATTGCCACCTCCGTCAGGAATGTCCTTCGCATGAGTGTTCCACAGATTTCCCTCGTTGTGCCTGTGCACAATGAAGCCGGCAACATCCAACCGCTGGTTGCCGAAATCCGCACCGCGCTGAGTGCGGCAGCCATCGAGTGGGACTTATTCATTGTGGATGATGGTTCAACTGACGGGTCGTGGGAGGAGCTATCAGCCGCCACGGCCGACAGTCGCGTGCGTGGCATTCGACTCGAGCAGCGACTGGGCAAATCGGCCGCGTTGGTGGCTGGCTTTCAAATCTGTTCCGCTGCCCAGATCGTCATGCTCGACGGCGATGGCCAAGACGATCCCGGCGAGATTCCAAAAATGGTTGCGTTGCTGGCCAGCACAGCCGCCGACCAAGGCAACAGGGCTGACCTCGTCAATGGCTGGAAGACTCCGCGGCTTGATCCTTGGCACAAGACGTTTCCCTCATGGGTCTTCAATCTGCTCGTGGGCTGGCTGACAGGCCTCAAGCTGCACGATCATAACTGTGGGCTGAAGGCCTTTCGTCGTGAGGTTATTGAAGCGATTGTCCTGCAAGATAACTTCCACCGATTCATACCGGTGCTCGCCGCAGCGCAGGGCTTTCGTGTGGTCGAGATGCCTGTGCACCACCGGCCGCGCACGCGGGGCTCGTCTAAATATGGCATGAGCCGTTTCTTTCGTGGACTCTTCGACTTAGTGCGCGTGGCGGCCATGGTCCGTCGCACCGGACAGCTTGCCGCCCGACGGCAGCGGCCTTTGTCTCGGGCACGACTGCGACAAAGCGTGTACGCCATTCTCGCCGTGCTTGCGCTGGGAGCTGTGCTGGGCAGAATCGGCGCGGTCTCGAGTGTCGACACGATAGCCTTGGAAAAACGGCTCGTGGCTGATCAGGTCGCTGCGTCAATCGAGCAGGTGCCGGTGGACGCCGATAGAATCCGCCACCGAGTTGAGACTGAAAAAAGACTGGCGCGACCGTTTCTATCGGCCAACGATCGCAGCCGGTGGCTGACGATTCGTGCGCTCGTTGAGCAGGGCACGTTTACGATCGATGGACTCGTTACTGAGCCGGGCTGGGATACCATCGATGCCGTCGTCCATCCCGATTCCAGTGGCAAACTGCGTCTCTACTCCAGCAAACCGCCACTGTTGTCGGTACTCTTGGCGGGCTTCTATTGGCTGCTGCACGCGGTGAGCGGTTGGACGCTGGGGGATCATCCCTTTGAAATGGGTCGCCTGCTGATGGTGCTCTATGGACTGGTGCCACTGGGGATCACGATCCATTTCACCTGTCGGCTCATCGATGCGATCGGCACGAGTGATTGGGGGCGGATCTGGGCAGCCGCGCTGATCTGCTGCGGCACAATGCTGACAACGTTCGCCGTTGTCCTCACCAACCACATCCCAGCGGCGGCCTGCACGGCGGCAAGTGCTTGGCTGCTCTACAGAATTCGCTGCGACGGCGTGCGCTCGTGGTGGCATTTTGCCACTGCTGGCCTCTGCCTTGGACTAGCAGCAGCGCTTGAACTGCCGGCGATAGCCTGGATGCTGGCCGCGTTTGTGGTATTGGCAAGATGTGATTGGAGACGCACAGCATGCGCTGCCCTGCCGGCGGCTCTGCTTGTCGGCTGCGCTTTTTTTGGCACAAACTGGCTGGCCCACGGTACGTTTGCTCCGCCCTATGCCCACCGTAAACCTGCGGCGAGCGGGCAACCCCACTGCTGCGAATTGCCGAGTCGAGCCGCACTCTCTTTGAGCGGTGCAGCCACCGGCACCACTCTCGAAAGCAGCACCAACTGCTGGAATCCAGATAACTGGTACGACTATTCCCTCGTGCTTTCCAATGGGAAAACTCTCGTCAGCTATTGGCGCACCCCGCGGGGCATCGACCGCGGCGAGCCCTCTGCTTGGACCTACGCCTGGCACACACTCCTAGGCCACCACGGCATCTTCGCGCTCACCCCGGCGTGGCTCTTGGTGATTCCGGGGCTCATGATCCTTGTGCGGCGGCCCCCACACCGTGCGGGACAGGCTGAGCTTGCCTGGGCGGTTGTTACTGTCTCGACGATCGTGATTGCGTTCTATCTTTTGCGACCGCAGAGCGATCGCAACTACGGTGGCATGACAAGCGGTTTTCGCTGGGTGTTCTGGCTGGCACCGCTGTGGGTGGTCGCGAGTCTGCCGGCCGTTGATCGGCTGGCACAGAGCCGTCTGGGACGCTGTTTGGCCCTCATGCTGTTGCTCATCTCGGGTGCGTCGGTTGCCTATCCCACATGGAATCCGTGGACCTCGCCGTGGATTCAGAACTGGTTGGTGCATGGTGGCTGGATCAAGAGCCCGTAAGGGGCAACGCACTTGTTTCCGCCCACTGTCGCAGCCTCGCAGGCCACTCAGCGGGCAACGGTGCTTCGACCGTCAGGCTCGTGCCCAAGTCTGGGTCGGTATAGCCTATGCGCCAAGCGTGCAGGCCAATCGGCTGGGCACGCGGGTCGCTGCCGATGTGGCTGCCACACCAATGACTTGTTGAGCGGCAGGCTCCGTAGAGAAAATCTGCGACTATCGGCATTCCCCGTGCGGCTGCCTGCACTCGCAGTTGATGCATTTTGCCTGTCAACGGCTGGAGTTCGAGCAACAACGGCAGGTCGCTAGTCTCGCTCGCCGCAGCGGTGCCAGCCACTCCCGCTGGCAGTCGCACGCGTGTGATCGCTTCACGGGCGGCTGCACTGGTGGCCAATGCCACACGCGCCTGCGCCTGGTCGGGCACCTTTTCGAGCCAATCGCGCCATTCAATGCCAGCCACATCCTCTTGGGCTGCCTGTTGGAGGCACTGTAAATGCCGCTGGTAGTCGGCTGATTGCTCGCCGCAGACAACCATCGCCAGATACGTTTTTTGAATCTGACGGCGTTCAAATTGCTGGGATAGTTTTCGCGCCGCCCGTGGCGTGCTGCACATGAGCAACACCCCTGAAACAGCGCGGTCGAGCCGATGGGGTACGCCCAGATAGCCGGCCGGGTCGCCTTGATACCAGTGCTCTCGCAGCCACATTTCCACAGAAAATATGCCCGCGGGTGCCTGCGTCGGTACCCCTGCTGGTTTCCACAGTGCGCTCACGCCAGACGACTGAAATAAAACGCGGGGTTGGCTCATGCCGGGAGTCTGACAGACCCCGGCGGGCATTGCATTGCGTTGCGAATTGTTACGGCAGAACGGGCATCTGTCGGCTCTTGACTGCTCTGTGCTTGCCGCGTTTGCATACCGCCCCCACAATGGGCCTCCGCGCATCGCCGGCACCCATTCCAGCGGAGTGCATCCCAGTGGCCTCGGCATTGCAGAATAGCCCAGCCAGCAGAGACACGTTAGGTATCCAAATGCATCTTGTGCATGGTGCGGTGCACAAACGGTGCGAGCAGCAGCGTGGCAACGCCGATAAAAAAGAGCCCGGAAAAAAGTGCGTAAAATGAGGCGAAGTATTTACCCGCATCGGACTGGATCAGGTCGACTGGTCCCATGCCGCCGAGGATCATTGAGGCATTCACGAGTGAATCGATCCACGATAAACCGCCCAGATAATGGTATCCACCAACGCCCACTCCAAGCGCGGTTGCGATCGCCAATAGGCCCGCCGATGCATGAAAAATAATCCTCGCAAAAAACGCCTGTTTCGACAGCAGCGGATGATTTCTGTGCTCAAACATAGCCCTGATTCATTGTCGGCTCACGCAGCGTTTATCAGAGAAAACCAGCCCAAGGCAGCGGTGCATCGACTCGCGCTCGAATCGAGAACCCTCTGCGCACCCTTTTCTAAAAAACAAACGCTGATCGCTTTCAAAAACCTCCGTGGTTGTGAGATACGAGAGACTGATACGAGAGACATAGTAAGAGTAAGACCACTTCAAGAGCAGCCCGGCCCATTCAGGATACCCAATGCCTGCAAAAAAGATCGGCTTTGGCAGCGGGTGTTTTTTTCAGGCTTTCTCGCCGCAGAAGACCGCCAGCCAGGCAGGAGGCTCCCGGTATAGTCCCGGCTAGTCAGATAGTCCCGGTATAGTCCCGCTCATGCGGTGCTTCTGAGGGCTGGCCTGAAAGGGCCGTGGTAATAGGGTGAAAGCAGGCTAAAGCATGGCCGGAACGTGTGCGAACTGAGCCGGATCGAGTGTCTGTTCGCCGTTCCATCTATAGGCACACAGAAACCCGCCCCTTGCCACGCTCCAATCGAGGCAGGCAACATTGGGGGCGAGTAATGCGGGCTTCTCTCCCGTGAGCCAGTAGTGCCCAATAAAAACTGGCTTGGCGGTGGCTGGATACGGTGCGGCTGCCTCAAGGACAGAATGCTCCAGCGGCAAGTCGCAGTCGATTGGTTCAGCCTCCATTAAGTACGTCCGATACGTCTGGCCATGTGGATCGGCATACCAGCGAACCCTTGTGGATGTTCTGAAGTGGCCATCCTTGTCGTGAAAGCCAAGGCCAGCCGGGAGCTTTGCCTCTTTGCCCTTCAGGATTGTTTCAACGGGCCCAAAGAGCGGCTGATTTTTCCGGCAGGCTGAGAGTAAAAATTCGTCCGTGATGGGTGAGATAGGTGTGATCGGCCCACTGATTTGGCATGTCCGGTCTGCCTGGCGTATCTGGTCTGCCATGCTCTCGTCCCAGCAGGCGTGCACAACCCGAAGGCCGTCCAGATCGAGCCAGAGGGGGAGCGTGCGAAACCAGCTTAAATAGGATTGTAAGTCAGCGGCCGAAACTTGCTTGAGAGTCTGGCCGTGCTGGTTCGTATTTTTATCTGAATGTTTTCGGAGATACTCGCCTGGCTTATCGGGATCTGGTGTGTGATAGGCCAGAGCG
>CAMBUD010000026.1 GCA_945871035.1 Planctomicrobium piriforme | reverse complement strand
GCGACGGCTAGCATGCGGTCCAGCGCTGTCACGGCCCAGGCGGCTGTTTCGTCGTCAACGCGGATCACGTTGACCGGCAGGCCTGCGGCCGCGTGCTCCAGGCTCCAGCACAGATGCGCCAGATCGATGCGGTACATCGTTGCACACATGCAAAATACCGGCGAAAGAAACCGAATCTGCTGCTCGGGATGCCGCTGCTCCAACCGCTTGACGAGGTGCAATTCGGTGCCGATGGCCCACTGCGTACCTGCCGCCGCTTGCTCGACCTGACGGATAATAAAACTGGTCGATCCAGCCAGATCCGCCTTGTCGACCACTTCCATCGGGCACTCCGGGTGAACAAGAATCTTAATGGCGGGCACATTTTTTCGCATGGCATCGATGTGTTCCGGACGAAACATCGCGTGCACGCTGCAGTGTCCCTGCCAGAGAATCACACGACTCTTCCTAATCTGCTGGGCATCATTGCCGCCCAGTCGCTGTTCGTGCGGATTCCACAGACACATCTGGTCAAGCGGAATGCCCATCCGCCTGGCCGTATTCCGTCCGAGATGCTGATCGGGAAAGAACAGCACGCAGCGACGCTGCGCAAAGGACCACTTCAGCACCGCCTCGGCATTGCTCGATGTGCAGACGATGCCGCCGTGCTTGCCGCAAAAAGCCTTCAGGCTGGCCGCTGAGTTGATGTAGGTAACCGGCGTGATGTCAGCGGTGTCAATCAGGGTGCCCAAATCGGCCCACGCATCCTCCACCTGTTCGATCCCAGCCATGTCAGCCATGGAACAGCCAGCCGCCATGTCGGGGAGAATGACTTGCACCCGTCGGCCGCCCCGCGCGGCCAGTTTTTCCGGACGATTGACGAGGATATCGGCAGTTTCGGCCATGAAGTGAACGCCGCAAAAAGCGATGGCATCGCAGTCGGTTCGCTCCGCAGCCGACTTCGAGAGTTGGTAGCTATCCCCGTCTAAATCGGCGTGGGCAATGACTCCGTCCTGCTGGTAGTGATGGCCCAGAATGACAAGTCGCGGGCCCATCTGCTGCCGCACGGCCTCAATCCGCACCGACAGAGCGGCGTCGTCCAAAGCGCGACAATCAGCGAGGGTCGGCGGTAGGCTCATGGGAACAATACCTCGGCGTCAGAAGAAAGAAGAAAGCCTGAAATACCCAATGCGGTAAGACGGATGGACGCTATACTTGCCGGCAACCCAACGCAGGGTTTTCGGCAGTCGGAGTCGAAAGCAAACTATTGTATCCGGGACTCTTTCCCGGCGCTTCATTTTTACTGGAAGGATGGCAGAGAGCTATGGCACGAAAATTACCAAGTCGCAAAACACTGAGGGCCCAGTCAGACGCCGCAGAGGCGCGCGCAAAATCGACAAAGAAAACCACCAAAGAAAAGCCGGTCAAAGTGAAAAAAGCGGCCAAGGAAAAGGCCGTCAAAGTGCCGAAGAAGCCCGGCGAGAAAAAACCGAGCCGCAAAAAGACCGTTAAAGAGATTCGGATGAAGGCCTATTGGGGCGTTTTTAGTCAATCGATGAAAAGGCTCGTACTCTTTGAATATGCCGACAAGAAGGCTGCCGACAAGAAGGCTGCCGATCTGACCAATTCGTCGCGATCGCAGCACTTCGTGCAACTTGTCAAGGAAGCGATCACCGAGTAAGGCAGAGTAAAGCCGAGTAAAGCCCTTACCGAGTAGGAGCCTCCGCATGTACGTAATCATTCGATTTTTGCTGCGCCTAGAGCGTGCAAGCGCAGCAAAAGTCCTCTGTTGTCTGCTGCTGCTCAGTTTGGTCATGCCGGTGCTGGGGTGCTCGGGTGGCTCCGGAAAAAAGTCCAAGAAAAGTTCGGCCAGCACCGGCGCAAATGAAAAACTTCCCCGCATCAATCACGACACAGATCTCGAAGTCGATGAGAAGCGGGTTGTCGTGGCCGCGCCTGCTGGCTGGACGCGGTCGCCGAGGTCGAAGGATTACCTCGTACGCTACCAGCCCGGCGGAAAGAAAACCTATCCATCGATCGTGCTGACTGTCTCCGAGCCACCGGCGGGCTTTGCCGAGATCACGGCTGAAAACCACGCGCAGTTTGCGGCAGCAATTGCAGCCGATCTGGCCGAAACTTTTACGCAAAACGGTAAGAATACGCTGCTCAAGCAACCCACTGCCCTCCCGCTGGGCTCGCATCTGGGGGTCAGTTGGAGTGCTCCCGGAATGGCCAAGGTGGGTGGCCTATCCGATCCGATTGATCGAGTGCTTTACGCTGTTGTGATTGGCGAGCGCATGTACACCGTGGAAGCCCGTGCCCCGAAGGGCAAACTGGACGACGCTGGCCGCGCTGCAGCCAAAGCAGTGGCCATGGCCTTGGCTGGAGCAAACACCGATACGCCCGCTGCTGCTAAGCCGGTCGATACCGAGCCAGTCGATACCGAGCCAGTCGATACCGAGCCAGTCGATACCGAGCCAGTCGATACCGAGCCAGCCAAAACAGAACCCACTGCCGATCCGGAAACTGCGACACGACAAGCAGCCCAACCCTAGCTGCCCGTGGACAAAGTCCTCCATGCACTTTGTTCACTTGAAAACCTCCGGTTTTTGCGGGTGCTACGCACCCGGATCCGCATCGTGCGGTCCAACGCGTGGTTTATCCACAGCCGAGCTAGCTGGCCGTGATCAATCGCTGGGCGGCTAACTCCACCGCACTAGCTCCACCGCACTAGCTCCACCGCACTGGCTCCACGGGACCGTGCGCTAGTTCCACGGGCTTTTCCAATCGCCCCAGGCAGCTACATAGCGCGTGAGCCCGGCAGAAGTCTGCGCGTGGGCGTCAACCCACTCGCGCGCTTGCTCGATCAATGAGTGCTCCTCGGCCAACTCTAGTTCACCCGCAACAACCCGCGATCGTAGAAACACAAAATAGGTGTCGAGTACGTCGCCACGGCAATAGTCGTGGATTTCGGTGGCGCGGCCAGCGTCCCAGAGGTCTTGCACCATGTGACCGGCCACATCCATCTTGCCCGGTTTGCCGATCAGATTGGCCGCGAGCGAAAGCCCACCATTAAAACGCGATGCACCGTTGTTGGTGAGCCACTCGTGAAGGTCAAAATGGGCAGAAGTATTGTAGCGGTTTCGCGGTTGCTCAAAGCTCCGTTTTTCTTCAGCAAACCACTCGGGAATCGACAGTCCGTAGCGAAAGGCGCAGAGTTCTAACAGCGGCATATCGAATCCACGGCCGTTAAAACTCACCAGCTGTGGGCGTTTGTACTTCCGCCAACCGTCCCAGAAAAGCCGCACGATTTCGTGCGGTCGTGACTGCTCCTCGTCGAGGCTCACCAGATCGATCAGCCGGTAGTCGGCCGCTACCTTCGCGATGATCAGCGACACGGGCAGGTGGAACGTGTAGGGGATAAAATCCTTGCCATTTTCGGCCAGCAGTTCGGCTCGATACTTGGCAATTGCCTTGTCTGGAGTGAGATCCTGTCCCGGATATTTGAGCCGTGATACCAGCGCTCCATCGGCCACACTTTCAATGTCGAAAACAAAATAAGCGGTGTCGAGCTTGGACATATCAATCTCCTCCTGCCTTTTTTGTGGCGTGAACAATGTCTCTGCAAAGCTCTCAGTTGGCAAAGCCCTGGGCTAACGCGCTAGCGCCGTGCCAACGAATGTCGCAGCGGCAGCCATGCTCCATCCACGCGGCTGGATGCAACCGACTGTTCGATAAAATACATGCCTTCAACGCCGTCGCAAATATTTGGATAGAGGGTGTTGGTCCGTTCAAACGATTCCCCTGCAATCGCTGGCTCCATGGCATCAAAGGCCGCGCGGTAGACGTTGGCAAACGCTTCAAAAAATGCTTCCGGATGCCCCGCTGGCAGCCGACAAGCGGCCTTGCCGGAGGCATTCATAAAGGATGCATTGGGGTCTCGCGTGTAAATGGCATGCGGGTGCCCATTTTTACGCACAAAAAGTTGATTGGGGTTTTCCTGATGCCATTCGAGGCTTGCCAACGTGCCGTCTATTTCTATGCGCAAGTCGTTCTCGTGGCCGTGGCTGATCTGCGAGGCCGTCACGGTTCCCAGCGCGCCATTTTCGTATTGAATGACGGCGTGTCCGTAGTCGTCAAGCGATCGCGGCGGTTCAAAAACCTTGAGATGTGCGCTGATTTTTTCCGGGAGCAGACCCGTCATAAAGCGGCCCAGATTGTAGGCGTGTGTGCCGATGTCTCCAAAGGCACCGGCGGCGCCACTCTTTTTCGGATCTGTGCGCCAGGCCGCCTGCTTGTGTCCCTCGCTTTCGAGTCTGGTGCGCAGCCAGCCTTGAATATAGGTGGCACGGATAGCCTGGATGTCACCCAGATCACCACCCAACGCCATCTCGCGGGCCTGCCGCACGAGCGGATAGCCCGTGTAATTATGAGTGACGGCAAAGACGGTGCTCGACTTTTTTACAATGCTGGCCAAATCCTCCGCCTCTTTGAGCGTGAGCGTCAACGGCTTGTCGCAGACAACGTTAAACCCCGCTTCAACGGCAGCCTTGGCCACAGGAAAGTGCATGTGGTTGGGCGTGACAATCGAGACGAAGTCGATGCGCTTGTCGGCCGGCAGTGCGCGCTCGGCGGCAAACATTTCTGCGTAGGTGCCGTAGGCCCGCGAGGGGTCGATGTCGTAGTCGGCGGCACTGGCTTTGGAACGGGCAGCGTCGCTGGACAGGGCGCCGGCCACAAGCGTCGCCCGATTGTCGAGCACGGCGGCCGTCACGTGCACGCGGCCAATAAACGATCCCTGTCCTCCGCCCACAAGTCCCATCCGCAGTTTTCTGCCTAGCGTGCCGTTGGTGGCCATGCGAGATCCCTCTGGTGTTGTGCCGTGCCCGTGTTTCGAGAAACCCGTGTTGCCGGGGACGCAAAATCTAGCACACGCTCGCCAAAACGGGTGACGACTGGTCTTTTTTGCGCAAAAGTACCACCTGGGCTAGGTGCTCTTTTTCACATTTTTTCCCACAGTTTACTAGAATACCCTTTGGCTCGCGTTAGCCTCTTTGAACGTTTTGCAATCCACTCCCTTCACCTCTCGATCAAACGCTTCTATGGGATTTTCTGACCGCGGTTATTATCGGTCCGAGCCCTCTTCCTTTATGGCAGAGTGGACAGGCGTGCTCACGATCATCGTTGCCAACGTCGGCATTTGGGTAGCAAACCTACTCGGCGCGGAGCAGTTTTCAATCAATCAGTTTCTGGCACTGCAGGGCGATCTGCCAAACCACCTCCTCAGCGTTTGGCAACTGGTGAGCTACGGATTTGTGCACGACTCGACAAGCCCTTGGCATCTGGTCTTTAACATGCTGGCACTGTGGTTTTTTGGTCGCGAGGTGGAAGCGATCATGGGCCGCGCTGAGTTTTTTCGATTCTACTTCGTGGCGGTTGTCTTGGCTGGCATGGCGTGGCTGGTGAGCATACAGGTTGGCCAGCCTCGTTTTGCGAGCCAGATGGTGCTCGTCGGCGCCAGCGGCGCGGTGATGGCCGTGCTGGCTGTTTTTATTTGGCACTTCCCCAAGCAAACCGTGCTCTTGTGGGGCGTACTGCCGGTGCCGGTGTGGGCACTGGGGGTGCTCTACTTCGTGTCGGATCTGCAGGGCGCTGCTTCCGGCGGTGGACAAGTGGCCAACGTGGCGCATCTGGCCGGTGCGATCTTTGGTTTTGTCTACGCGTGGCGCAATTGGAATCTCGGTGGGCTTACCGATCTGCCGGTGCGCTGGCGACAGATGCGCAGCCGCATGCGGGTCGTGCGTCCGGAAGATGAGTTTGTCGGTGACTACAAAATCAAAAACCGGCAGCCCACGCCCGAAGATGAAAAGCTGCAAATTGCAGTCGATCGTGTGCTCGAAAAAATTAGCCGCTCTGGTGAGTCGAGCCTGAACGATGACGAACGCGCAACACTAACTCGCGCCAGCCGTATTTTGAAGGAACGGATGCGCTAACCACCGACAGTTGCTCCGAAAACACGCTGCGTTTCACAGACAACGCACCCGGCGGCGTAGCGGACGTCCTGCTTACTGCGTCGCATTTACGGGTGTGGCTGTAGTGCGTGCATCGGGGGGCGCTTGGCGGCGCAACAGATCGATGCTGCCCACGAGTTCTTGAAATCTTATGCCGTCAAAGTGGCCCGAAAGCACACCGTAGACCTGTCCTTGGGTATCGATAATCGCGACATTCTCCACGGCATGCGTCATGCCAAACGTGCGTTGCATGGTGTCGCCAAAATCGAGCCACACCGGCACAACGGGTGAACTGCTGCGGAAATGGGCGCGGGCTACCGGTTGCAGCGGTTTGGGCACTTCCGACAGGCACGCCACCGGCACAACGCGTACATCGGGTACGCGCAGATCGGCTGGCCAACCGGGCAAGCCTACAACCGGCTGACGGGCCCATTCGGCTGCCGAAGCCCGTTCTGCGGTGGGATGAAAGTGCACGTGCAACCGGCGGCCGAGAGCCTGTCCGGCTGTTGCTCCCTTGCGATCAGCGTACACCAGCACAACCACATCGCCCCGCAATCCCCCCGTTTCGCAACGGTTCCGAAACTGATCCTCCATCACAATATTCACAACTCTCTCCCGGTTCTTTGCCTGGGCAGTCTGGCTTCCTAGCAGCATCGCTACCGGTACAAGCAATAGCAAACTGGTGGCCAAACACCCGCGGGACGACAACAAACAAGTCCAACGTGCAATGCGTCTGCCAAACCATCGGAAGGAATTCATTGGCCACCAAAAATAATAGTAGGGGTGACAAGCGACAAGCATTGCCGCGACAGGGCTCGGAATTACCAAGTTCTTGCACGCTGACACAAGACGATCTTTTTAGGCTTGTGGTGCGAGGGCAGGGTCTGCCGGTTCTGGGCAATCGCTGATCGGAGCAGGACGCAGAATCGAGAGAACCGCCGGCAGTAAAATGAGCGCTGTCAGCGTGCAGGTGGCCACGCCCAGCGTGAGCACGCGTCCCAGACTTTCCAGCCCTCGATGACTCGCCACCATCAACGCGCCGAAGCCGAGGATCGTTGTCAACGCATCGACGAGCACGGCATTGGCTGTGGAAGGACTGATGCGGTATGGGCCTGGTCGCTCCAGCGCGTCGTGCACAATGTGCACGCCGTAGTCGACGGCAATCCCTAGAATCAAAGGAATGCCGATCAGATTGGCCGGATTGAGGTCGATGCCGACGAGCCCCATCAGCCCCAGTGTCTGCGCAATGCCGACTGCCAACGGCAACGCGGCTAGCAGGGCCAGCCAGATGCTCCGAAAGTCGAGCCAGAGCACGGCCATGATCACGATGAGGGAATAGATCGCCGCCTGCTCGTAGCTGTGTTTCATTTCCAGCGATGCTTCGTATGCCTGCAGCGGGTTGCCCGTTGCCCGCGGATCGATGCTGCGCACGTCGCGCACAAAACGCGTTAAGGATTCGAAGTTCCAAATATCTCCCCGACCGTAAATCTTGAGGAGGTGCTTGCCGTTGGCGCCGACAAACCGCTCCACCAAGCTCGGTGGCAAATCTTCCAGCTTGGGCGCCTCGGGATCCGCAACCCCGGCAAGCGCATGCAGGGAATTGATCAACTCGCTAGCGGAACGCTGCTGAAAGCCTGCGAGCACCCGATAACATTCGGCGGGCTCCAGTCGCCGCAGGCTGTCGCGTATGCGTTCCAGGTGCCAAGCCGTGCGCAGCCCACCAGGCCGTTTTGCAGCCTCCGATTGGGCCCAGGCGAGAGTTTCGCCGAGGGCATCGAGTCGGTCGACGGGGATTTCAGGGACGTGATTTGGCAGGGTTGCCAAGCGGCCGCGAATCCGTGCGATGATTGGTTGCTTCAATTCCTCATCCACCGACAAGAGTGAAGCAATCTCGTCTACCCGTTCCACACTTGCCAGAGCGGTGAATTGTTGCTTGCGTTCGAGGAGTTCTTCGCGCGAATCGGCAATCGACAGGGCATACCACACGCTCTGATCGCACTCGGTGAGCAGTTTTTTTTCCACCGCGACACTTTCTAAACCCTCGGCCTGCATGTTGAGGAGATTGTGGTCGTATTTCAATTCATGAAATCCCGAAGCCACCGCCATCGTGGCGGCTACAACAGCCAGCGCCGTAAAACGCGGATGCCGCATGATTGGAGCTAGCCACTCGTGCACCGGAACGGGAGTCGGAATCCGGCGACCCAAACGGCCGCGGTCGACGAGCACTACGACGGCCGGCAAGACGAGCAATTCTGAAGCGCAGCACAGCAAGATGCCGCCGCCAGCGATCATGCCCAGTTCAGCCACGCCGACAAAGCTGGTCAGAGCCGCCGAGAAGAAGGCAACGGCTGTTGTAATCGCACCGATCAAGATGCCCGGGCCAACCGCTGCACTTGTGCTGAGCAGGGCTGCCTCGCACGCCATGCCGCGGCGACGCATTTCCAAATAGCGACCGATGTAATAGGTGCCATAGTCGATGCCAACGCCGATCATGGTAACGGTGAACGTCACGCTCAGAATGTTGAGGTGCCCGACGCTGGCCGTGGCCCACGCGAAGGCCCATGCCATGCCGATGATGAGTACGCCGTTGGCCATGAGGGCATGACGGATGCCGCCAAAACCGGCGATGATCACCACGACCACCGCCAGCAGCGAAAGAATACTCGCCCAGATCATCGAACTCTGACTGGTGCGCATCTCATCGTCTTCCATAACGGGCAGGCCGGTGAGGCCAATCGTTACAGCGGGATGCCGCAGGGCAACCAGTCCGATCAAACGTCGCAGTTCATCGGTTGCCACAGATGCACCGGCGAAACCCTCACTGGCCTTTGACAGCCGCAGCAGCACAAAGCCCAGGCGGCCGTCTTTGGCCAACAGATGCTGGCTGGACAGATCGCTCAGCGTCGCAAGCGACTTTGGCATGCCCGGCCACGGAGAGACAAAGTCTGCCGGTTTCGATTCGCTCAAGCGGGCATTGGATTCGATGCCAGCCAGAAGACTTTCGCTGTAGCGTTCGAGCGTAACGGCCGGGAGTTCTTCGGTTGGCTTTGTGCCCGCACCGCTGCCGGCGACCATCTGTCCGGCGAGGCCTGCGACCATCGTGCCAACCTTCAGTTGCGCCCACCCACCATCCAGAATCGGTTGTGTGCGTTCAATGAAGTGATCGATATTGCTGAGGTCTTCCGGTGAAAGGTAGTGCAAGCCCTTGGGACGAATCTTCGAGAGATCGACTTCATGCAGCACTGAGTGGAAGAGTGAGCCATCGCGCGCTAGTTCCTGTGAAACTTCTTCGAGCACAGCGATGACGCTGGCTTGCGAGGCACCCTCAACAACAATCACAGCGTCTTCGTCATCGCCAAACTCACTGACATATTCGAGCCACAGTTTGTTGTAATCACTTTTGGGGTTGAGCAGATCGACCCGACTCACCTTGTAGCCGAGGGACTGTACCGACCAGGCTCCTGCCAACACTGCCGAAAGAATGGCCACCAACACAACGGTGCCTGGGGCTTGGATACAAACCCGCGTCCACGCGACGAGCGCGCGACCGAGCAAACTCCGATTGGCAGGGGCGATCACTGCTGGCATTCCTTCGGCGGTTGGCACTTCGCTGCCGGTATCGTGGTTGTGATGCATCGACTGCTGCTGGGGGTGTGAGGAGTGGTTCCTGCTCGGCAGGGCCCGGGATGGTAGGGACATTGCGGCGACAAGCCAACAGCCGCTTCAACGCAATTTGGTAAGACCGGCAGACTAGGGAAACCTGCGATAAAGTCTGCGGAAATCATTGGCCAAACCGGCGCCGGCGGCCGAAAAACTTGTACGGCAGGGGCGTCTCGGCCCGGATGGCGTTCGTGATTTTTGTAGGGGGGTTCATGCTTGTATCCAACCGGTTGCTGAGCTTTTTCGGAGTCGCTGTCGCATCGGCAGCGCTGCTCGCTGCGGCAAACGCTGCCGATGCGGTTGTTTCTTTCAGCGATCTCACGGCCCTCATGAGCGACGGCGGATCGTCCAGTCGCGCAGCGCATCGCCAAGCGATTGCAGCGATCCCCTTGCAGCGCATGCCGACAGCCCAACGACAGACGGCCGAGCGCTGCCTCAAATCGACAACGCTCTACCGGCATCTGCCCTGTGAAACATTTGTCTGCGATACCGCGCTCCTTGAATTTTCACTGCGCAAACCGGAGGCAATCGTTGACATCTGGCGGACGCTAGGAATCAGCCAACTCTCTCTCGATCCCACGGGTGCCGGTCAATGGCGTTTGAGTGATGGCTTTGGAACTGTCGGCACGCTGCGTCTCCTGCATTGTGAGCAACGTGGCTCCAGCGGCGTTCTTGTCTTCCACGGTCGCGGTGGCTACTCGGGACCGCTAACCCCAAAAGATTTAACCGGCACATGCCTATTGCTGGTGCGCTACGGTGCCGCCCAGCCTGCCGCTGAAAGTGGTGATCGCCAGACCGTTCAAATTGACGCGTTTCTTGATGTGGATGGCATCGGACTGGAAATCGTCACTCGTACACTAAAGCCGTTGATCGTGCATTCGGCAGCAGCAAACTTCCATGAAATCTGTCTTTTCATGCAAACTTTTTCAGCCGCGGCAGTCGACAATCCAGCCGGTGTCGTGCAATTAACAACCCGCCTGAGCCGCACCAATCCGATTGATCGTTGCGCCTTATCGTCAATTGCGCGAGCCGCTGCCGACGACGACGCTGTCCTTGGCCCTGCTGACCCAGCAGCAGCAGCACACTTGCAAACAGAATTAGCATCCCGTTGGTTGCCGGTGTCAGAGTTCAACAATCTGCACCAGCGGTAGAAACACAGCCGGCCAAGCTAGCAAACGATAAAAGCCGAAGTCGACAAGGCTCAAGCTACAAAAATGGCGGGGTGGGATGTGTTGCTACTGTGTGGCATTGAGTGCATCCACGGGAGCGGCAGCCAATCGCAAGCGAACCTCCGATGCCACCAGATAGGGGCGCTTGTATTCGGGCATGTAGCCACGGGGGCCGCGCACAGACACTTGCTGGCCCACGAGTGGCGCGAGATTGACGGCGGATGTTGGGGTGATGAAAACAAGCACCTGATTGCTGTCATCGACCAGCGCCCAGCGCGGCGCCTCGGGGCGACGCGACACAACTGTGGCTAAACGTCCGGTTGTTTCCACCTGCTCTGGAGGTGTCCAGGTTGTTTTGCCATCAGCCGACGCACCGCCAGGAAAAACACCAGGACGGATGGGACGGGTGCCGATGCTGCCCAAACTCGACCACATGCCGCCGAGTTGCAGCGGTGAGGAATCCGCAGGAGTGGCTTGAGCAAGTGCTTGCTGGCGGCTTTGGATCGATTCAAAGCGAGCGAGTCGGGCGTCGATGGCTTCAGCCCGCAAGCGGTCGCTCTGGGTTGTGGTGCGGGAGGCACACAATCGCAACCGTTCGCGCAGGGCCGTGAGGTTCCAGGCCGAACTCGGACCGGCCACCACCAGCGACAGTGCCAGATCGATGTCTGCTAATTCGTCTCCAGATGAGGCACCGCTACCGGCGCTAACGGCAACGGGCGTTACCGCCGTCTGGGAATCAAACACGCCAGCCCCCAGCGGCAGCCAACCGGCAAAGAGTCGCTTGGCCGTCGACACCGGCTGTAAGGTCTGTGGAGGTGTTGGGGTTTTGGCAAGGGGAGCTTCCGGAACTGCAACGGCATTGGCCTCGGCAGCTACCAGTGCCAGGGCGTCACCTGCACTTTTGAGCGCGGTGAGCGCTGCGCTGGCCGAGGTGGCGGTTGCCGCTTCGGTCGCCGGCGGCGCGATCGTTGCAGCCAGTTCAGTTGGGAGTTCGAGGTCGGCCATTTGAGCCCAGCGAAATTCGCCCGCCGGTGGTTCAATGCGAACCCATAGCCCAGCATGGCGGCCGGCGGCGATCCGCACCTCTTCGATCATCTGCACGCGCTCTCCGGCCTCTAATCGCACCTGAGCAACGTGCCGCAAACTATTGAGCTGAGAGCCAATCCGCGAGACGGCCCCATCGGCCACAATCACCCCTGTGGATCGCGGCAGCAGGCCGCCGGCTGTGCTGCCCGAATCTTTTGCCAGCGTGTCGGAGAGGGCGGGGCTTTGGAGTGCAGCCGAATCTTCAGCAGATGCCTCATCGATATCGCATGCCCGCACCCAGCTAAAGCTGCCCGCGACGGGTCGCACAGCACAGAAGCCGGATGAATCAACGGACCAAATTTCAACGGTCTGCCCCCGCACCAAGCGTTCGGTGGGATAGAAGTCGTCATGCGGACCGGCGCGGAGATACGTGTGGTCGCTGGCAACGCGCACGGTGACGGGCAGTAACGAGCGATTCTCTACCGGCTCAGATGCCGTGTCGGCACCGACCACCGGGGCCACACCGAAAAACGTCAGCGCAAGCGCAGAGCGAAACGCCAACCGAAAAACACTGTTCGTATCCATAAGTCGGCCAATCCGTCCTTGGATAGCCACCGCTCAAAGCCACACGCAACGACACCCGCTGCGCAACAAGCAGTGATCGATCCAACCACTGCTGAAACAATCGCATAGACGAGGCTTGGGCACCTCGTCTATGCGCTGGAGTGGTTTCGCTTCTGCAAAACCACCCCCTGTCTTGTAGACCACCGCCCGCGGGCACTCAAGTCGCGAATTTGGAACCTCGGAGCCGCCCGGAAAATCGGCCCTTTGGGGGTGCCTCGATCCAAAGTCTTGGCCTATTTTGCCGGAGATCAGAGAACGCGGGCAGTCTGCGCAAGGCCGCCGGAAGGGTCCGGTGATCTGCTAGCGATGCCGCTGCTAGCAAAACTAAACCGTTTTTCTTGGCAGGCTCTCGGGCACGCCGGTGATCGCGTGCAGTCGGTGTGCCGCAGGATCGGTGCCGGCTGGCCACCGCTGCTACCACCGGTTAAGAGGTCGCTGCAACACTTCTTGTAACAGGATGATTTGTCGGATGGCTGTTGGGCTGCGCAGCAGGTTGGCCAAGTGGACTGCCGGTGAAATGCTCGGCTGCTGAGAACCTACCTTTGCGGCAGCCGATGTTTGCTGCGCAAGGCCAAACGCCTGATGGCTCAGATCGTGAGCAAAAGCTTCGCTCACATGTCGGGCAACATCGGTGGCACCAGTTTGAAACGAGCCCAAGCGACGATCCTCGCCGGTTGCCGACAAGGGGAACGATTCTACCGGCTGCACTCCGAGTTGTGGCTGGCGTGTGATGGGACGGCTCACTTTTTCTGGCAATCGCTTAACGGTGGCGCGCGTCGGTTGTTTGACCGGCTGATTGGATGGTGCGCGAGTCGGTTGCAGAGCTTGCCCGCTGGGCTTTGCTAACCGATCGTCGCCACGATTCAACAAGAACTCCTCAATCTGTCGCTGGAGATCCACGCGTGGATCGAGTGCAGGTTTTTCGAGAAACGGATCGGGCGCTCTTTGTGGCACCATCTCCGGCCGGAGAGCAGGCGGCTTCGGCCCGGCACCAGGCAATTTGCGAAACATTGCAAACACCTGCGAGAGGATCCAAAAGGCCACAAACAGGAATGGCAGCAACGCCTCAAGCCAATCCCAACCGGCGGCAAATAAAACGCCGTTAGCAATACAGGGTGTCATGGGGGCTTCTTTTTCTCGCGCGTTGCGGATTCTCGTGCCTGCGAAGGCTTTTTTTCAAACGCCCACGTCGGGGCTGACTGCTCGACTCAATCTACTGTGGTGCTGCAAGGATGCCCGCTGAACCGCTGCCGGCAATGGAGCGCCGCATATCGGTATCGGCCTGCAAATTCTGCAATTTATAATAGTCGATAATCCCCAGCCGACCGGAGGCCAGTGAGTCGGCAATCGCCTTGGGAACTTCGGCTTCCGATTCCACTAGGGCCGCTCGGCTTTCCTCGATGCCTGCCACCATTTCCTGTTCCTTGGCAACGGCCATCGCCCGCCGACCTTCGGCATTAGCCCGCGCCACTCGCGTGTCGGCCTCGGCCTGATCGGCCTGCAGGCGAGCGCCGATGTTCCCCCCGACATCGATGTCGGCAATATCGATCGAGACAATCTCAAAGGCCGTGTTCGCATCGAGTCGACGGGCCAGCACGGTCTTAGAAATCATGTCGGGATTTTCGAGCACGTCGCTGTGTCGTTCGGCCGAACCGATCGCCGACACGATTCCCTCCCCAACGCGGGCGATGATCGTTTCCTCGGTAGCACCGCCAATCAATTGGTTGAGGTTGGTGCGGACAGTGACGCGGGCCCGCACTTTTAATTGGATACCATTTTTGGCCACAGCATCGAGCGACTCGCGACCACTATTTTTACCAGGGCAGTCGATCACCTTCGGATACACGCTGGTCTGCACGGCCTCACGCACGTTGCGGCCTGCGAGGTCGATCGCCGTTGCCAGTTTAAAGTCGAGCTCCTTGATCTTTGCCTTGTTAGCGGCAATCAGCGCTTGCACCACCAGCGGCACCCGTCCGCCGGCTAGATAATGTGCCTCCAACGCTTGGAGCGTGACGCCGGTGGCGTCCCCCAAGCCTGCCTGCACCGCCATGATCTTGCTGCGCACGATGACGGTTGGACTCACCTTTTTAAAACTCATCGCGACAAGATCGAATAAACCAATACCGGCACTCGATGCATACGACTGCAGCCAAAGCCGTAGATAGCCGGCCAAAAGCCCAAACACTATGAAGATCGCAAAGATCCCCAGACCGATCAGAATCAGCGGCAGCATAAAAACTCTCCAAAAATCTATAGGGCAAAACGTTGCAGACAGAGACAGTGGCAGTGCCTAGCCTCATTCGGCATGCGGAGCGAGTCAAGCAGAGGGAGGCCTCAATCGTTCGAATTCGAATTCTTCCAGCGTTTTTGAGAGGCGTGATCCGGTTTCTACGCCCTCTTTTTTGGGTTGCAACGATTGTGCGCTCTCCAACGGCTCGGGCTGCACCCTCTGATCGCCAATGCCGGTTTCTATCTGCCGGACGATGATTGCCGTTCCCTGTACGCCGACCGCCTCCACCGCCGCTCCGGCCTCGATCGACCCGCTCTCGCTGAGTGCCTCGACCGGCAGGCCATCGATTTCAACACTTCCCCACGGCAGCAGAGGGCTTTGGGTACGCCCACTGCGGCCAACAAGCGCGTGCATGCTGCGGCGGAGTTGGGCGTCTGGCAGCAGGTCGTCTGGGTTCGGCGGCAGAGGCAACACCCGACGCCCGAGTGGCGTTTCAGGAAACCAGCGGAATGCCAGCGCTAACACGGCCGGCACGGCCAGCACAGTTACAGCCAGCACCGCCATCCCGGCCACAGGGCCTAATTCTAAAAAAGCTGTGGCCACTGCCGCGATGATCGCCGTGATGCTCACAAACCCAAGCACGCCGCCCGACGGCACAAACACCTCCAGCGCCATCACGCTCAATCCCACCAGCAGCAGCACGACGACCCAGAGAATGGCATTCATGAAGCGTTCCTGCGGGCATTGCGTCTGACGTTCTGCAAAGCGGATCGAATCTGCAGACTCCTAAAGCGTCGCCTGCACGAGCACGCGACTGCCACGCACATCGACCACCCGTATGGCAGTGCCAGTCTCGATCAGGCGGCCATCGCTCCACACATTCTGCAACCTACCGGCAATCCGTGCCATGCCAGCAGGGGCCAGACGAGTGGTTGTTGTGCCTTCCAGCCCCAACAGGGCATCGAGACGATCTGAATGGAGCGAGTCGTCTGCCAGCGGTGGCGGCATTAAGAGCACGTTCCGGAAAAATGGCGTGGATGGCAACCAGCGTCGCAGCACAACGCCCAACAAGACCACGCCAACTGCGGCGCCGAGAATCCCCAGCAGCGACCACTGCAACTGGCGAATCTGATAGTCGTTGGTAGGCAATACGAACGACTGGCTGGCAAGCACCAGCGACGCAATCACCAACATCCCACCTCCCAGCCCGAGCACACCCACGCCAGGCAAGACAAAAATTTCTGCTGCCAGACAAAAGAGACCTGTCAGAAAGAGCATGACTTCCAACCAGCCTGCCGTGCCGTGCAAATACTGGCTCCAGAAGTAGATGACAAATGCCACCATCGAAATAAAACCGCCCAAGCCGACGCCCGGCGTGTGCAATTCGATGTACAGACCGGCACCGCCGATTAACAGCAGCAGCCATGCCACCCCCGGACTAGCCAATGCGTCGAGCAGCTTATCGGCCCAGCCCGGCTCGGAAAAAGCAATGCTGCCAGTCAAGCCGTAGGACTGCGCAAGGCCGGAGAAGTTTTCCACAACGTGCGTCGTAAGGCCCAGCGATTCGGCCGCACGTCCATCGAGTTGGATCGGGGTCACGCCCAGAGTGTCACCGATCTGCCAACTCTCTTGGTCGTTGCGAGCGGCGAGTTCCTCGTCAGAAAAATAATCGCTGCGTCCGCTCGCCGGCTGAGTGGCGCGGTGCACAACTATGCCGGGCACCACCAGCGCCACCGGCAGCGACCAAGACCGATCGCGTTTTTTTGCTACCCCTTCCCGCCAAGCCACTGCAATGGCCTGCGCCTGCCGATCATCAATCGCGGCCGCTCCCTCACCGCCCAGCACAGCCGCGGGTCCGATCGCTAATTCATCGCACGCCAACGCCACAAGCGCCGCATCACCACGAGCCTCACGAGGCACATAGGCCACGGTGCGAACCAGCGCGGGATCAAACGCTGCCAACCACGTTGCCAACACGAGGCTTTGTTCTGGAACACCGCCCGGGCTGTCGATTCGTAGGCAGACAAAATTACACCCCTGCCCAATCGCCTTGTTGATGCGTTCGCGCGTGCGTGCCACGGCATCGGCTGTGATCGGGCCGGTGAGCACCACCTGCACCGCCTGCCAACCGCCCGCAAGCGATGGATCGGCGGTGAGCGACTCGACACCGATGCCCAAGCCCCGCGCAACTTCAGCGGGCGTCCGCGCCAACAGTCGCACAACTCCCAGCTCTCGACCGCGACGACCCGTGATCGCCAGCGGGAGGGGCCGCAGGGCTTCGATGTTGAGCACGGCTGATTTTTTCTTTAATTCCTCGATGTCCTGCATTTCAACAAATGTGTCGCCGTCATCTGTGGAAACGCGTGCCACCTGAGCCGTCGGATCGAGCAAGGCCAGCGCCACTGCTGGCGGCACAGTCTTGCGCTGCAGGGCAATCTGTCTGTAGGCCGCCTGCATGGCGTTGTCGACGAGTGGTTCATCGGCGTTGGCCGGTCCGAGCACAGCATCGGGCGCCATCACAATCTCTTCGCAGGCCAAGGCCACGAGTACGGCGTGGCCGGCTGCGCCTGTGGGCAAAAACGCTACCGTTTTAATACCGGCCAACCGTTCGCTGCAGAGAAATCGCGCCAGCTCCAGCGAACGGCCAAAATCGCTGCCGGTCTGGACAGTCTCGGCAGGGGGTTGGTCAAACCGCAGAACCAAAACGCCGCGTTCCTCTGGCCGACTCTTGAGCCGATCGAGCTGCCGTAGGATTGCGGTTTGCATCTGCGTATCGCGCGTGCCGGTGATCGGCAGTCGCAGCGACAGCGTAACAGCCCGAGGCATGGCCGTTGCCGGCTCCTCGGCTGGTAACGCTCGAGCCAAGAGCAGCGTCACGACAGCCAACCCAAGCATGCCAGCCCAGCGGCATTGGTGCAGAAATTTCTGATTGGTTTGCATGACTGCCCTCGGTCGCTGGTGGAACCGATCAATTCTAAGAAGCCGGCTTGAGGAGTCAAAAAATGTCGGTTGTTGAACGGGAAAAAAGCCCTGATTTCTTCTCTTTGGCAACCGGCGGAATCGCTTGGCTGGTATACTGTTCTACTATGAATACAACTGACACGCTAAAAACTTCTCCAAAACTTTCTCCTCTTATTCAGTCGTTGATCGACCTAGTCGGCTCGCAGGCTTTGCAACGTGGCACATTTCGACTGGCCTCTGGTCGCGAAGCCCATTTCTATCTCGATGCGAAGCAGGTGGTGCTCGAGGCCCATGGCTCCATGCTTGTTGGTCGAGCGATTCTGGAGCGATTGGCGACGCTGGGAGCCATGCCTGATGCGGTCGGCGGCCTGTCGATGGGCGCCGATCCTGTCACCAGCGCGGTCGTGACGATGGCAGGCGTGGAAGGGATCCCGCTCAAGGGCTTTCTCATCCGTAAGGAGGCCAAAGGTCATGGCACCCAGCGTTTTGTTGAAGGACCCGTGCAGCCGGGCAACCGGGTTGTCATCGTTGAGGATGTGATCACAACGGGCGGTTCATCGCTGCTGGCAATTGATCGATCGCAGGAGTTTGGCCTGATCGTCGAGCGGGTGATAACCGTCATCGATCGGCTGGCCGGAGCGCAACAAGCGCTTGCTGCCCGTGGCATTCCGCTAGAATCACTCGTCACCATCCGCGACCTCGGCATCGAGCCTGACGCTTCCTAAAAGAACTTTTTTTATAAGAATGCACACTGTCCCAGACCCACGCTAAAAACCCTTTTAGTCTGACACCACCATGAGGCTTGGTTCACTACTCCCGCTGTTTGTTTGCAGCCACTGGGCAGCCCGGCTGAGAGTCGGCGGGCTCGGTAAACTGTTGCCAATTGCCGTGCTGCTACTGGCCCTGCCAGGCACTGTGGCCGGGGCTGCATCGGAAGCAACTGCCGATCCTGCGCTCGAGGAGCTAGCCGCCCTCATTGCCCGCTTGGGGGACGCCGATTACGGGGAGCGGGAATCAGCGGCACGCCAACTCAATGCCCTCGGCCCCGCCGCAGTGGATGCACTCTTGGCTGCCACCGAGATGAGCAACGATCTGGAGGTGGCCCTGCGCGCCCGCTGGATCGTTGATGGAATCCCACTCAATGCGCCGCACGACTCGGCTGAGGTGGTAAAGCTCCTGCATAATTTCAAACGCAAGGATTTTGGCGACCGCCTGCAAGTGATGCATCGACTCTTACGGGTAGACGATGACGCGGGCATTGAGGCGCTGGCTCGGGTCGTGCGACTCGACCGTTCCACCAGCGGCTCGCGCGTCGCGGCTGCGCTCTTGGCCCGCGAGTGGCAGGCCGACAATCCTTATTGGGCCGGAATGTGTGCGCCCATCACCGCTGGCTTGGGGGGCTGCTCGCGGCCTGCTGCGCAGATGCTAAAGGCTCTTGTTGCCTTCTCCCAAACCAATTCGCAAACCTCCAAGGACGAAAGCCTTGTCGCGGCTAGCGAAGCGCTGAGGATTCTCCACCGCAGGAGCCACGAAAATCTGCACAGCAGTGAAGATGTTAGTGTCGGTGAGGATGCTTTCGGCAGCCTGAACGAAACAACGTTTGAGATTTTTGAACGTTGCCACGTCCGGATGCTACTCGCAGCCGGTCAACGCGCTCAAGCGGCTGAGATAGTCGATCGGATGTTGGCGGACTACTTAGAAGACAGAAATGCCGAGACCACTCCTACAGAAATTGCCGACTTGCTCGTGTGGGCTGTTGAGAACGGCATTGCTACGGGGGTCGACTCACTGCAAAGCACCGCTCCCGAACTCATCGCCAGCCACTCGCTGATCGGCTATGCCGCGGCCCTCTGCCAACGGGCCCAACAGAATGAACCGCAGGCCCAAACGTTAGCCACCGCTGCTTTAGAGAATGACGGTACTGATTTCGCCGCTCGCTTGAAGGCCGCAATGCTGTTGGCAAAGTGGGGCGCTGTCGAGTGGGCCAATCGGGAGTACCTCGCTGTGCTCGATAATCCTCAAACACCCCCGTCACAGTTTGCGTTAGCGGCCCTCTTCTTTTCCGAGTTTCTGCACGACCAGCAGCGGGACGATGAGGCGGCCGAGTCTCTGCAGCGACTCATCGGTGACGCCCATCATAAAAAAAGGGGGGGCGACAACGTTCCCATGCTGCAGCAGCTCGGCCGTGATCCGCGTTCCATTGCCTCACGGATGCATTATTTCCAATCGTGTGCGGCCCGTGATCGTGGCGATACAATCGCGCAGCGCAAGTCGCTCGACGAATCGCTGCGTTCCTACCCTAAGGATGTCGATTCTCTGATTGCGCTCTACAAGATGCCCGACAACACTCCCCAGCAACAGGATCGCGCAGTCGTGCGCGTCAACAATTCGCTCCTCCAGATCGACAGTGAGATTCAGGCGGTTCCCGATGACACAATTGGCTACAACGAATACGCCTGGCTCGTCGCCAACACGCAGGGCGACATCGCTAAAGCCACACGCTATTCCAAGCTCTCGTTGATCAAGTCATTCGATAGCGCAAGCTACCTCGATACGCTCGCGCACTGCCGGGCTGCCGCCGGTGACTATGCTGCTGCGATCCGGTTTCAAAGGCTTGCAAAGCGGCACGAACCGCATAATCGCACGATCGACCACAATCTTGAACAGTTCCAAAAAAAAGCCTTAGCCGTTTCTGCGAGTCGTTCTCAAAAAGACGGCCTTAAAGAATAGTCATAGCGGCGCCGGCTGCAGAGACCGTGGCCATGCGCAATGCCCTTCAGCAATGGCGGGGCTAACCATCATGCACCAGCACCATGCCACGCTCCCCACCGTGCGGCTGGCTGTTACCAGTGGCGGAAGCGGATCACCGCTGCTGCTCCTGCATGCCTTTCCGCTGGACCACTCCATGTGGGAGGCTCAAAACACACTGACCGATCGCCTGCATTTGATCGTTCCCGACCAACGCGGCTTTGGTGGCAGCAACGATTGTCTAGGCAATCAAACGGGTGCCGTGCCGAGCAGCCTGCAGAGCATCGCCCAGCTCGCCGACGACGCGGTGGCCCTCTTAGACGCCATGGAGATCAGGCAACCGCTAACGGTCTGCGGCATTTCGATGGGTGGCTATGTGGCGCAGCACCTCGCCACGCGATACCCACACCGCGTGCGGTCGCTGATTCTCGTGGCCACCAAACTGACCGCTGACACGCCCGAAATCCGGGCTGGTCGAAGCGATCTGGCTGCCAAGGTGCAGCGATTAGGGCTAGAGATTCTCGCAACAGCGATGATCCCCCGCCTGCTGGCTGGATCGGCCGAGGCGCTGGCCAATCCGCACCGCGCTGAGATTGAAGCCTCTTTGCGCCGAATGATTCATGCGCAATCGGTGCCGACGATTGTGGCGGCGCTCAACGCCCTCAGTGCGCGGCCAGACATGGTGGCGGCAATGCGCAGCGTGCGTGTGCCGACCTTGCTGATTGCCGGAGCTTTAGACGCGATCACGCCGCCCGCGTGCCTGGAACACGCCGCCAGCGTTATCCAAAACGCGCGGCTGGTGGTTGTGCCAGAGGCCGGCCACATGGTGCCGCTGGAATCACCGGCCCTGTTCAACGCAGCGGTGCTGGATTTTCTACTGACGCACGGGGCCGATCCGGTGGCGGAAAAGGTGGGGCACCTGGACCGCGTGGCCGCGGACCGGGTGGTCGCTGACCGGGTGGTCCGCGGCGGGGATCGCGATCAAACTCGCGCGGTGGGCGATTGATCGGCCGGCTGTCGCGCTGGGCATAGCGGTCGAGCCATTCCAATCGCTGCTGAGTATTGAGCTCAATGATGTCGCGACGGTCGGCCGGATCGCGCGACGCAATCCACTGGTGCCAGAGCCGCGCCGCGTTTCGCAAATCCTCCTGCTGAGGATCCGCGAGCTGTCGAGCCACCTCCAGCAACTCCCGCCGGCGTGTGGAAGAAAGTCTTTGAAATGTTTCTACATTTTTTTCCAGCTCGTGCCGCTCTGCTGGGGTGGCTGGCGTGGCTGGGGTGGCTGGCTCCGAGGGCATTGGCCGCACCGCGTTATCGGTGCTGTTTCTGCCCGCTTGCAGCCGCCGCAACGAGTCCATCGCCGCGTTGAATTGGGCGTCTCCTTTGAGCTGAAACGCGTCGAACTGCCGCGGCGGGGGATACGGCTGGGCAGCCAGAGCTTGTAAAAATGTGACCGATCCGGCCTCCACGAGCAGATCGACATGCTGAGCAATCGGCAGAAATGCAATCAGCCGTGCACTGGGACTGGGGAGACTGGCGCGACCGGCGAGCACGCCCAACACGAGCGCGCCCATCACAGCCGCTGCAGCGATCGCCCACCGCCCGGTCGAGCCTCGTTGCCAAGTGCGAGCAAAGGAGTGGGTGGTACTTTTTCCCCCAGCCAGCGAGAGGGCCACCATTTCAATCGTGGTGGCCGATAAATCGGGCGGCGACTCTGCCTGCGGCAGCACATCCAGAAGCTCCCAAATGCCTTCCAGCGCCGCAGCGGGTGGCGGTGACGGTGGCGGTGGGGCAGCGCTCGAGTGCAGCGACGAATCAGAGGGCGTGATCGTTGGCGTGATCGTTGGCGTGATCATGGCGCGTTGCTTTGCAGATAGGGTGCAAGTGATTCTCGCAGCTGATCGCGCGCCCGAAACAGGAGCGATTTGACGGCGGGCACAGAAAGCTGCATGGCGGCGGCAATCTCATCGTAGGAACACAGTTCAAATTTTGCCAGCAGCACCGCCATGCGCTGTTTCTCGCTGAGCTGTGCAAGTGCCCGCTGCACAACCATCTGCAGTTCGGTGCGGTCGGCCTGCCGAGTCGGCAGCAGCGCGCTGGCCGCTACGGCCAACTGGTCCAGGCCGATCATGCTGCTCGACGCCGAGACGCTCCCCGGCACGCCCCGTTCCCGGCGCCGGTAGGCCCGTTGTCGCAGATCGCTGGCCACATTGTTGGCAATTGTGTGGATCCAAGTTGTGAACTTGGCGGTGGCCTTATAGCGGGCACGGGCCCGGTAAATCCTCAGGAAAACTTCCTGCGTGAGATCTTCTGCAATGGATGGATCGCCGGTCTGATGCAAGAGCAGCGTGACCAATCGATCCTGCCACAGCACGACCAGTTGTTCAAAGGCCTCCACATTGCCATCCCGAACGAGCAGCATGAGGGCTGTGGATGGATCGGTAGTGGCCTCCATACGTATGGACTCCGAAACAGTTGAAAATGGAGCGGAGGAGGATCGAACTCCCAACCTCGGCATTGCGAACGCCGCGCTCTCCCAGTTGAGCTACCGCCCCGAAGAGTGGACCGCATCAGGCCGCGATCGCCCTGTAGAAAATCGATGGTATGGCACGTCTGCAAGGCTGTCCAGTCCGCAGGACAGGCCGGGAGCACCGTCCTACTATGATGGCAGGTTCCCGGGCTGCTCTTGTTCTCCACACCACCACTACTACTTGCTCATGCACATTGCTCCGATCATTGTTCGCGGTGCGCGGGAACACAACCTCCAGAACGTCACGGTTGGTCTGCCGCGCGGCCGGCTTGTCTGTCTGTCGGGGGTGAGTGGCTCTGGCAAGTCGAGTTTGGCCTTTGACACGCTCTATGCCGAAGGGCAACGCCGCTACGTTGAGAGTCTGTCGACGTTTGCGCGGCAGTTTCTCGGGCAGCTACCCAGGCCCGACGTCGACAGCGTGACGGGGCTCTCACCGTCGATTTCCATCGCTCAGAAATCGGCCGGTCACAATCCGCGCTCCACCGTAGCCACGATGACTGAGATTCACGATTTTCTACGCGTGCTATTTGCGCGGGTGGGCACGGCACATTGCCCACTCTGCGACAGCGTGCTGGAAGCCCAGCCCCGCGATGCAATCGTGGAGCGGATCATTGCGGCACGGAGTGGCGAACGCGTGATGATCCTCGCGCCGCTCGTGCGCACAGCCAAGGGGGAACACCGCGACTTATTTATCGATCTGGTGCGACAGGGTTTTACGCGGGCCCGCGTCGATGGCCACGTGGTACGAGTTGAAAATCCACCGGCATTGGAAAAACTTTTAAAGCACACGATCGATGTGGTGGTGGATCGGCTCATCCCAGCGACAAGCACCCGCAGTCGGCTGGCAGAAGCCGTTTCGCTCGCGCTGCGCACGGGCGGCGGCCAGGTCATTGTGGCCCTTGAGCCGGCCACAGAAACGAACGCAAAGGATTCCGTCAAAGTCGAACGCCAGCAGCAGCCAACGACAGATGATCTCATTCTCTCCAGCCGTTACGCCTGTGTGCAGTGCGGCGTCAGCTACGCCACCCCCGAACCCCAACTCTTCAGCTTCAACAGCCCGCAGGGCGCGTGTCCGACGTGCGAAGGCCTCGGCGATATCTATGGCATCGATCCAGAGAAGCTGATTCGGTCGCCGGATGTGTCGGTTCGAAAAGGGGCTTTCAATGCAGTTGGCAGCTTCCGCGACATGCCACGCTGGCTGCGCCGACTGTTGACCGCAGTGGCCAGCCATGCCGAAACCAAACGAAAGATCCCGGCTGGAACCCTGCTCGACACGCCGTGGAAGCTGCTGACCACGCTGCAGAAAAAGATCTGGCTGAACGGTACGGGCCTTGAAGAAATCACGGTCTCTTGGAAGCGGGGGCGGGCAGAGCGGGGAGCACGCACAAAATTTTCCGGTATTTTATCGCTCCTGGCCAACCGCTGGCGTAACGCAAAAAGCGGCATTCTGCGGCGCATGCTCGAAAAGCTCATGAGCATCACGCCCTGCCATGATTGCCAAGGCGCCCGCCTCTCGGCGCAGGCCCGGGCTGTGCGCATCACAACTGCATCGCGACGAGCACAATCTCAGAGCGGGGGTGAGCTTTCGCTGAATGCTCTGTGTGCCTTACCGATCAGCGCTGCGGCAGAATTTCTCTCTGCGCTTGTCCTCGACGACTCGCAGCGCGTGATCGCCGTCGAACTCCTCAAAGAGATTCGTTCGCGATTGGCCTTTCTCGATCAGGTGGGCTTGGGGTATCTCGCACTCGATCGCAAGGCACCGACGCTCTCCGGTGGTGAGAGCCAGCGCATCCGGCTGGCCGCGCAGATTGGCTCGGGGCTGTCGGGCGTGATCTACGTGCTCGACGAGCCATCCATCGGCCTGCATGCCCGCGATAACGTCAAGCTACTCAACGCCCTGCAAGCGTTGCGGGACAAAGGCAACACCGTGGTTGTCGTCGAACACGACGAGGAAACGATCCGCGCCGCCGATTGGATCATCGATTTTGGGCCGGGGCCTGGCAAACGCGGCGGCGAGGTGGTGGCCTGTGGCACGCCCGATGATATTGCCGCCGCCGAGCGCAGCATCACCGGTGCGTTTCTTTCTGGGCGAGACGCGATTGCTGTGCCGGCTACCCGCCGCCAGCCAACCCAAAATAAATTAGTGATCACGGGCGTGCGCCACAACAACTTGCAAAGCGTTGATGTGGAGATCCCGCTGGGGCTATTTGTCTGCGTGACAGGAGTTTCTGGCAGTGGAAAAAGCTCGCTGGTTGGCGACGTGCTCGAGCCAGAATTGCGGCGGCGGCTCGGCAGCGAAGTGGCTCAGCCCGGCGCATTCGATTCAATCACAGGCGCCGACAAGCTCGACAAGGTGATTGTCATCGACCAGTCGCCGATCGGTCGCACTCCGCGCAGCAATCCCGCCACCTACGTCAAGGTTTGGGACGATATTCGCAAGCTTTTCACGATGTTGCCAGAGTCGAAGAAACGCGGCTGGAAGGCGGGGCGATTTAGTTTCAACGTGGCTGGTGGTCGCTGCGAAGCCTGCGAAGGATACGGCTCGACTCGGCTGGACATGGATTTCCTAGCCGACGTCTGGCTGACCTGCGATGTCTGCGGTGGCAGCCGTTTTGCTAAAGACACGCTCGAAGTGCGCTGGAAGGGCAAAAATGTGGCGGAACTGCTCAACATGGAGATTGGCGAAGCGCGAGAAATTTTTGCCGACGCACCAGACATCGCCCGTAAGCTCGAAACGCTCTTTGATGTCGGTTTGGATTATCTGCATCTGGGTCAGCCGTCACCCACCCTCTCCGGAGGCGAGGCGCAGCGCGTCAAACTGTCCCGCGAACTGGGCAAACGCTCCACCGGCAGCACGCTCTACATTTTGGATGAGCCCACCACCGGTCTCCACATGGCCGATGTGCGACAGCTGATTGCCGTGCTGGAGCGACTCGTTACCGCCGGCAACACCGTGCTGGTTGTGGAACACAACCTCGACGTCGTGAAGCACGCCGATTGGGTGATCGATCTCGGTCCCGAAGGCGGTGGTGGCGGCGGCAGAATCGTGGCGGCAGGCACGCCCGAGCAGATCGCCCGCGTGCGGGCTTCCCACACCGGCAGAGCGCTCACGCCGGTGCTCGCCGCCGCAAAACAGAGCGGCTTGTTGGCCCCCAGCAGAAAAAGACCGGCGGCCCGCCGCAAGCCGGTGCGTGCGCCGGCTGCCTTGGCAAAGATTGCGCTTGAAAAGCTGACTGCCGCCTCACGGGATCCAGGGCCACCGGCCATCATCGTGCGCGGGGCCGGACAGCATAATTTAAAAATGGTGGATGCCGACATCCCACGCGGTGCCATGACGGTCTGCTGTGGTCCCAGCGGCTCTGGAAAAACATCACTCGCTTTTGACACGCTCTACGCCGAAGGGCAGCGACGCTATGTGGAAAGCCTCTCCCCCTATGCCCGGCAATTTGTGGGGCAGGTGCCGAAGCCGATCTTTGAACGGATTGAAGGGCTCTCGCCAGCGGTGGCAATTGAACAGCGTTCCACCGGCAGCACTCCGCGTTCAACCGTCGGCACGCTCACCGAAATGTATGACTATTTTCGCGTGCTCTCGGCGCGACTCGGCGTCATGCACTGTCCCGATTGTCAGATTGAGGTCGGCGCCCAGAGCATTGATCAAACGGTGCAACGCTTGCTGCAACATGAAAAAGGGACGCGACTCTTGATCTTGGCGCCGATAGAAATGCGGGTCGGCCAATCGCCTGAGAGCTTTCTGGCGGCCCTGTTGGCTAGCGGCTATGTGCGCGTCCGCATCGATAATCGCACCGTAAGAATCGATGCAGAGCAACGCGCTGAGAAACCGGCCCTCGATCGCAAGCGCAAGAGTCGGATTGAAATTGTGATCGATAGAGTTTCGGTCGATCCAGCCGATCGTACCCGGTTGGCAGAGAGCGTGGAGGCAGCCTTTAACGCCGGCAGCGGCACCATGCTCGTGGCCCGCGTCGTGGATGGTGTGGACGAAGCCGAATGGCCGGTGGAAGTGCTCAGCCGCACGCTCGCCTGTTCGGAGTGCGGCCGTGGATTCAAGCCGCTAGAACCCCGGCAATTTTCTTTTAACAGTCCCCTGGGTTGGTGTCCGAGTTGCGATGGTCTCGGCACGCGCATCGGCGTCGAACACCAGTCGCTGGTGCGCGATGCCACGCTCTCACTAGCGGCCGGCGCGCTCGATCTTTGGCCCGATTTAAGCGTCGGTGTCAGTCGATCGATGCTGGATGGATTGGCCGCGGCGACAGGCCTGCCGCTTGATGTGCCGCTGTGTGAACTTTCTGGGATTCAGCAGCGCGTGCTCTTTGAGGGCACCGGCGACAAGTGGATCGCCGTGAAACGGCCGCGTGGCGTGCCCGGCAGTGGTTCGTGGTTTGCATTTCAATTCAAGGGTCTGGAAGCCGCCTGCGAGGAGGCCGCACGCCTCGTTGCTGGCCTACGGAGTAAAATCGATGCTGTGATGGGGGCGGTTCCGTGCAGCGAATGCGGCGGCACGCGCCTAGCGGATGTGGCAAGTGCTGTCACGCTCTGGGGCCGGTCGCTGGATGTTTGGGGGCGTCTGCCACTGGGTCGCCTGCACCAACAACTCCAAGCCGTTGTGCTTTCCGATGCCGAAAAGAAAATTGCTTGTGATCTATTGCCTGAGTTGCTTTGCCGCGTGGCATTTCTTGTGGACGTGGGGCTTGAGTATCTCGATCTTTCACGACCGGCCGGCAGCCTATCGGGCGGAGAACTGCAACGGATCCGACTGGCGGCGCAGGTGGGCAGCGGTTTAACAGGCGTGCTCTATGTTTTGGATGAGCCAACGATTGGATTGCACCCACGCGACACGCATCGTTTAATCGCGGCTCTCGGAAAACTTCGCGATCTGGGCAACACCGTCGTGGTTGTCGAGCACGACAGGGATGTGGTGGCCTCTGCCGATTACGCCCTCGACTTTGGCCCAGGCAGCGGCCGCGAAGGGGGTCAGATCGTGGCCCGGGCAGCCCCCGCAGCGTTGGCAAACTCCCGGCAGAGCGTGACGGGTCCCTACCTCAAAACAAAACGGGCCTGCGCGGCGGCGCAAAGCCGCATCGCCCAGAGCGGTCGCCGCGTGCCACAAAGCTGGCTGGAGGTGCGTGGCATTCGCCACCGCACGCTCCAAGGAATCGACGTGCGCTTTCCGCTCGGCGTGCTGACAACGGTAACCGGCCCCAGCGGCAGTGGCAAAACGTCTCTGGTGTTGGAGGTTCTCTGGCGGTCGCTCGCCCGTCGTCTGCACGCGGCCCGCGAGCAGCCAGGTGCACACGATTCGGTTAAGGGACTCGAGCAGATCGACAAGGTGATTCTCGTCGATCAGGACTCGATTGGATCCACGCCTGGCTCGACACCCGCCACCTACACCGGTGTCTTCGATCACATCCGCACGCTGTTTGCCAAGGTGCCGGAATCGCGGACGCGCGGATTTACGCCCCGCACGTTTAGCTTCAACGTGCCGGGCGGCCGCTGCGAAGTTTGTGAAGGACTCGGCCAGCGCCGGGTGGAGATGCACTTTCTTCCAGATGTGTGGATCCAATGCGAGGCGTGCAAAGGCCGACGCTACTCCTCGGAAACACTGCATGCCAAGTGGCACGGCAAGTCGATCGCGGATGTTTTGGAATTGAGTGCCGCTGATGCAGCCCATCTTTTTGATACTGTGCCGCAGATTGCTCGCATCCTTGGCACGCTCGTCGATGTGGGCTTGGGCTACCTCACGCTCGGCCAACCGGCGCCGCAGCTTTCCGGCGGCGAGGCGCAGCGGGTGAAACTCTCGCGAGAACTCGCCAAGCCCGGCACCGGCAGCACGCTCTATATTTTGGACGAACCGACTACCGGCCTGCATTTTAGTGACATTGAGAAGCTCTTGCATGTGCTGGAACGGCTCGTGGACAGTGGCAACACGGTGCTCGTTGTTGAACACAATCTGGAAGTCGTTTCAGCCGCTGATTGGGTGATCGATATGGGCCCGGAGGCCGGGGCCGGCGGCGGGAAAATTGTGGTGGCGGGTCCGCCGGAAGATATCGTGATCCATTCACGGCTTTGGAAAAAACAGCAGCACACCGCCGCCGATTGCTTGCGCAGTCACACTGGCGAAGCCTTAGACGCGTTTGGATTGCTGATGCCGGCTGCTTCAGCCACGCCTACCACCGCGCCGGCTGCTTCAGCTACGCCTACCACCGCGCCGGCTCCTTCAGCTACGCCTACCACCGCGCCTCAAGGCCCGTCGTCACGCCGTGCAGCAAAACGCTCCCGTGCGTGTTGATCGTGGCCGTGTCGTTTGGAGCAGGCTGATTCACGAGACTCAACTGACTTGCTGGCACGGCTACGCCAGACAGCCAGAAAAAGTTGTAACCAGTTCGCCACGAAAGCCACTGCGTGATCTGCACACTACCAATCACGCCGATTTCACCAACAACTGACGTCTGGTCCGCGGCGGCAGCAAAATCGCCAACCACACGATCGCCCAGAAGCGCTGTACGCTGGTAAGCTTTGTGATTGTAAAAAACGCCCGCTTTCCCAATACCGTTGAATTTGATCCGGCCACCGGCATTCCACAACAGGATATCGAGGCCG
>CAMBUD010000025.1 GCA_945871035.1 Planctomicrobium piriforme | reverse complement strand
CGTGTGGATCTTGCAGGAACCGGCCAACTCTGACAGCCCCAACCCCACGCCTGTTGGCGGGCTCAGTGATTTATTCCTCACCCGTCGGCGCACCCTTCCGGGCAATTCAGCAGCGGCCACAGGTCCGCGGGAATTATGGGCCATCACCGACCGTGGCCCCAATGCAACGTCAGATTCATCCAGTGGCAAGCGGCGCACCCTGCTGATGCCCCGCTTCATTCCGGCAATGGTGCGCATCGGCAACGGCGATGCCTGGCTGGGATCCACTTCTCAGGCATCTACAACTCACACGCCGCCCACAATACAGCCGTTGATTGTCCCGGTGACTTCCATTGTGCCGCTGACAACCCACGATGGGCAGCCACTTTCTGGTCGTCCCAATGGCATTGGTAAAGATGAACCCATTCTGGATGCAGCATCGCTTGAGCCTGTAGCAACCGATCCCAATGGAATCGATCCCGAGGGTCTGGTTGTGCTTTCCAATGGCACTCGCTGGATTGCCGAGGAGTATCGTCCGTCGTTGCTGGAGGTTTCGTCTGCAGGTTGCCTTGTGGGGCGATTCGTTCCACAAGGTGAGGCAATCAAAGGAGCAGGCGCGCCTGTGCACGAGGTGTTTTCCCGGGCGTATGCTTCCCGCCGCGACAATCGGGGCTTTGAAGCGATGGCACTTTCCATGGATGAATCGCGTCTCTTCGTCATGCTGCAGAGTCCGCTGGAATACCCACGGCCACAATCGGCAGCCAAGACAGGCAATGTGCGTCTACTGGTATTTGACACCGCATTGCGGAGGCCGGTGGCGGAGTACCTCTACCGACTTGGCGATCCGAGCCACCGGAATTATCTGACGCGTGGTGCACCGCCGAAAGATGGGAAACTGCCCGCCATGTCGGCAATAGATAGCGAGACTCTCATCGTTGTCGAACAGGCCGACGATGGGCTGGCGAGGCTCTACCAGATATCCCTGTCTCGCGCTACGAATACGCTTGGGCACACTGCTCCGTTAGAAAAACAATCGCTGGAGGAGGTGCGAAATCTACAGCGCGAGGGCATTGTGCCAGTTTCGAAAACACTGATTGCAGATCTAGAACCGCTGCTACCCGCTATGGCCGAACACATTGCAGGCAGTGCGACCGGCGAAAAAGCGGACGCCCCAAAGCTCGAAGGCATTGTGATTCTCAATGAGCGGCAGATTGCGATTATCAACGACAATGACTTTGCTGCTAGCAAGCGACCGATCGTGCCGGCCGGTGCACAGTCGCGCAACTGCCTGTGGCTCATCGACCTGCCGCGCCCGCTCGCGGCTCTAGTTTCGCCAGTCGAGTAGGATCAATTTCCAGCGTCCGAAAGCCCCACCGCCACGCCATCAGCCATCGAGCCAAGCAAGGGAAAAACAGAGTTATTATCTTTTGCATCGACGAATTCACTGAGCCAGTGCACCGATCCATCGGCCATGGCAAAAGATGCGCCACCCCGATGCTCGCTGCCGGCCGATTCAAAAAAAAGATTATTGATACCGCCTGGATTTGTGTGCAGTGGATCGGTTGACGTTGTGAACAGCGTTGCCACACCACCGGTTGCCCAACCGTCTTGACTCGTACGATTGTAGGTGCTGGCAGCGCTTGTGGCTCCTGCCAGCGGCCGCAGTCGCTGCAGTTCACCGAGCATGATTGTGTTGGAGAAGCCATCGCGGGCAGACGCCAGCACAGTGCCAACGTTGGATAAAAAGAGCCCCTCGCTGTTTCCAATCGACCCGCTAATAGGGGTGTTGCGATCAGAGAAGCGATGGTCTTGGCTGGTGTCGTTGTAAAATCCATCCAGCCGGCCGCTGCAGCCGCCGTAGTCGGTGCCGCCGCCTCGCCATGTCGCGGCAACAAGATTCTTATGATCGTCTTTGAATAAACCGATGCCGGCCCTGCGACTGGGACAATACAGACTGGAGATATTGATTTGAGCGACAGCGGCATTTCCCAGTACGTTTGTCTGTCGATTCCAAGCCATCAGGATGGCTGGCTCTTCAATCTGCGGCATTATTTCGAGAAGCCAACTCGTGCCGTGCTTGCTGCCAGCGGGAGAGAATAGCGGTAGCCGCGCCTCGGCCCAAGGATTCCAGCAGCCGCTGCAGGTGGCTGGGTTGTAGGCCTCGCTGACAACCGCTGCAGCGGGTAGCCGGCGGTTGCTTGCCTCATAGTGCAAAACACCCATCGCGATCTGCTTCAGATTGTTTTGGCATTGGGACCGCCGGGCTGATTCGCGCGCTGCCTGCACGGCCGGCAAGAGCAACCCCATGAGCACCCCAATCAGGGCCACCACCACGAGCAACTCAACGAGTGTAAAGCCACGCAGGCGGCAGGACAGCGGCCATCGACTGGAGAGAGTTACGGTCATGCTGCCAACCACCCCGAACTGCATCGCGTCACCAAGCCGCGTGGAGGAGAAAAGCGCTACCAGCCCCATTGAGGGGTAACTGTATTTAAGCAGAGGGGATCTGCAAGCCAGCCAGCGCGGATCGGCCGGCAGCAGCAGGAACGTGGTTCCTAGCCTTTGGGTCGGCCACCTTTTTTCCCAGGTTGCCCTTTAGTAAAACGTGCGCCTCCACCGCCACGAAAATTTTTGTTGCCGGGATTATTTCCACCCCGTCGGACGTTTTTTCTCCGTTGGTGGCCGTTTTCAGGCTGGGCTGAATCATTCCCAAATACTGGCTGCGGCGCGTCGGTTGCGTCGCGGTTGTTGGCTGCAGGAGTGAAGTGATGCAGGATCGCCGATGCTACATCTGTCGGCGTGTGGCCGAGTTCCAGTAAGCGATCAACGAGCAGGGTGTGCCGGGCAAAATCGTTCGATTCCAGTGTGGTGCGAATCTTTTCAAAGAGGGCATCGGAGCGTCTCCCCTCGACCGCCTCAATGGAGGGCACCTGCTCGCGTCGAATCTTCGCTTTTGTAAATCGCTCGATCGATTGGAGTTTGTAAATGCCGGCCCCGGTCACAAGCGTGACGGCCCGTCCTTTGCGACCGGCCCGTCCGGTTCGGCCAATCCGATGGATATAGTCTTCTGCGTCGTATGGCAGATCGTAATTCACGACGAGCTCAAGATCGTTGACGTCAATGCCCCGTGCCGCTACGTCGGTCGCGACCAAAAACTCAAAGGCCGCCTTTTTAAAGTTAGTCATTACCCGCGTGCGCTGTGGCTGGGCCATGCCTCCGTGGAGTCGCTCTGCTGAATAACCTCTGCCGACAAGCGCGTCGGCAAGTTCATCGACCATGCGCTGCGTATTGCAGAAGACAAGACCGCTTTTCACATCGTGGAAATCGATTGCCCGCACCAAAGCATCAAACTTGGCATGGTGTCGAACTTCATAGTAAATCTGCTCCACAAGCGGTGCACCGGGAACATTCTTCTGTTCGATTTTTACCGTGCGTGGGTTGCGGGAATGGGCGCGCACAAGTGATTGAATCTGGGGCGAGATTGTGGCGGAAAAAAAGACCGTTTGCCGCTCTTTTGGAGCTGCAGCGAGGATCTTGTCTATGTCCTCGCGAAAGCCCATGTCGAGCATTCGATCGGCTTCGTCGAGGATCAGCATTTTAATGCCGGAAAGATCGAGCGTGCCCCGATTCATGTGGTCTGTAAGCCGGCCTGGAGTTCCCACCACAATGTGAGCGCCTCGCTTCAGTTCGGCAAACTGACGTTCGTACGAGGCCCCTCCGTAGATCGGTACCGAGTGGACGCTCTTTCTAAAGGCTGCGAGTTTGTGAACTTCATCGGCGACCTGCGTTGCCAGTTCACGGGTAGGCGTGAGAATCAGCACCTGCGTTTTTTTACTGCCGACGTCGACCTTTTCAATGGCCGGTATGCAAAAAGCCGCCGTCTTCCCCGATCCAGTTTCTGATTGGCCAACGACATCGATACCGGCGATGATGAGGGGGATTGCTGCCGACTGAATGGGTGATGTTTCCTCGAATCCCAGTTGGGCAACAGCTTTGAGGAGGTCGGCCGATAACCCCAAGGACGCAAAGGGAACATGGCCGGGTCGGGAGGAGGTCTCGTGGGCACGAGGCTCGGATTTACGGTCGGATTTTGTAGCGGGCTTATCGGGCATGAGAAAACCTTCGGGGCAAGTGAAAGGAACGGGAACCCCGTAGCCTACCTCGCTTACCGCAGGATCGCTAGAACGACCTCAACAATGTCGTAAACGGCCCGTGCCATTGCCGAATCGGTGCCCAATTCCTGCCCCATTCGAATCAAAACGAGTGCCTGAAACAACCCATCAACATTGCAGCGAATCATGTCGCGTCCCTCGGTGGCAATCGGTGGCAATCGGCTTCGACGCACGAAGCACAAACTCAAAACTCGGTACAAAATAATCGCAACCCAATGGCTAACCGTACGCACGTGGGCTGGGAATTGGCACAGAAATAGAGGTAATTGCCGCGGATCGCTGTAAAAATACCGGCGTGGACAGCTTGCGTTTAGGCGTTAAAAAACAGCCAACTGCTTGGGTGCAGCGCAAATGGATGACGCACAAAAAGAAAAGGACCCGTGGTTTTGCAACCACGGGTCCGGAAGCGGCTATAGAAGTGTGGGTCGTTGGGGGGGGGGAACAGCCGCTGAAAAGAATCGTTGTGTTTTGTGTATCAACTATACACCGCCGCGGTTGGCGTGTCGAATCTGACCGTAGAAAAATAAAATAACCCTATTTTTCGGCACGATACTGATTGGCATACGGGGGACAAGTGTGTTTGCCGCCAGCGCAGCAAGCAGTTTGCTGCTTGGCAGAAAGTACGGAGCAGTTGGAACGGGATCAAAATCAAAATCGCCAGCCGAAGGCCTGCAAAACGAGGTCCGAAACAAGTTCGTTGGACGGCCCGTTGGATCTCTCGCTAAATTGCACAAAGCCTAACCCCTCATTTTCACTCTTTGCCACGAGACATGCACCCCATGGCCGCCACGCTTATCGATCCGTTTTCTGCTCGCGCCACCTTTGAAACGGGCTCTGGCTTGGCCATGCTCTACCGTTTGCAAGCCCTTGATGACGCTGGGGTGACCAATACATCGCGGTTACCTTATTCGATTCGCGTTGTGCTGGAATCTCTGTTGCGAAACTGCGATGGCTACGAGGTAACGCCCGCCGATGTCCACAGCTTGGCAACGTGGAATCCGCTCCATCCGGCCGAGACGGAAATTCCTTTTAAGCCAGCGCGAGTGGTGCTTCAGGATTTTACTGGCGTGCCCTGCGTGGTCGATTTAGCGGCCATGCGGGCGGCCATGAAACGCCTCGGCGGCGATCCCAGCAAGATTAATCCACTCGTGCCGGTCGATTTGGTTATCGACCATTCCGTGCAGGTCGATTTCTTTGGTAGCTCCCAGGCACTAGAAAAAAATATCGATATTGAATTCGCGCGCAATGCTGAGCGGTACGCTTTTCTACGCTGGGGTCAGCAGGCATTGAAAAACTTTCGGGTGGTACCGCCGGCGATTGGAATCGTGCATCAGGTCAACCTTGAGTTTCTGGCTGGCTGCGTATTTTTGCGTGACGACCCCGCTGCTAAAAAGAGCGGCGCAAAAGTGGCCGTGCCCGATACGCTCGTCGGCACTGACAGCCACACCACCATGATCAACGGTCTCGGTGTTGTCGGGTGGGGCGTTGGCGGCATTGAGGCAGAGGCCGTCATGCTTGGACAGTCCCTCTCGCTGTTACTGCCCGAGGTGGTTGGGTTTGAGCTGACTGGCCATTTGCCGGCTGGTGCAACGGCCACTGACTTGGTGCTGACCATCACCGAAACATTGCGGAAGGCGGGTGTGGTTGGAAAGTTCGTGGAGTTTTTTGGTTCGGGGCTAGCCGGTATGTCGCTGGCCGATAGGGCTACGATTGCCAACATGGCTCCAGAATATGGGGCCACGATGGGATTCTTTCCGATCGACGAAGAGACACTCTGCTATTTGCGGCTGACGGGCCGTTCGACGGAGCAGGTTGCACTCGTCGAACGCTACACAAAAGAACAGGGATTGTTTCGGACGGCTTCCAGTCCGGTGCCTGAATTTACAAGTCGGCTTGCCCTGAACCTAGAAAGCATTGTGCCGAGCCTCGCTGGCCCCAAGCGGCCACAAGATCGTGTGGCACTCAAAGACGTCAAGCAGGCCTTCGCCGCATCCTTAACAGCCCCGATTGCAAGCCGTGGATTCGCACTCGATCAAACGGCATTGGCCCGCAGCGGCAGTGTCGAGGCCAATCAACAGTCATCCAAGATCTCTCAGATCTCCCAGATCTCTCATGGAGCAGTCGTGATCGCGGCAATCACCAGCTGCACCAACACCAGCAACCCCAGTGTCATGCTGGCGGCTGGGCTGCTGGCGCGGAAGGCCGTTGCCAAGGGCTTGGCAACGAAGCCTTGGGTGAAGACGAGCCTCGCACCTGGATCGCGAGTGGTTACCGACTATCTGGAGCGATCGGGATTGAACAGCGATCTGGATGCGCTCGGTTTTGAAACGGTGGGCTATGGTTGCACGACATGCATCGGTAATTCGGGCCCGCTCCCCGATCCGGTAGCAAAAGCCGTCAACGAAGGCGACCTGGTGGTGGCTGCCGTTCTTTCGGGCAATCGAAATTTTGAAGGTCGCATCAATCCACTCGTCAAGGCCAACTGGCTAGCAAGTCCGCCGCTGGTTGTGGCCTATGCCCTAGCCGGTACGACCGACATCGACATGGATCACGAGCCATTGGGTGTGGGCAGTAACGGACAGCCGGTTTTTCTACGCGATATCTGGCCGACCGTTAGCGAGGTGCGCAGTTGCGTTGAGGCAAGCGTCCATCCCGAACAGTTTCAGGCACGGTACAAGGATGTCTGGCAATCGAATCCCCGCTGGAACGCCGTGCCGACAACGGCTGGCGAGCTCTACGACTGGATGGCAACAAGCACCTACATTCAGGAGCCACCCTTTCTGTCGGAGCTCACTCGCGAGGCGCAGGCACCGGCCAGCGTGCACGCAGCCCGCGTCCTATTAGCCTTGGGTGAGAGCGTTACAACCGACCACATTTCTCCTGCTGGCGCCATCGCCAAGGCCAGTCCGGCGGGAGCTTATTTAATCGAGCAGGGAGTGTCGGTAGATGATTTCAATAGTTATGGTGCCCGTCGTGGAAATGATCGGGTCATGACCCGTGGCACGTTTGCCAACATTCGTATTCGCAATCTGCTTGTACCCGGCACGGAAGGAGGCGTGACTCGTTTGCTGCCGGGAACAGAGATCATGTCTGTGTACGAAGCTGCCATGCGTTATAAGTCGCAACACACGCCACTGGTTGTTCTTGCAGGGGCGGAATACGGCACTGGTAGTTCACGTGACTGGGCTGCTAAGGGGACAATGCTTCTCGGTGTTCGAGCGGTGCTGGCCACAAGCTTTGAGAGAATTCACCGTTCGAATCTGGTGGGCATGGGCGTGCTGCCGCTGGTCTTGCCAGAGCCTTGGCAAAACCTCGGCCTGACTGGCGAGGAAACATTTGACATTTCCTTTGATGGGATACGAGCGCGCTCGACCGTGGTGGTGAAGGTTACCGATTCGCATGGAGCCAAGCGGGACATTCCCTGTCTTGTGCGGATCGACACACCGGTTGAGCTGGATCAGTTTCGCGCGGGAGGCATTCTCCCCTTTGTGCTGCGTAAGTTGCTCAACGGCCAAGCGTAAACGGGCCAAGCGTAAACGGGCCAAACAGGCAGGATCGGCAGAGTTTGCCAAACACGCACAGCCTCGCATTGATTGAGAAGCAGACGCATAGAAAGTAAAGATTTTAGCTCCGAGGTGCTGGCGGACCTGCATTCCTTGCTCTATGATGCTCAAACGATGGCGTAGCCACTTACGGACACTATCTCCGTTTGCGTCGTCGATGAGCGTACCAAACGCACGAGAGAGTCCGTCCCATCCGGGGCTCGAGTTCGCGAGTAACTGGCCGCTCATTTCTTATTAGAAGGAGTATTCGTGATACAGGCACCGGTAAGCACTGGCGGTAACGAGGCACTGGTCGGGTGGACTCCGGTGGCGCATGTGCGTCATCAGCCGCACGCAGCTTCGCGGCAGGCCATTACACAACTCGTGCTCGATGCATTCCAAAAAGTTTTGCCGGTTGGTGGTGCCCAGAGTTTGAATCCGCTGTCGTCCCTGCAAAAAGCTGGCATCACCCCGACGGCCTTCATGGATGCCGTGCATCGCATGGAGGGGCTTTATCAGATGCGTTTTCACGATGAATGGCTGCTCGGCATGCAGACGTGCGGCGATGTGATCGATTGCATTGCCGTTCACATGTTCGATGCCGTGGACCGGGCAGAGACCATCGATGAGCCAAGCCCTCCGGCCTGTGCAGCAGTGGCGGCGGATACGGCCTTGGATCATTCCAGTTACGATCCGAACGCATTTCCGGAGTGTCTTGCGCTTGAAGAGCGGTTGCAGGGCTTAGCGGAGGCCGGCCTCGTCAATCCGTTTCTCCGCGCGAACCAACGGATTAGCAATCGTACGGCCCGCATTGGTGGCCGCGATGCAGTGAGCTTCACAAGCTTCGATTATTTAGGGCTTGCTGGTCACCCCGATGTAACGCGTGCTGCCAAAGACGCCATCGACCAGTTCGGTTGCAGCGCGTCCGCCAGTCGGATGGTCGGTGGCAACAACACGATTCTCAATGAGCTCGATGTGGCGTTGGCTCGCTTTATTGGTGCAGAGCGGGCTGTTGTGTTCCCCTGCGGTTACGGCACGAATGCCTCTGTCTTCAACCATCTCTTCGGGGAAGGCGACCTCATCCTCTACGATGAACTTGCCCACAATAGCATCGTGCAAGGAGCGCAGGCCTCAAAGGCGGGCAAGCGACCATTTCGTCACAACGATCACCAGCAACTCGACAAGTTATTGCGAGATCTACGGCCGCAATACCGGCGCGTTGTGATCGCGCTGGAGGGCGTCTATAGCATGGACGGCGACTACCCCGATTTACCTTCTTTTATCGAGGTTAAGAAAAAACACAAAGCGCTGCTTTACGTTGACGAGGCACACTCACTCGGCACCATGGGCCCCGGTGGCCGCGGCATCTGCGATTTCTTTGGCGTTGATCCGGCTGACGGAGACCTCTGGATGGGCACGATCAGTAAAGCCCTTGGTGCTGGCGGCGGTTACCTCGCGGGATGCGATCGTTTGATCCACTATCTTGGCTACACGACGCCAGCATTTGTTTTTTCAACTGCCTGTTCACCGCCGAACGCCGCCGCCGCCCTGGAGGGCTTGCGTGTGATCGAGCGGGAGCCGTGGCGAGTGACTCGCTTGCGAGAGCGATCGGAGCTGTTTTTGAAGCTCACAGCCGATGCCAATCTCAACACGGGTACTAGCGGCGACACGCCCGTTATTCCGATTATTGTCGGTAGTTCTGCACGCGCTATCCACGTGTCCCACGCACTTCTCGAGCGGGGTATCAATGCTCAGCCAATTCTTTTCCCTGCAGTGCGCGAGAACGCTGCACGGGTGCGATTCTTTATTACGGCAGAACACTCCGAAGACCAGATCGTGCAGGCGGTTAGTGCCGTGGCCGAGGTGTTGGCCGAGAGTTGATAAAGCCCTATTCAACCGGCGCAAACGAATTGTCTGGCGAGAGGTTGTCTAAGCCGTCGCAGGTGAGATGTGCGCTTTGGCCTGCTGCAATCAAACGGCACAGGACGGTGTAGGGCCCGGGCCAGAATCGGCTCAGCGCAAGCAGCCACCCACCGATACTCCAAGCGATGGAACGCCGAAGGGGAAAGCGGTGAGGCGGCTGCAACCCCGATTTTTGCAGAACGATGGGGTTCCAGAAAAAAGCACCGTCAACGGGCACGAACCCATTGGCACCATAGAGCTGACGCCAGTCGCCACTGTATCGAGCGTTGCTGCGGAGGTGAGTGCCCACGCAGGGGTGTAGGTAGGCAAACGGTGCATGGGAAAAAAAGACCCCACCCGATCGCAAGTGTTGCGAAAGTGCATGCACCATCCCGGGTGGATCGGCAATGTGCTCGAGAACATCGAGGCACACAATGGCATCGAAACTCTCGCGAGGCAAATGATCAACGGAGAGGCAAACCTGCACGTGCACCCGATTGAGCGCAAAGACATGCCGCGCAAACCCCAGCGAGTGAGAGCCAATTTCATAATAAGTGACAGCGTGCCCAGCCAATGCCAAAGCGGTGCAATCAAAGCCGAGCCCATCCCCAAACACCAGAATGCGAGCGGCTTTTATGCCCATGTCCTGTAGGGTTTTTATGATGCGGTTCCGCATGGCCTGCTTGGTTGGACAGCGGTTCCAAACAAGCGTTTCGTAGAGAAATGAATCTGTATCTGCGTACAGTTCTTGGAGTGCTGCACTCTGCACATAGCGAGGCACTGCATGCGTCTGCATCGCGTCACGTACATTTGAGCCGAGGCAGCGGTGCTCCTGTCGCAGGCGTCTGCAGACTTCTTCCAGTGGTTTACCCGAAACTTCCGCAATCAATCGTGCGCAGGTCGGCAGGTCGTCGAGCGGCAGCGGCAGAGCCCAGTTGGGCTCTGCCGGCGTTGGCATGTCAGAAACAGGTTGCGTCATAGGGTAGCCATCAGCCTGCGGTTGAGAGGGAAGGGGCGTACAGCGGCTTTAGATTTCGCGCCGTCTCATGGCTGCGCGGCTTCGCGCTGGTTAGAAAGCGATCAGTGACCACCAGCAATGCTGGTAACAGAATGAGTTCTGCGACGGTGGCAGCGGCGACTGCCACGCAGGCCAGCCTGCCAAATCCGGCCAGCGTCGGCACGCTGCTAACCGTCACAGCGGCAAAGCCCACCGAAAGCACCACGCCTCCGAGCACAATCGGATTACCGGTTTCTGCCACCGCACGTCGCACGGCAGTCGCAGTCGAGATCCCTTTGCGGCGATGGCGCGACAGTGCCGATAGCACATGCACGGTGTCGTCCACGGCCAGTCCTAAACAGACATTGAAAACAATGACTGTGGCAGGATCGAGTGCCCGACCCGTGCCAACGAGCATGGCTCCGATGATGGCTAGCGGAAAGATGTTGGGAACGAGGCTCACGATTCCCAGCCACAGCGATCGAAATGCCAGTGTTAAAATTGCTCCGATCACGATCACCTCAAGTAGCAGGCTAGAGCCTAAATCATGAACCAATTGTCTGATATTACGCGCTGAAACGACAGAGATTCCGGCTAGATCAAACTGCCATCCCGGCCGCGTTGCCTCCAGATGCTCCAGGCCATCATCGATGCGGCCGTAGATGGCCTCAAGTGCTCGCGAACCAAGATCGCTCACCCGCGCCCGCACAATGGTTGAGCGCGAAGAGGAATCGATCACTTCCCGAAAATCCTCATCTTTTAATCGCTGTCGTGCACGCTCGGGGAGGGTGTTGGCGATTGTGGCGAGCGAAATTACACGGGTAATGCCCCCGGCAGTATCGAGCACGTTGTGCACATCGTCCAGCGTCTCCAGCAGAACGGGGTCACGCCAATCGTTGGAAAGTGGCCACTGCACCAGCACATCGACGCTCATTGTTCCACCGAACTCACGGTCAACGCGTCGCAGTGCCTGCGCTGCTGCTGCTCCTTGCGGTAGGGCATCGATGACACGGGTATCAGCGTCAAGCCTCAGGCAAATGACTCCCAGCAGCAGCGTTGCGAGGCAGCCAATCAGAACGATTGGCCGTGCATTACGGATGCTAAAAGCCGTTAGCAAATTGGCCACTCGTCCGGCTAATCGTGAGGAATTGCCCAGATGCATGCCGCGGCACAATCGCGTTGAAGCCAGCAGCGGCGTCAGCAGTGTCACGGCTAGAAAACTGGCAACTGCTCCTGCTGCTGCGGCGATGCCAAAGGCCCGCACGGCATCGATGCGTGCCAGTGCGAGAGATGCAAATCCGATTGCCGTTACAAGGCTCGTCAAGCCGCAGGCTGTGCCCACCCGGTAGAGAGCCTCGCAGGATGCCGTCAGTGGGTCGATGCCGCGACGAATGCCACGCCGCATGTCCTCGATAAAGTGGATGGAATCGCACGTCCCCACCACCAGTGCCAGACTCGGCACAACGCTGGAAAGAATATTCACCGGTGCACCGACCAACCCCAGCGCGCCAACGGCCCACACCGCGCCGACAAAGGGTGGCACACAGGCGACCACGATCGATCGGAGACTACCAGCCACCGTAGCTGAAAGTACGACAGCAAAGATCAGCCCCAGCGAGTTGAAAAGAAGCATGTCGCGGCGCAAGGCACGCGCGGCCTGATCGCGGAGAGCAGGCAGTCCAGTCAGTTCCAAATCCAGATGGGCACCCTTACCGCCATGGTCAGCAAGAACTTTTTCAATGCGATTGATTGTTTCACCGAGTTGGGGCGGAGCATCAACCCCTTGAGCCAGTCGAGCTAGTAGCAGCGAGGAAGTGGCATCGGCGGAGAGCAGATGGCCAGCAATCAGCGGGTGTCGAACAGCCCGCTGGCGAGCCGCCTGCAGCGCATCTGCGCTCAGCGGTTCGTGCGTGCGTGGGATAACTGGCAGCAGAAGACCGGCGGCACCTCTGCGTTGGATATCCAAAATTGATCGCACCTGTTCGACACCGTCGATGCCTGCGAGCGACTCGCTTAGTGCTTTGAGCTGCTGGAGGGATTGGTCATCAAAAAGATCTCCCACTCGAGCCGAGGCCCGGATAATGCAATCGCGATCAGAAGCACCAAAACGCGAAGCGATCTCATCGATGAGTTGAAAGTCGGCGTCGGTGGCCCGCAGCAGTGATCGCAGGTCATCATCCACACGCAGTCGCGACAGACCGATTGCTGCTAGTAGCGAAAGAATGAGAACCGCTGCTAAGGAGAAGCCGCGCCATCTTGCGGGCCCAGCAGGTGCAGTTCGTCTGGATCGACGATCCATTGCCGACAGTTGGGTGCCCCGCAGCGGCATGGGATCGCTGCGTCGGCAGGCCAGCAATAGTCGATCGAGAGTTCTTCTCCAGGCTCGATTGGACGGGTCGTTTGCAGCCACAAGCGGTCTTCCTGAGTGCTTTGATCCTCATCGAACCAATAGAAGAGTTCACAATTCGGATCGCAACTGTGGTTGACGAATCGCAGGGGCGGAGCGGGTTCCAGCAGATTGCCGCTCTGCAGTTCCATGCAGTAGCTCGAATCCTCGGGGTGTTCACGCATGATCACCCCCAAAACTTCACCGAGTACGAGTTCTGCTTTCAATCGGCGGCGGGCGAATACGCCCTTGCCCACATGCGTGGCGCCAACCCGAACCAGTCGGAGAAGTTTATCAAGCTTAGAATCGAGTACGGGTGTGGACTGTGGCATGATGGTGCTCAAATACGGCTCGACTATGGCTCGACAAAACGTTGGATAGGGACTCATGCCAGCCGGAAAAGCTGAGTCTATCGTTTCGCGCGTGAGCCCGTCAACGACCCCACCGCGTTGTCAGGTGCTAGTCGGCTATTTGTCGGCTCACCCTGCAGATACTCGCGTGGCTTATAGAGCAATAGCACTGGAATGAGGAGTACGGTTGCTACCGCCATGCAGCCAGTGAAGAACCAATAGTAGTTCTCGCCGGAGAGCGTGGAGTTGCCGGCTGCATCCTGTGTCAGCTTGTTGACCATGGCCGTGAAGAGGTTGCCCATCGATACGCTCAGCAGATAGAGGCTCATCACGAGCGATTTTCCCTGCGGTGGTGCCTGCGTGTAGCTAAATTCAAGGCAGGTGATCGAAACGAGAACCTCAGCTGCGGTGATGACAACATAGGCACACAACTGCCAGCCAACGTTTGGCCAATCTGCCGACAGCCGGGTGTTGTCTACGGTGATGGCCAGGCCGGCGGCGACCAGTGACCGGGTGAGTTGTTGTGGATTTGTCTGACCATCATCGTCCACGAGTTCCTTTGCAATCGCTACAAAACCCGCTTCGTGCAGCGCTGTTGCGGTGGCGGCAGAGTCGATCTTTCCTTGGGCTACAAGTGGGGCAATGGTCTGCTGAAAACGATCTGCTTCAATGTCAATGACTCGCTGTGCGGATGCGCTGATTGCAAATGCGAACACTGTCAGCACAAATCCGGCCAGGATTTTTCGGAGCGGTGTCAGGGTTATCAATTTGGAAACTGCCGGGTAGATCAAGGCGTTAAAGAGAGGAATAAAGATCAATACAAGGAGCGGGTTTATGGCTTGAATCTGGCTTTCGAGCCACGACACGCCGAGTAGTCTGCGATCCATCTGCTGAGCTTGCTGAACCCAGGCACCACCAGATTGATCGTAGAGCGACCAGAAAACCGCCACCAATAGATAGAGCGGCACCAGCGAGAAGATTGCCCCACGGCCTTTGGGGCCGAACGTTTCAGAAAAATACCGCATGCCTCGGGGCGGGATGTGAACGAAACGATGGCGGCCCAGCCAGAAGACCCATGTGGCCGCGGCCATGAGAATGCCCGGCACGCCAAAGGCCCAGCCCGGTCCACTGTGTTTTAAGAGCCACGGGGTAAGCAGTGTTGAGAAAAATGACCCAAAATTAATGGCAAAATAAAACCAGCCAAACACGCGTTCCAAGAGATGCCGGTTGGCAGCACCAAACTGATCACCGACATGGCTAGAGACGCAGGGCTTGATCCCTCCCGATCCGACCGCGATCAGCGCGAGTCCAACGAGCAGCCAACCCCGTGGCTCCAGTGTTGCCGCGAGGAGCGACGCTGGCATGTCCATCAGCGACAGGCAGAGATGACCAACACAATACACCAGCGAGAGCAAGAGAATAGTCGCATACTTGCCGAGAAACGCATCGGCAACAATGCCACCAATGATTGGAAAAAAATAGGCAGTGGCGACAAAAAAATGCATCCACTCCCGCGCTTGCGTTTCATTCATTCCGGCCGTCTGGCCGGTTGCGGACAGAAGATATTGCGTCATGAAAACGACAAGGATCGTCTTCATTCCATAGAAGCTAAATCGTTCTGCCGCTTCGTTGCCCACGATAAAAGGGATCCCCGGTGGCATCCCCGATGTGATCTGCGGCAGCGTTTGGTAGGGGGGCTGTTGGGTGGCCATGGCAAGGGAAAGAGACTGTCGGTTTGGGGTCTGTCAGCATGCACGATGGTGAAAAGAATGGCAATCTGGACAATGAAACCATGCCCCCAGATCCGGCCGCCACCACAATCCTAACGCCGTTAGCCGCACGCCCCAGCGGTTTACTCATCGTTACGATTGATCGACTCCCGGCCTGGATGCTTTCCGCGTGGGGATCGACCTGGGTGTCCACGCCAGCGATTGACGCGCTGGCCGGTCGCGGATTGCTGTTGGATCGATTGATCGCGACTGCCAGCGATCCCTGCCAGACACTCGCCTCCCTTTTCGATTCGGGTAGCGGCAAAACGTTGCTGGCGTCTGTTGCCTCGCGCGACTGGCAATCGGCAGTTGTGACCGACGATCTATCGACGCTCAAGGGCCTAGAAAAATTCGGTATCCAGCTTGGAACCGATGCAAAGATCGATCCTATCCAGGCAGTGACGAAGCAGTTTGTCGAACGGGATGCAGGGCAGACAAACATTGCTCGACTCTTCGGCCGTGCGATCGAGGTGCTGGAGGCCGGTGCGCAGCGATTCGTTTGGTGTCATGCGACGAGCCTCGGTGTTGCATGGGATGCGCCTCATAGTTTTCGCGAGGCCTATGCGGATGCGGAGGATCCTCCAGCGCCGCCCGGTCCGCGGGTACCAAACTTCAGGGTCGATTCTGCCACGGATCCTGATCTCGTGGTTGGCTGCCGTCAGGTGTTCGCCGGTCAGCTCACACTGCTGGATCAGCAGCTTGGCCGCCTCATCCATGCTGCCACTGCGGCACAAAACACGCTCGGAGATGGTGGCTGGATTGTATTAGTGATGGGCGTGCGCGGATTGCCTTTGGGGTTACACGGTTGGCTAGGGTGCCAAGATGATTTTCCACCCTACAGCGAAGTCGTTCAATTACCGGCGATCCTGATCGATTCGAGCCACCGCATGGTGGCCCAACGCTACGGCGGCTTAGTGATTCCAGCTGATGTGGGGGCAACGCTGCGAGACCTTATCGACGGAGTCAGTGGCCAAGCAGTCGATTCAGCAGAACAAGAGTTGGCAGCCCCGTGGTGCGGCAGGAGTTTCGTGAGACTGCTGGAGTCGTGGGCACGGCAAGCGCGAGACCGAGTCATTGTGACAGGGGAGGGCGGAACGACGATCGTCACGCCGGACTGGCAACTCGTCGCTCCAAAAGTTGCGAAAAATGCTCTTGAGACGGTTCAACTATTTGCCAAGCCAGATGATTTCTTTGAACTATCGGATGTTGCCAACCGCTGTCCGGTCATTGCCGATGCCTTGCGTCGCACGCTCCAGCCGGCAGCAAGTGGTGCCCCCGAGGCGGCATGGCTGGAACCGCTCTTTGCGATTGCGGATGCTGTGCCGGGCTAAAGCAGAGCTATTTCTCTTCGGCAGCCTATTTTTACAGGCTTAAAGAGCCTTTGCCCCACCGGCGCACGGTCGCTACTCTCTGGCCTCCCGGAGAGGAATCTACGCGACGATGACCGATCGAAATGCTCCCCGATTGTGGACCCAGAACCTGGTGCTGGCGGCAGTTCTCTGCGGTGGATTTTCTGCGCACCTCTGTGCAGCCATAACAGACACCGCACCGGCAACGGTTCAAGAACCACCAGTAGCGATTCGTCTGACGTGGGGTGGCGGTAAGGCACGCGTGTGGACAGGAACGATTCGCACTCTCAAAAACGGAGCGGCATCTGAGCCCGGGTCTGAGCCTCTGCGCACAGCTACAAACATCGGACAGTGGCAAACCCTCTGCATTGAGAAAGATGCTACCACCACCGTCCATGCCACTGGCGATACAATCCACATCCATGAGCCACGTCCGCTGGGGGTGAATGGCGTGCAGATAGCGGTGGACGATTGGCAAAGCACACATGTTGTAGGCCATCTTGTGCCTGATGGTCAGGAAGATGCCGCCACCACATTCGACTTCTCGATCGCAGACATTCTTTCCTCTCAACAGCAGCAACCGCTTGACAAAGAGGGCAATCGACTCACCATTCGTCGCGCAGCCGGAGACGATCTCCGCGTCGTATTTCTACCGACTGCATCAGCGGAAGGTGCACCATCTGCGGCCCAAGCCGTCGGCGCAACTCTGCGTAAACCTGGCGAAAGAGTGTCATTTGCCGTGCATCCGCTGCTTTCGGAACGGTCCGCTGGCGCCGGTGCAATCGAGATGAAGGTGCGCATCAAAACTTTTCCGGCCGGGGCGGATATTTTTGCAGCAACGAGGCCTCTGCAGGCCCGTGTGGTAGCGCCTGCGGCAGAAACAAAAGCAAGCGATCGACAGCCGCAGTCTTTTATGCCGGTGGTGTTTGAATGGACACTGCCAGCGCGCGAGAGCGTATACGATGTCGATATTGAAGTGGTTGAACGCGGTAATCTGCGCTGGGAGCGGCCGATTGCAGCGCATACGATTCAGTTGGTAGCAGTCGCCGATGCCACGGCTAATCCCACGGAAGAGGCGCCGACTGCGGCCAGTTGGAATATTCTCTACGAGCTTGACCCGGGCAGCCCGCGATTGCACGAACGGCTTCGCCGTCTGCCCGGCCTCGGCGTGCCCAACATGCCCATCCGTGGGCTGCCTTTGCCAAGCATGTTATTGCCTGCCGTTGCGATCCCGCAGGTTCCATTACCGAAGCTGCCAGCCGTCAATCTGCAAGCGGTTGCCTCAATGGTTCCACGCCTCAGTGGTTTGCTCGCCTACGGCCATTCGGTTGTTGAAGCTCATGCAGTAGGGACGATGCTGCGTTTGCCAGCGGCACGTTCGGCCGAACAGCCAACGTGGGAAGGAATCGTTGTGGCAGCCGTGCAACCCGGCATGCCGCACCTTGTGGAAATTGAGTATCCGCTTGACCAAGATGCGGTCATTGGAGTCAGTGTGCTCGAATCCAATGCCACTCATGCGTTTGTACAATCGAGGCACAGCGGTGGCTTCACCGTGAAAAGATCAGCCTGTGGGGCTGCTCCATCGACCGGAATAGGCCTGCATCGCTTCGTGTTTTGGCCAAGCACGAAAAATCCTCTGCTGTTGGTCTCCAATCCCTCAACGCAGCAAAACGCGCTGTTTGGAAAAGTGCGAATTCTGGCGGGTCCCAGTCGGTTGCCTGTCTTGAACGAGGCAGTTGTGACGAGTGGCTCTGGTGCCCAGAGTGCAGCCGCAAAACGTTTCTATGCGTATCTGCCAACACCTGATTTCTCTCTGTTTGGCACCAGTGATCGGTTGGAGGCCTCGTCTGGAAAAGCACTGAGCGACTGGCATACAAAACTCTCCGGTGTGAGTCGATCAGCGGAGTGGCTGAAGTCGCAGAACGTTCAGGGAGCACTCGTGGGCGTGTATGCAGATGGCGGTGGAAGCTGGCCGTCGCAGATGGGAATCGATAATCGGCGCTGGGGTGGCGGTCCCGCTTTTGAAGCGGGTTGGGATCCAGTTGAAAAAGATCTGCTGGCAGTGCTCTGCCGCACGTATGCTCGCGAGGGTTTACGCTTGGTGCCCGGCTTAGCGTTCAATGCGCCGCTGCCCTGTCTCGAAGTGCTTCGCAATTCGACGCTACCGGAGGCGACTGGTATTGCGTGCGTGGGCCGCGATGGCAAAACACTGATGGTGTCCGGACGGGAATCGATTTGCCACTACAATATTCTCGATTCTCGAGTGCAGCAGGCTGCGCTCGATGTGGTTGATGAAATGGCCGGCCGCGTTGCGGCATCTTCAGCCGTCGATGGCGTGGCGATTCTCTTGCCTCACGACGGCTGGATGCACCTGCCCGGCGTGGCTTGGGGCTTAGACGATGCAACGTTCGCCCGATTCAGTGCCAGCATTGGCGAGAAGGAATCGGCCACCGGCCCGGATCGCTTTCTGCGTCGGGCGGAGCAGGTCGAGGGTCCGCTGCGCGATCGCTGGCTCGATTATCGCGCGGGAATTCTGGCGAGTTTTTACGCCCAACTGGCCGACCGACTGGCAGCGCACAACAGCCGTTGGAGCCTGTACGTCGTGCCAACAACGCTCTTTTTCGAGGGCCAACTGGCCGCGAGGTTTGAGCCCAGTCTGTCAGCAACGCGTTCTCACGCTGACGTCATGCGGGAAATTAGCCTCGATCCAGGGGGGATCACCGCGCATAAAAATATTGTGTATGTGTCACCTCATGTGCACAGCGCCGCAGATAACCTGCTTGACGAGAGCACCATCGACAACACAAATCGCGCGTTGCCGATGACGCAAAGCGTGGCCCGTGCCGCGAGACGCGGCGTGATAATAATGGAGCAGCCTGTCGAGCTTGCCGTGCAGGACGTGTTGCCGCACGGACCGTTTCAGAATGCCAGAGCCGACGGCCCGTTTCTCATCCATGCTGTGCCAACGGCCACCGAACGGTCACGGGCTCTTGCCGAATCGCTCATAGCTTCTGAGGTGGAGGTTGTGTTCGACATGGGCCTGCTCTTTGGCTTGGTGGATCGAGTCGTTGCGCCCACTCGGCGCAGCATGGAAGCTATGCAATCTGGCCGATTCACTCTCTTTGATAAGCTCCCCGCGCCGCTGGTGGTGCGCACGCGGATTGGCGAAACAGGGACGTGGCTGAACGTTGTCAACGCTTGCGGGGTTCCCTGCACTGCGACCGTTCTCTTTCAGAACAGGCCGCTATCGGCCATGGACGGCATAGACTCCTCTGCTGTGCTGATCACCGCTGATGGAGGAGTTTTGGTGGCGCTGGAGCCCTGGGGAGTGAGAACCGTGCTCGTTGACGGCGAGGCGGCCGTGCGGAGTGTGGGCATTGCATTCGATAAGTCGGTCGAGCAGAACGTTGCGCAAAGGCTGGCGGATTTGCGTCGGCGGCGGGCATTTCTGGAAATGCCGATCCCACTCAAGGTGCTCGACAATCCGAGCTTTGATCTTCCCGGAGTGGGTGGTGCGGTAGCTGGTTGGGAATTGGTTGAGCCCAAGCGAGGGGCTCTGACCGTTGTGCCTGCCGCCACCGTTGGCGGTAGCAAAGCAGTTCATTTTTCTTCGATCAATGGGCTGGCAACGGTTCGCAGCAATCCGTTTTCGCCACCAGCCACAGGACGCGTGAGCATTGCGGCGCGGTTTCGCTTGGCTGAAGGTGATCCGCAGCCACCGCTGCGAATTGCTTTGGAGGGAGAGCAGAACGATCGTGAATACTATCGCTTTGCCGTTGTCGGCGGCATGGCTGGTGGCAGGCCGTTGGGAACGGCATGGTCGCAGTGTGTGCTGCAAGTCGATGACCTGCCCACCAATGGATTTGAGTCCTTGCGTGTGCGGCTGGATCTCCTCGGCCCGGGCAGCGTTTACGTCGCTGATGTGCGAGTGTTTGACCTCGCTTTTGATGAACAGCAACGGGTGCAACTCTCTAAAATGCTTGCGTTGCTCGACAGCCATCTGGTCGCGAGGGATATCGGGGCGTGTGTTGTAGAACTAGAATCACACTGGCCGCGATTCCTCGAAACATTTATCTCGATCGAGGCACTCGAACTGGCAAATCGCCCAGGCCCCCTCGGGTCTGATGCGTCTGTTGGTCCCTCGCCAGCGGCACCCCAACGCGCCGGTGGCCTGCTGGAAAAGATGCAGACTTGGTGGCGTTGAGACACCCCCGCGTCGCTCGCTTATCGGCATGCCTATTCAGCCGGGTGGCCAGTGCAGGGCGCGTCCACCGAGCAGGTGCAGGTGCAGGTGATCGACACTTTGGCCGCCGTCAGGGCCGCAGTTCACAACCAAGCGATAGCCGCTGCTCAGGCCAAGTTGCGCTGCGATGCGAGTCGCTACAACAACCAAATGCCCAAGGAGTGACGCCGTTTTTTCTTCCACATCGAAGAGCGAAGCGATTGGTTCTTTCGGGATGATGAGCAGATGGAACGGTGCCTGGGGATTGGCATCATGAAATACCAAGCAGAGGTTGTCCTCGTATTCAATGCGCGCTGGGATCTCGCGCGCAATTATTTTCGAGAAAACAGTTGCCGCCATACCTCACTCGGCCTGCGGCGTGGCTTGAGACTTGCGCGCTCGCCGGCGCGGTGTGCGCGGTATCGACCATTCTTTTGTCAGCGTCTCAAATACCTCCGGCGATTCGTAGCGCACGACATTCTTTCCTTCAGGCATTGGGCCAACGAGCGCGCGAAATACTGGTGCACCCCGCAACCCTAAATCGGTGCTGCAGTCGTCGGTGCCCACTTGTAAATGTGTGTGCAGAATGCCTGCGGCTGAGTCGAAGTCGTGAATGATCAACTCGCCGTTGGTGCCGCGAGTCACTAATCGCCAAGTGTCTTTTATCATTGCGATACACTCCCTACAAGGTGCCGAACAGCCGGCCACGGCCGTTCCAAGCTCCGATGTTCTCTGCAAAGGGAATCGGCAGAACGCTATGAAATTTCGAATGTTGGTCCCGACTGGGTGTCTTGGCCGTTACCACGTCCCCTACTCGGTATTCTGCGAATGTTCGGCACGAACCCTGCAGGCGGACCTCTACCGAGAGTGGAGTTGGGGTGTGCCACTGGACTCAGTACGGGGCAGGAAGCGTATCCACTACCCCCGCCCGTTGGAGCAGGCAGTCGCGTAACAGATCGCAAAGAACGACCGTTTGTTTGTTACTAAGCACTTTGGGATCGCTGTGCAGCGTGCAGTGCAGCGCATGCGTATATTCACAGACAGCAACGCCCAAGCCTGTGCCTGCTCGAATCGGGGGTAAGATTTCGATCGAAACAAGCCTGGCCCTGCCAATGTGCATGGCCTGCGAGGCCGCACGCTGCCTGCAGTTAAAAATAGAACCCAGATTTGTGAACAACGCTGTGGCGGCAGTCTGCTGGTTTTTTACAAGCGAACGGATTCCACCCGGAAGCAAGCGTGCCAACCAGAGTGTGAAAATAAAAGTCATTTTTAGCCCACAGCGTTTGATTAGCTGAATCTCGTCATGAATCGACTGCAGCAGTGCAGGGGCATCTAGAATCTGCTGAGGCGAACGATCTAAAAAAATCATGCTCACAATATTGGCTGCTGGCGTACGGCGGTCAGATGCCTGACGTGCATTCATGGGCATGCAGAGGCGAATGACGCTGCGATGTTGATCGAAAGCGGTAGCCGGAATCATCGCCCGAAGCGTCGAAAATAGTGCGGCCGTCAGCAGTTCATTAACCGAGACACCGTTGTGTCTGGCTGCTTGTCGCAGGGCCGCAGTGGTCTGGCTATCCAGCGTAAATGAGCAGGCGGTAGGGCAACGCGTGTTCGCCGCTAGACTCTCAGCCGACCCCGCCGCAGTAGCAGCAGCCCCGACAGACTCTAATCGAACCGGCTTGTTCGTCAGAAACTTCCACACTCCTTCGAGTCCGCGGGCCTGCCTGTGCAGCGATGTCACGAACGACCACAGCTTGAGTCCGTAGCGGCCGCGGCCCCTCAATTGCAATGGGTTGAGCGGGTCGAGTTGGGGATCGAGGGCAGTCAGTCGCGCAGCTAGCAGTTTGAGAAAGTCGTTGAGAAATGCCACCGCACCCAAGCCATCGCAGGCGGCGTGGTGAAACTGTGCGATCATATCGAACCGGTTTGTTGTGTCAGGATCAGTTGCCGCCGTGACTGTGCCAACAATCACAAATCGCAGGAGCGGCCCGCGGGCTGGATCGATTGCTGCAAAGGCTGGGAAAGCGTCTGGATCGCTGAGGGGCGGGGCTGTCTGCAGGCGAATGGGGCCACCCGCGGAGATGGTAAATCGCGGGCCAGTTGTCCGGTGAGAGTCGATGCGGGCGGCAAGCAGCGGATGCCTGCGGACAGCCGCATCCAAGGCCTCCTGCAGCGTATCCAAATCGAGCTCGAGGCTGCCATGAAAACGCAAGCGAAAGAAAAAATCCATCGGATGGTCGGCAGTCCCATCGAGTAGCATGTACTGTTCAAACGCTGTCAGCGGGAGCGACAGGGGCATCAAAGCGGCGCCTCTTCTCAGTCGGCCGGACCATCGATTGTGCCGGCCATGACCGCTTCTTCGCTTGGCGGCCAGGCCGCGGGATTGGCTTGAGTGTTATTTTTCAGAACGGCCGCATGGAGCAACGCCTTCAGTTTCTCCTGCAAAATCCGTGTCCCACGTGTCGGACTTGCGCTGTGATTGTCAGGCGTGGTATCAACCAGAATGCTGCCGGCATTGAAGGCCGCATCTATATCAATCGAACGCGCAATAAGTTTTTGGAAGGTGTGAGTGTTGAGGCGGCAGACACTCCCCGCGCGTGCATCAATCCCAGGCACAACCGCCAGCAACTGGTCATTGCAGCCGTACAGCGTCCATTGGCCACCGCCGGCACCAGCGATTTCGAGTCCCAGCCGACTCGGCTGATCGACCGAGTTTGTGCTGTCAGATAGCGAGAGCGCATCACCATCAGGATCGAGCGATAGGCTGGGGCCGAAAAATGTTTCTACATCAAAAACCGGCTTCTGCTTGGGGGCAGCCTGACGGCCAAAGTCATTTTCAATTGCAAGCCGTGCCATTCGCAGCATGGTCGGTGTGTCGAGCGTTGGACAGGGTATGTGACTGGCAAACTGGAGGGTGTTGGTCTGATCGAAGGTAGGATCGTTGCGGTAGTAGCTGGTGTAAACATCGAGTTGCGTTCGGAGATTATCGGCAAACCACTGTTCGTCGCAGAGATCGGGATCGTCTGGCGAGGCATCCTGCGAGAAGCAATTCACGGCCTCCTGCACAAGGCAACCGACTGTGTTCATCGACAAGGGGGCAGGGTGGGTGAGGTGGAATGTTTTGCCGTGGGCGGTTGGTGTTTGCATCACATCAACGATCACGCTGGCAACCCAATCGACCGGCACAAAGTTTTTCTGGGCCTGCAGGTCGACGCCTAGCAACCCCATCAGCGCTGGGCTGTTGGTTGAGCCTTTTACCACACGGGTGAGCAGGGTGTGGCCAAGCCTCAGGGCTGCAAAGAAACCGTGATACGTTGAGGTGTAACCAGTTTGTGAATCGCCCACGATGATGGACGGGCGATAGATCGTAACCGTTTGCAGATGATCTGCGGAGCGCACAAGTCCTTCGGACTCCACTTTGCTTTTCTCGTAGTCGTTGCCAAACTCTTGGCCGACATCAAGCTCAGATTCTAATATCCGGCCCGAACGTAAACCACAGGTATACGCGGTTGAGACATGGTGCAAGTGCTTGAGCCCGGTCTTGCCGGCCAGTTCCAGCACGTTGGTTGTGCCGGTGACATTGGTCAGCCACGGATCGGCATCCCGATCCGATGCACGGAAAGTCAGGCTGGCAGCGTTGTTGAGCACTTGATCGCAATTGCGACGGATCCAGTTGCAAGAGGCTTCATCTAAACCGCAGAGCGGCTCGCTCAAATTGCCCTCAAGCACCACCGGTCGTGGCAGCCGGATCCCGAGCGAATCCTCCCAGTGACTCAGAAACTTTTCAACGCGACTCCGAGGCGAATGTTTTCGATCACGACGAACCAGCAGCGCGAGCCGACGGCCCGAGAGCAAAAGATCCCGAACTAAGTAGGAGCCCAGGAGTCCAGTAGACCCAGTCATGAAAATGTAGCGGTCTGTTGTTAGCAAGCGATGAGACATGTGCAGCAAATGGTTGATAGGAAGGGAAAAAGGGGAACTCATACCATAAGGGAAAACGCAATCAGGATAACGCACGATCGGTCCCAGTATTCGCTAGCAGGACGCTCAGCCAACCGTATTGCCCTTAAAATCTAGGACATGGCTCAAGTGTTCATCAATGGGTGCGAGAAAATCCCATTGCGCTCTGTTAAAGCGGTCTGTAAGCCAGTGAAAGCGTCCCACAGTAGTCGCGACCAAGGCAGCCTGAGCAACGGGCGGTGCATCTGGCAGGGTGGAATTAAAAAATGCTGCCGCTAGAGGTCCTCGGCTTGAGCGCTGCACGGTAGAACTCTACATTCAACCAGACGATTCGGAGGGTAAGCGAATTGGCCAGCGGTCTGACTCGAAATCAGATGTCCAGTGATGGAGTGTGGGTTCGAATCCCATGCCCTCCGCTTTGGAGTGCAGCAGGATGTCGCACGGGTTCGCTGCGATCTGCATTCTCAGGGTTTTGGCGTGATGCGACCGGCACCGAGTTCCGCTCCGTGCCCCCCGGTGCGCGTAGGTGCTGCGCCGGATTCTGCGCCGCTTTCTGGTCGCCTATGTAGGCGGGCTCCGCAACCGCTTGGGCAATGGAAGCCTGCGTGACTTGCAAATAGTGCCGCTGGGCAATGGCGAGGCTGTTTCCGATCCAGCTGCAGACGTCGTGCGGCGGGTGATTCGCCATCAGCTCGGTCTCCCGAGAGGACCGAAGATTGTGAAAGAGCCGGGGCCACGGTGTCATCCCAGCGCGTTTAATGATACGCGCAAACGGTGTCCGGAGGTTGCTGTTCCTCCAGCCAGACTTGCCGAGCGCAGCCTTTCTGAACGACTCCGCAATGACATACACGCTGCCCTCCGGAGCGGCTTCAAAAGCGCATTCCAAATGCGGCCGCAGCAGGCCGAAAAGCGGGACTATTCGCGATCCCTTGCCAGCGTGGTGCTCAGTCTTGGGTGAATGAACCTGCATCACACCGTGCGTGGGGCTCCAGTCGATGTCCGACCATTTCAGTGAAAGCACTTCGCTCGGGCAGCGCATGCCCCCGTATCGGCTTAGAGCGATGATAGCCCGCCAATTTTCGTTGGGACAAGCGTCGATGAGCCGCTCGGTCTCTTCGGTGGTTATGAAGTGCTTCCGCCCGGGCGGCGGAACCTGGACACGTACGTCCGCGAATGGGTTGGCCGGGATGAGTCTGTGTTTCATCGCCGCACGGAACACTAGGCCCGCAAAATAGAGCCGCTTGCGAATGGTCGCCATGGCTAGGCCGTCTTGGATCATCCGCTGCTTGTATTCCTCGGCGTCACCCTCAGTGACCGCGTCCATCGGCTGCTCGGAGCCAAAGAATGCGATGAGTCCATTCTGGCCCTGTCTCCAGATCTCCTTCGTTGCGGGCTTCACGTCGTGACGGCCGTCCACGTAGCGAGACATAAACGCGGCCAGAGCCGTTGGCTCCGAGTTGGTCCGCGTTGGGATGAGGCCGTATCGGGCGAGTTTGTCGGCAGTCTTTGCCTCCAACTCCGTGATCCATGACGCCAAATCTGCGTCTATTGGCTGCTTCAGTCGCATGCACGCCAAGAGCTGCTCCACGCGTGTTGCAAAGGCCTTAGCGGTCCGCTGGCACACTTTTCCAAGCCGGATCGGCAGTCGCCGACCATCCGGGTGGGTGAACTGAACGCGACGGCGACCGCCGTCATTGGAAACACTGGCCATGCTTCACGACTCCTTCCACTTTCGGGGTTTCAGTTCTAGGCCCAACGCAGCCGCGAGGGCATCGATTGCCCGAAGGGACAGGCCTCGCTTCTTGTTGCAAAACAGCGAAAGCACGCTCTGGCTCACGCCGGTCTCCTTCGCGAGTTGGTAGCGGGACATCGGCGAGGCTTCGATAGCGCGTCGCAGCTGCTCGCTCAGTGGTCGACCAACCTTCATGCCCATGATTATACTCCTTACTTTGCGCAGGAACAAGCATTGTGGGCTACGGATTCCACTGCGGATAGCTAACGAAGGCCTCGCAGTCAACACACTCACGGCGTAAAGACCTGCCGCCGTGGTATGGCTTGTCGGTCAGATTCTTGGACCCGCAATTCCGGCATGTTCCGGATACGTTCAGCGATGGCTCCAGCGGGCTGGCTTTGCGTGGCATGCGATCACGATCCGTCGTCATACGCCGGTCGGGCCCTGGCAAGGATCGTTCGGCAATCGTTCGGTGATCGCTCGGGAGGGGTGCGGGCGGCGTTTCGACATCGTTCGGTGATCGCTCGGGTGCAGGAGGATCGTTCGGGAAAAAACCATCGATTTCTGAAGGAAAAGTGTCCTCGGCCTCCGCGGCGTACGATGCGAGCGATGTTTCCTTATTCTCTGAGAGGGAGAGAGTAATAAGCACTACACGGCTGTCTGGGTGCTTTGATCGTTCGCATCGTACTCCGCAGTCTCGCAGCACTGGCTCCACTCGCCTCAACCTCCGCGACAGCGTGTTCGCGATCTTGGGCCATTCCGGCGGTTTCTCGTCGTTCAGGCTGGCATTGAGAGCCTGAAGGAGTTCGGAGGCCGTGCCGTGCCAGCCGGCGTTTGGGTCCTTTTGGAGCATCTTGGTGATTGCAGCGACTAGCTCGTCGCCGTCGCCTACCTCCCGGGCCGTGTCGCGCCGGTTTTCTTGGTAGGCCCTCTCGGCATCGACGGTCACTCCGGCCTCATCGGCGCACCGAAGCAGGTGCATGAAGTCGGCCATGCGAGCCGATTGGGTGGTCGGCTTTGCACCAGATCGCGCTGCCAGAGTCTTGGCCAAAGCGGTAAAGACAGCGCCATGCCAGGCGGGGAGCCACACCGAGATCAGTCGTTCCATATCTCGCTCAGCCTTTGTGCGATCCCGGCGCGGCAGTTCCAGCATGACGAGCCGATCCCCGAAATCGCCGCGTAGTCTCCCGGCCTCAATGGACGTAATGATCACCGGGAGTCTTAGCTTGGTCACCGCAAGCCCCTTGTCTGTGAAGAGGGCTCGCACGACCCTCGCATCACCCGTAGCGGCCTTGCAGAGGGCCTCGGACAACCAAGTCTTTAGGTCGCTCACGTTGTCGATGGCATACACCCAGCTACTGGCGGCGGCGATGTGCCAATCCTTCTCCGAGTCGGGCGCGCTGCGTAGTGGGCACGGGGATGGATCGCAAAGTCGAACCAGCAATCTAGCCAAGCAGCTTTTGCCAGCCCCAGCCGGGCCAAAGATCGCAAGAATGGGGTGCGGAATGTCGCAGTCAAAGGCGGCGAGTATCCAGCCCTGCACTAGCGCCCACTGGCGATCCGTGAGATTGAAGAGCCGCTGAATCTCGTCCAAAGAACCTCCCATAACAGGATCTGCTATGGGGCCTATGAGTTCCGTTCGATGGAACAGGACGGGCGACGGTGCCACCAATCGCCAGCCCACCGGATCGTTCGGTGAGATAACTACCGCTTTGCCGTCAGGCCCACCAAGATCAACGATGATTCCACCGTCGCGGTGAGGGGCCACACGTCGATAGCACGGCTCTGGGGCTGTGTCCGCGCAGTCGGCGAGTAGGACATTGATGGCGTCGCCGAGACATTGCTTGCGTGGGAAAGCACCATCGGTCTTGTGAAAATCGCGAGCTAGCCGGTTTCGGAACCCAGCTCGCTCGCCTTCGGAAAGAAACAGTGCGAGATTCGGACCGCTGAGCTGCACAGCAAATGGCTCCTTTTGCTCGCTCTGACCGAAGCGATAGGTCTTCCTGGCGAACTCCACGAGACGCTGTGGAATGCTTGGCTGCGAGTTATGTCCGCTCATCGCTCACCTCCGTTTCCAGCGCGACGCGGATCCTGAGAGGCCGCGTGAAGCCAAGTGCGAAGGGACTCGGTGGGGTACAGGACAGTCTTGCGGCTTCCTGACCCAACGCGAACGCAAGGAATCAGACCCTCATGCGTCAACTGCCAGAGATGGCGGGGCGAAATACTGAGAGTCTTTGCTGCTTGCCGGGGACGTAGTGCGAGGGGGGCTTCGATGGTCATGGCTTACTTGCTCCGGGAATGAAGGGTTAGGTTGCGATCTGGAGCCCGCTACGGGCCGCTCCTAGTGAAGGGCGAGGCGCACGGAGCCCAATGCGCCAGACCAAGCCCCAGAGGCCGCGGGCGGGCCTCCAGCAGCATGTGATGTCATTGAGGCCCGGTTTGGCTCGCTATGAACGCAATCGCGTCGGCACCGAGCACGTAGGCCCGCTTGCCGCTGCGGCGAACTCGGAGGCCTTTGCGGCAGGCCGCCCGGTAAGAGGCCTTGGCCCAGCCCATGCGGGCCCACAACTCATCGATGCGGTAGAGGGCTTCCGGCACAATCAGGCCGGGAATAAAAACCAAAGGCTGCTGGGTTTCCGAACCACGACGCGTATTCACAACCATTTCCAGATCTCCTGACTTTGGGAATCGATCACGGGCCAGTTGGTGGCCCATAAATCCCTGTGGTCGGTCGGAAGTGGTTGCCTTTGGTGCGGCTTAGTGGCTCCTTGCGGGCGAAGAGAGCGTAAAAAAAATTACGGTGGTCGGAAGCGTGGTCGGAAATGCTTAGGACCGACTGGGGGCGTTCTTCTCAATCCAGTTCGCCGTCCGATGGGCGTTCTTTGTCCGCTGTCTGAGCGGCTGAATTTTCTGCCGAAAGAACGGATTCTCACTGATCGATGAGTGGCTAACGCTGTATCGCTTCCCTAAATCGCGTAACGAAAGCGCGAGCAGAGCAACTTTCCCCTCTTGCGTGCCCCAGTCCTCGGAGATCCTATTGATTAATCCCGGCCGAGGTACATGCGGCATTTTCGGCTCGCTCACGTGATTTATGCTGATCACCTTGGAAGAGGAATTTGGCGCCGTTGCTGGCGGCAAATCCTTGGGGCTTTCTTTCGGTGCCCCAAGATGCTCTGGGTAGTAACGCTTACCCAGGATCTCGTTACGGTTAGGGAAACGGCGCCTGGCCAGCATCGTCTGGATCTCACTTTCGCGGTGGACGATTTCCTGCTCCTCGGCGCGAAGGCGAAGTATTTCCTCATGCACTACTTGCCCGAGAGTGGCGAAATCCACCGGGGCATCGGGAGCAGGGGCGGTCATAGCAATTCCTTTCGCAGTGCGAACCCAGCAGGATTTCAGAGCGCTGCCTGGGCCGCGAGTGGCAATGATCTTTAGGTGGTGCGCCTTGGTTGGCACACCAATCCAGTTGATGTACGCTAGTATATCGGACGTGTGTCGCTTATGGGTCGCTTGTCGCAAACCCCAATGCCAACTTCGTGTTCCGGCCGCACTTCAGGGCATCTCCCCTCGGGCCCTGAGCGGCTTTGCGAGTCCTGTTTCCTCTCTCGCCCATTGACCGACTTCCGCCGCCGCGCCCGTGGTTCCGAGGTCCGGGTTCGGCAGTGCCGAAGGTGTCACAATGAGTTTGAGCGTTACCGACGGGCCGCCACCCGGGCCCGCATTAGCAAGCGGCGGATAGCGCAAGACTTG
>CAMBUD010000024.1 GCA_945871035.1 Planctomicrobium piriforme | reverse complement strand
CCGAATGACTTCGCGAGCAGAACTCATGGGGTGAGCTCCTGATTAGGCATCGAGCGTTTCTCTAGTGGCCGCAAAAGATTGTCTGCAGACGGAAAGATCACCACAGGAAAAATTCTAGTAAATGACGGCCAACGCTCGGGCGTCCCTTGCACGACAATTCTCCAACTCACTGCGTTGTGTTCGGAGGTGAGCGAGTGCATGGCGTCTACAGGGATATCAATCGAGACGCGCGTTTCAAACCGTATACCCGGCGTCAACTGCATGTCCTTCCACTCCATTATCTGCCGACTCCAGACAATCAGTCGCTCTGTCCTCGTGTCAGTGCCTTGTCGGAATGTCGCTTGCTCTTCAGCCTCCAGATACAGTTTGAGTGTGCGAAAGGTTCCAGAGCCGCCTTGTCCCAGCAATACGTCATACCGTTGGCCGGGTCGCAGTGGATGGTCGGAAATTTCTAGCTGACTGGTTCCAACGGCGCTTGCCAGCACAAGACTACGCAAGAAAATCGAGATGCTGGCGATTCCCACCGCTACAAATGGCACCAACAGCGCAAACAGTAGCCAGTCGATGTGCCCCCCCAACAGATCGAGGCCGGCGCCCACAGCCAGCACAGCAACAACAGCATTCCAGAGTATGGCAAACAGACCAAATCCCAGCAGCGTCCAACTCTCGGGGCTTTCAACTGGCAGACGGTAACGCAGAATTGTGCCCGGGGAGTTGATCAGATCGTCGCAGGTTGGCACGCCGGGATAGCCCGGGGCCTCCGCTGGAGAGTAGTCCGTCGATTCGAATAATTCAGGGAGTCCAGCGGACGCTGCACGACGCTCCTCCGATTTTCCCCAGACACGAACCGCTCGCATCAGACCCGATCCGCCAAAAATAATGAGCACACTCGGAAGCACGAGAGCCATCGACCACATCCACCAGTTGTAGCCGCGCTCCAAAACAACATTTTGAGAATCGGCTGGGTCGTACCAGCAAGTAAGTTCCTCACCGAGCCTCCATGCTGCTAGTTGCTTCAGCGCAGCCGGTCGATCGCTCAGCATGCCTCCTCGCAAGGGCTTGCTCCACGAGTCACGTGTCAACTGCAGGGCCTGATAGCGAACGCGCAGACAAGGCTGCCATTGTTGTACGGATGTGCCCTGCGCGTTTATCACTGTATGACGTGACAAACCCTTGCCTACAACTGTGCAACGTGTCTGGATGAAGTTGTGGCCGCTGCGCCACTCCGGAACGGCCAATCCGGAGAGCAAAAGACCAGCGAATATCAAACCGATCACTAACAGGCCGCAGTAGAAGAGACCTTCACCGAACGAGCCCCATGCCTGTGAGCCTGTGCGCCTGTGACCGCGTTTTTTGCCAAAGAACCGCGGCAGCTTCAAGGTCTATCTCCTCCGAAAACAGCCGGCTAGAGTGGTGCACAGTGAGTCGGCGTTTGCCGGCAAACCCATCTGCTCACTTGAGTGAGCAGTAGATGCTTTCATCCAAGCCCAACGGAGCCAGCCTCGTTTATGCCTGACCGACGGTTTCTCGTTGCTTGACAGCCATCGGCACAGCTTTCAAAACAGGAGTCTGAACCGTTCGGTAAAAGCCAATCTTTTCCAGAGAGCGGTAGACTTCCTCCAACGTTTTTTCACCGAAGTTTGAAATGGAAAGCAGATCGGCTCGCGTGCAGTTGAGTAGATCGTGAACCGTGAATATCCCCTTCTCCTCCAAGCAATTTGTGGTGCGAACAGAAAGACCAATCTCAGCTGTACTCATTTCGAGTTTTTCAGCCATTTCATCCGATTGTGTAAGGTTTTTATAAGGAATGCGGGGCATGGGGTCCCTCCCGTGCGAGTAGAAAATGAACTATCTGGTAACCGTCGGGCCACCGTGCCCGATCCTGACCGAAGACGAATATAATCCAAACAGTCCATGTCGACTACCCGTCTATTTTTTTGGCCCGTCAGAATGTGTGGGGCCTCCATCAGAGTCGTCCCTTTTTATCTAGCTCATCCGTAATCGCAGGCATTCAGTGCTAGCACTCTCCTTGGCCGCTCTTAACGAATCCCAGCGCCTTGCCACCACCCACATGGAAGGCCCGCTGCTGGTTCTGGCGGGGCCCGGCAGTGGTAAGACGCGAGTAGTGGCACATCGCATTGCCCACTTAATTTCCCAGGGTGTGCCAGCTTCTCAAATCGTTGCTCTCTCCTTCACGAATAAGGCTGCTGATGAGATGCGGCATCGAGTGGGAGCACTTGTTGGTCCACAACCGGTGGCCATGAGCACTTTCCATCGTTTTGCAGCCAAACTCCTGCGACAGCACGCCCGCTTGGTTGGCCTGTCGAGCGACTATTCAATTCTCAGCTCCGATGATGCTAGCGGATTGCTGAAACGCGCGGCGAACCGAATTGGGCTCTCGCTTTCCCACACGCCCGTCGATCGTCTAGCAGGGATCATCAGTCGTGCTAAAAACGATTTTGCCACTCCCGAAACATTTGAACCACGCTGGGGCCACCCGATCGACGAAGTGGCGCAGAGGTTGTGGCCGATCTACCAGAGCATGCTGCTGGAAACGAACTCTGTCGACTTTGATGACCTGCTTGGACACATCGCCCGCCTCCTCACCGATCAACAAGATCTACGGGCTGTGCTCGATAGCCGTTATCGCTGGATACTCGTTGACGAATATCAGGACACTAACGCCGTGCAGTATTGCATTCTGCGTGGTCTCTCTATCGACCATCCAAACCTAGCCGTTACGGGTGATCCCGATCAGGCGATCTACGGCTGGCGTGGCGCAAGCATCCGTAACATTCTTGAATTCGAACGCGACTACCCGTCGGCCACAGTGATTAAGCTCGAACACAACTACCGCAGCACCTCCAATATTCTCGGCACGGCCGACAGGCTGATTGCCTACAACTCGCGTCGCAAGCCGAAACGACTGATCACCAATGCCGATCCGGGTAGCCCCGTGCGAATTGTGCTCGACACAACCAGCCACGACGAAGCCGATCGCATTGCCGACGAGATCAGCACTGCGATCACAGGCGGGCAACGTGCACCTCGTGATTTTGCCATCTTGTTTCGCACCAATGCTCTCTCGCGGTCGCTGGAGGTGGCGCTTCGCAGTCGTGGCGTGCCCTACCAGTTGGTGCGAGGTCTCGAGTTTTTCAAACGGCGGGAGATTCGTGACATTGTTGCTTGGCTACGTCTGCTAAAAAATCCTCGTGATGACGAAGCCCTGCTGCGGGTGATAAATGTTCCCCCTTGCGGAATCGGTAAACAGTCACTGGATCACCTAGCCGCCTGGGCCGAAGACCACCGGAAGACACGGCTCGAAGCGGCCTCTCAGGCAACACGGATTCCCGGTATCAAAAAACGGGCCGGCGGAGCTCTTGAGCAATTTGCCCGACTGCACGCCACCTTAGCTCAAGGAGCAGAAAAACGCGTGGCTCCGCTGCTGGCGGCTGTGCTTGAAAAAACGGGCTATCGCAAGATGCTCGCTGATAGCGAGGACGAGAATGGCGAGGATCGCCTCGCCAACGTTGAGGAATTGATGACTGCCGCTCAACAACTCGATGAAACGTTTATCCCGGGCTCCCTGGAAACAGACGCGAGCAACGACGCGCTGGGTGCTTTTTTGGAGACCACTGCACTGGTAGCTGATACAGATGCGTGGGATGCCTCGAGCGAGCGAGTGTCGCTGATGACTTTTCACGCGGCCAAGGGCCTTGAGTTTCCGGTGGTGTATCTGGTGGCCATGGAAGATGGCATTTTGCCGCACGAGCGCAGCCTCGATCAACCAGAGCAACTGGAGGAGGAACGCCGGCTTGTCTTTGTGGGAATCACTCGTGGCAAAGAGGAGGTGCACGCCAGTTGCGCCCGCCTGCGTGACTACCGTGGCACACGACGCATCTGTGTACCGAGCCTTTTTCTAACCGAAATGACCGGTACTGAAACGACCGTTACCGGCACAGAGTCGCCCGTTTCGCTCGCGCTCTCGAGCGGCTTGGATGTCTCTGGAGATGACATGGGACCCAATAGCGACACCGACTGTGCCGGCGATGATGATTGTGATTCGTTCCAACAGGAGCAAGTCCCTGCTGAGAAAAAGAATCCTGCCGGTATTCACTTGCGTGTGATTCGGCAGGATGGCCTCGTGCTCGAGCTAGACGATGCGGATGGAGCACCCGTTCAGCCTGCGCACCGACCGCAACGCAAGCCAGCAACAGGCTGGACGACTGCCGATGAACTGGCTGGGCGACTGATCAAAATCGATGCTTCCAAACGATCCTACACAAAGGGTCAACGCGTGCTTCACTCTGAATATGGCGTAGGTGTGATCGCCGGAATTAGTGGCACGGGTTCGCGTGCTGTGGGCACCGTTTGCTTTGAAGGTGCTGCCGGCACGCGCCGGTTTATTCTTGGGCATGGTTCACTCCAACCGCTGGAGTAGGCCTGCCGTACAAAACAGACCGAGTCGAATGTGCCTCGATCCGGCAGAGGGTTGTTTGATTCTCGTTCGATTCTCTGTCACAGAGGTAGGCTGCTCTGCGCTTGCCACCATTGCACTGTGGCCATGAGTCCGGCATCAAACTCCTGTTGTGGCGACCAATTCAGGAGTCTGCGAGCACGCGTGATGTCGAGCGAGCGACGTGGCTGTCCGTCGGGCTTTGAAGCGTCCCACGCAATGCGACCCCGATAGTCGCAGGCCTGTGCAATCTTGGTCATCAAATCCCGAATAGAAATTTCTATACCACCACCCAGATTGATCGGAAGTGGTTCCTCCATAATTTCTGCAGCACGCACAATCGCCTCTGCAGCATCGTCTACGTAGAGAAATTCCCGCGTGGCAGAACCGGTCCCCCAACAGACTACTTCTGGTGAGTTTGTCTGCTTGGCTTCTAGGCACTTGCGAATCAGAGCAGGGATCACATGGCTGGAGTTGGGGTCAAAATTGTCTCCAGGACCGTAGAGGTTTACCGGCACGAGTATGGCACTCTTAAGACCGTACTGCCGTTGGTAACCATCCAGCATCACAAAAAGAGCCTTCTTAGCAACGCCGTAGGGAGCGTTTGTCTCCTCCGGGTAGCCGTTCCAGATGTCTGCTTCACAAAAAGGAATAGGGGCGTACTTGGGATAAGCACAGACCGTGCCTGTGTGCACAAATTTTTCTATGCCCCAACGGCGTGCATGCTCCACGAGGTGCAGGCCCATTGCCATGTTGGCGAAAAAAAAACGGCCGGGCTGTGCCATGTTTGCACCGATCCCGCCCACCTCAGCTGCCAAATGGATCACAATATCTGGCTGAGCGATCTCGTAGAGTCGCTCGACATCGTTTTCGATCGTGAGATTGAACTCCTGCTTTCGGGGTACAAAGAGTCGATCTTTCGGCACACCACGAGCGTGCAACCGGCGACAGACGAACTGTCCCAAAAAACCAGCGCCTCCCGTTACAACTATTCGTTTGTCTGCCAAATGCGTCATGGTTTTAGCGGTTTCAGCGATTGGGCATGCTGGCGTCGTGACCTGCCGCGAGCAGGACTTGCTCTTTGTGGGCCAACTCCAAATCGGCATCGACCATGCTCGCAACCAAGTCTTGAAATGAGACGCGGGGCTTCCAACCGAAAGCACGCCATGCTTTCTGTGCCGTGCCCAGCAGCAGATCGACTTCCGCTGGTCGGAAGTAACGCGGATCGATTTCCACAAACTCCCGATAGTCTAGGTCGAGACGAGCGAACGTTTTTTCGCAGAACTCGCGTACTGAATGGGTTTCATCGGTGGCAATCACGTAATCATCTGGCTTGTCCTGCTGCAGCATGAGCCACATTGCTTCCACATAATCACCGGCAAACCCCCAGTCCCGTTTGGCATCTAAATTGCCTAGATAGAGCTTCTTTTGCAGCCCCAGCTTGATGCGTGTAGCGGCCCGTGTGATCTTCCGGGTCACAAAGGTTTCGCCGCGGCGTGGGCTCTCGTGATTAAACAGGATGCCGCACGAACCGTGCAGCCCGTAGCTCTCCCGGTAGTTAACGGTGATCCAATGGGCGTAGAGTTTTGCCACTCCGTAAGGCGATCGCGGGTGAAAGGGCGTGGATTCACTCTGCGGTGTCTCGGCGACCTTGCCGTACATTTCTGAACTAGATGCTTGGTAAAAGCGGATTTGATCGCCAGTGGCATCCTGAAAATCACGGATCGCTTCCAGCAACCGCAACGTGCCGACAGCTGTTACGTCGGCGGTGTAGGTCGGCTGGTCAAAACTCACGCGCACGTGGCTCTGCGCTGCCAAGTTGTAGACCTCTGTTGGCCGAATCTCGCGAATCATTCGGGCCAATCCATTACCGTCTGCCATGTCGCCATGATGCAGGACAAGCGGACGGTTTGCCTCATGAATATCTCTGTAGAGATGCTCAATCCGCTGGGTACCAAATGTGCTCGAACGACGCACCATTCCATGCACCTCATAGCCCTTGTGCAGCAATAGTTCGGCTAGATAGGAACCGTCTTGGCCGGTAATGCCGGTGATCAGCGCCCGTTTGGAGATAGTGGTCACTGCGATCTTTTCCTCCTCTGCGTAGACAAAGGCTGCGGGTGGTCGATTCGATACCACTATTCTTTTGTGGCGGCCCCAACAGGACGATCATCGCTTTTTGACGACTGCTGCACAGGATTAGAATTGGGAGTGGGAGTTGACTCCACTGTTGCATCGGTTGAAATGCCTGTATTGCCAAATTGTTTTCCCAGCACAGCGCGATCAAATTCTGGCAAGAGTGCTGCCAGAAAGTTGTTGCATACCTGTGGGGCTTGGCTACTTGAGAGTTGAGTCTCATCGATGATGGCATAGAGCTTGTAGACCGCCGTTGTGCCGGCTAGTTCGATCCGTGCGATCTGCGGTGCGATCCAGCGGCCATCTACACCGTATGTCCAATAAATACGCAATGTCTGCCCCGGCTTTCGAAACGTGCCGGTGAATACCTCGGCCGTGCGACCATCCGAAAGCACAACGCTCTGCCGGTGTTCTGTTTCCGCAATCTCAAAGCCTGCCCCTGGGTAGCAGCGATCTGGCGTGTGGCCGGAAGCGTCGTGCGGCGTGGCACACACCACAAACGCTGAAATCTTTGCTCGGGTTTGGGAGTCTTGGTAGAGCTTCGAAACGTGGCCGACTGCACCAGCCCGAGCGAGTTGCTTCGGGTCGGAAGGGATGTCCTGCGCAAAGGTCCACGTACCAAAGCGCGAAGGAAACCGAGACTCGAGTAGCTCCGAACTCCGCTCCAAATCAGCAGCAACATTGCGACCGCTCCAGCGATCCGTCAAAAAACCTTGCGTAGCCGTGACTGCAATCACCAAAACAAATCCGCCGACGATCGGCCATAGTCCAGAAACAAACGATGTTTTCATTGCGACACGCTCCTTGCCTCATTCAGAAAACTAGCTGGGCAACGGTGACGCATACAATCGCCGTGGTGCCGAATCCGACACTCCATTGACGACTGTTCCTAGCACTTTCACTCCGACTGACCGCAACTTGTCGATCGCCGCAATCACCAGTGGCACGCGGCTTGTATCGCACATCGTTGCCACAATAGCTACGTCGCTCTGTTGCCCGAGCAAGAGCGCATCAGCAAATGCCAACACGGGGCCAGCGTCGATCACAACGTGTTCGAATGACTCGCGGAATTTTCCGAAGATTTTTGTTGTTTCCGATCGGGAGAGTGCCGTAACCGCAGCGTAGTCACACAAGCCTCCCGTAACGGCAAATAGACCTTCGATGGTTGTTGGCTGTACGGCCTCGTCGGTGCTCAACTCACCTCTTAGAAGCTCGGAAAATCCCACTCCCAAGTCAAGTTCAAGGGCCACGTGCACGGTCGGATGCCGAAGGTCTCCATCGAGGAGGAGAGTCCGCTTATTCGAACGGGCCAAACTGGCCGCTAACTGGGCTGCAAAGGTCGTTTTCCCTTCGTGCTCAACGGCACTTGTCACCAGAATCACCTTGGGGGCTTCGCGTCCAGTCTGAGCGATAACCGTGCGAATATTGTCGACACATTCAGCCATTAACCCCTCATTGCCGCCTTGCTTAGAGAGTCTATTGAGCGGGAGCGTGCCGAGCATACGCCCACCGATCCGCTGCACAACCTCTTCGGCAGTACTCAAACAGTCGCGCATGTATTCAAAAAACACAATCAATCCGCCCCCCAGCACAAGGCCGGTCATGCCGGCCAACAGAGAGAGCAGCATGCGGAGTAATTGATCGCTTTTTTCAGGCACACTCGCCTCTTCAATAAGCGTGACGCGATTGGGCATCGATAGATCGATCGCCGTGCTTTCCAATTGCACGCCAATCTGATCCGTCACATGCTGCAGTTGTTCCATTTCACCTTTTCGTGCTTCTAGATCCGCGTTAGCTTGGCCCAGTTGAGTTGCCTCCTTGGAAATTTTTGTGAACTCTCGCGAGTCCTCTTCGAGGGAACTGGCCAGCATTTTTCTTCGCATTTTCAACACCGACGGACCTTCCAGTGTTTGCCCAGGTCGTCGACCAACACCGTCGACAGTTAACTGGGCAACAATCTGTGGCCGCAGTTCCACTTGGCGAGATGCAATTCGGTTGACCGCGTCTTTGCGTTGGATAAGCAGCCGTTTGACGGCCGGCTCATTACCGCCGCGGGCACTGCGCTGGGCTTGGTAAGCAATCGCCTCATCGATTGACGTTAGCCTTGAACTGAGCTCAACAATGGTTGGGTCTCTAGCCATCTGCATTGCCACTATTTCTTCAGGAACAGCCTGATCGCCCGATATCTCTCCGCTTGCTTTAGCCTCCAGGATCGCCAGTTCGGCATCAATCACCTCTAGGTCTCGTTCTGATTGGGTAATTTGATTGCGCAGTGAGCCCAAATGATCGAGCAAGAGGCTGCGTTGCGTGGCCACCTCGGCACTGTCGTGAGCACCTAATGTGCGTGCCAGCGCGTTGAATGTTTCCCGACGAGTCCGCATTTCTGCCATATTTTCTTTGTACTTTTTTTCCAACGCACTGCGTCGCCCTAAACGCTCGGCGCGCTCTTTGTTCACGATATCTTCCAGATACGCCTCGGTGACTGCGTTAGCTATTTTCGTCACATCAGCAGCATTTTCACCTCGCAAACGCACTTGAACCACTTCCGATTCCATCGGCGCATTCACCTGAATATTACGAGTCAACCAGTTCACGGGGTCCGTCTCGTCGCGCAGCATGCCAAGCTCCATAATGCCCGGCATGCGCAGCGCTGCGGTGAGCACAAATGGGCTTTTAATCAATTGCACCTGCGTCTTGCGGTAAGCCTCATACTCCGCGGCATCGCGGCCACCGCTGGTCATCATTCCTGTTTTATCGCGCACACGGAGCCAAGCCGCGGCCTCGTATCCTTTGGGGAGAAACATCCACGTCGGCACTGCACTGCCGATGCTCACAAGCATTCCCAGCACCACCGACGGCAACCAGCGACGCCGGAAAGCATGCCACGCTCGGCGATAATCAATTCCGCTGGCAAAAGGATCGGCGGTGCCGGCCTGTGAGGGTGGCACCTGCAGTGGGCCCACAGGAAATAGGGACGTATCACCCCGCAGGGAAATTGCGCCAGTCGATTCGGCAACCGTGGCTGTAGTCGCCGCACTGTTGCCGTCCTTATATGCGTTTGATTCACTCATGGGAAATACGGCTCGACTCTGACGTGCAAAAGAAGTGCAACGGTAAAAAAATCAGCTGGAGGACTCTGGTTGGTTATTGTATGTTTTCGGTCATTTTTTTGGCGGCGGCACGGCCTTGACCGCCTGCAGGCGACTGGACGGTTTGTTGATCTGCGCGGCGTGCCGGCCAGTATTGGAAACGATGCCGTGACGCGTAACAACCGCTGGCGCTTGTGATTCGGAAATGAAGAGGTGGGACAGGATCTGCTGCTCCATAAAAAGCATCCCGAGGGCCATTGGCATCATCACCCAACCCGCTAAATCATGAAAAACCATTTCAGCTATTTCTGAAGTCGTTACTTGATAGAGCAAGCCCGTAACGGTGATGCGGATTGAATTGACGATGAGCGCAATCGGAATTGCACTGGCAATAATCATAAAATTTTCCCACCATTCTCGGTCGCCGTCGCCCAGGAGAACCAAGGACACAGAGAGCGCAATGAATATTGTCAGCATGCGCAAGCCACTGCAGGCATCCACTACGCCCATTCGCATCTCGCCGACAATGATCTGATTTCCCTCCCGGTAGGCATCTACCCCGAGCGTTTGCAGGGCATACGTACTGACAATCGTGGCCAGTGTCTGTAGCGGCCCTAATAGATAGCGCGTTGCCTCATCGGGCAGCGGATACATGAAGATCAAGAAGCAGATCGGCGCCCAAGCCCAGCGAAAAGTGCCCCAGCCACCCACTAACAAAAAAACGCCTGCCAAGGCTGGCACAAACGTATACATGTCGATTGTGACAATTCTGTAGCGGGCAACCGCTAGTCGCAGCGCAAAGCTGGCCACGAGAAGCCCCAACCCTGCCAGACGCGCTGAGAGTGGAACCGATTCCATCGGTTTTCGCCACCAAAAAAGCAGCGCAATAGAAAACAGGGGAATGATCCAGCCGTGGGAATACTGCGGATTGCTCCAGCTCGACTGAGCATTTAAGAGCCCAGGCCAGTAGCTGTAGATGAGCGTTGCCGTAAAGGCAGCGATAGCCAGCCATGGGCTCAATTGATCAGGTTGCTGCAGTTCTTGGCGAAACAACAGCAGCCGTTTTTTGAATCCTTCCAGCAAGCCCATGTTTGCGAAGTTCAGATCATACTTCGCAGCCTCAAGTAACCGCTGACGTGCTGTGGGCAACGCAGCGACACTGGATCTGGACGATCCACCGATCGGCAGAATTGAGGTTGGCGGTTGGGTCATCGCAATACTTGCAAAAGCAAAAGTCTCCGAGTTTTTTAGATTATACCTGACAATTCAAGGTTTTTTGTTGATTTTTTTATGTGCTCTATCCAATGCCAAGGACTGTTTGGCAGGGCTACCCCGGTCCATCCTGAACTGCCTCAACCCACCCAGCGCCACACAAGCAGATAAACCGTTGTCATCATAACCAAATCGCTTGTCTGGCTGGCACGTTTGGGGCCATTGCGGCCAACTACTGCAAAAAAGCTGCCTACTACGATCAGTAAGGCAATGCTTATGGCCACAACGGCCTGCCAACCCAGCGCCGCTCCAATGAGCATCAGCCCACTGCTCACCATGGGCCGGTCCAATTGGCCACCTACCAGACGGCCGACTGCGATGCCGGCGGTTGAAATAATCAGAGCCCGTAGCCAATCCGGTGATAAAAGCCACTGTGGTGAGTGAGGCAGAACATCAACCGGCTGAAGCATTGGCCAGAGCATGGCTGCGCCGACGGCCAGCACGATTGTTGCGCGAAACCAGTTGGTCGGCAATGGCTGAGCGTTCCGTTCAAAAAGCGACCACGCCAGTAGCGTTACCAACACGAAGCAGTGATCCAGACAAATGCCAAGCAATCGCCAATTCGTTTGCCACAGCAGTCCATCAATGCCGCGCTGACCATTGGACACGCCTGCCCAAGCGATCGGCAGATTAGCTCCCCCAGACAAGACCTCCACCGACGCAACCAGTCCAACAACGATCGCGCATGACAGTTCGACAAGCGGATAGGCGACTGCAATTGCTACACCGCAATCACGACAGCGGCCGCGTAGAAGGAGCCAGCCCAGCATGGGAATGTTATCGCGGGCACGAATCACTGCCCGGCAGGCAGGACAGTGCGATCTTCCAAAGACCACCGACTCGCTGCGCGGTACACGATGCACGACAACGTTGAGAAAGCTGCCCAGCGTACCGCCGATCGCAAAGAAAAAACTCGCAACCAGAATATCGCCCCATGGCACTGCCTCCAGCCACAAAAGCAAGCCCATTATCTGCATGGCTCAACAAAGCCTCGCGCTGCCACAGGGTATCACCGGCCAGCAAATGTCTACCGTAGAACTCATCTGGGAGCGGTGCATCCATTTCGTGTAGGGTACCCTGCTTCAGCCGCAACACTACTGCTGGGCCATAAAGCGGCTCCGTCATGATCACCACGCCACACCCATCGACCGCACCCGCCAACACTGTTTCGACCCGTTGGCGATTGCCCGGCTGGCTGAGGATGACGCTGCGTTTTGCCGCTACATCTGCCCTGATGGTGGCGGTGCTCCGAGGCATAGATTGGCGGCAATTATTGGTTCTTTTGGAAACGGTTGATTGGCGTTGGTGGTTCGCGGGATTTGCGATGTCAATGGGGGTGCAGGTGATCGCCGCCATCCGCTGGTCTGCTCTGGCTCGACCGATCGGTTTTTCGTACCCGATCACTCTCTTTATCTGGCGTTTTTTTGAGGGGATGTTTTTTAGCCTCTGCCTGCCGACATCGATCGGTGGAGATGTTGTGAAGGCGTACCGCTTGGCCGATTCGACACCCGGCCGCCTCTTGGCCGGGTGCACAGTGGTCGCCGATCGGCTGATGGGGCTATCGGCCCTCGGGGTGCTGGCCGGGGCAGCGCTGCTTGCGGAGGAATTCTCGCTCACGCTTCTGCCCACTTTGGCTATGGCAGCCACGATCCTGCTGGCCACACTCCTTTTGATTTGGCTGGGCGTTGGCTCGCTGGATCGACTCATCGGCCTCTTTCCAGAGCCACATGCGGCCAGGCAGTTTATCTCGCGGCTCCTGCCGTATCAGTTGCGACCCAACCTCATGACTCAGGCCCTTGGCTGGAGCCTTATCGTGCAGATGGGCGGGGCGGTTGCTGTGTCTTGGATCGCCAGAGGCCTTCGAGTAGACCTGCCCCTCGGGATCTGGTTTGGCGTCGTTCCGCTGGTGTCTCTGGCAATGGTTCTGCCGATTAGCATCAGTGGGGTAGGCGTGCGAGAGGGAGGGCTCGCGTTTCTCTTGGCTAGGCACGCGGTGCCAGCAGAGCAGGCCGTCGCGATCGGTCTGCTCTGGTTTCTCACGACCATTCTGGGCGGTGCTATCGGCGGGGTTCTGTTTCTGTTCGATCGCCATCCGGTACTCCCCGCTGATTCCGCATCGCTAGCAACAACAAGCCGGTGATCGTTTTGGCGTCTTCGATTCGGCCATCGAGGCACATCGCTATCGCCTCGTCGAAGCCCACCACGCGCGGGCGAATCTGCTCACCAGGTTCAAGCGCTAGCGGGCCGGGGGTCAAGTCTTTCGCCAGAAACAGATGCATCCGCTCGCGAAGAATGCCCGGTGACATCCAGAACTCACCCACAGCCGTCATGCGACCGGCGCGGAAGCCTGTTTCTTCGGCTAATTCTCGACGCGCCGCATCTTCGAGCGATTCCACGCGATCGAGCGTGCCGGCTGGCAGTTCCAAGAGGGTTTTTCCAACGGCTACGCGGAAGACTTCAACTAAACAAATTTCCTGTGCCGATACAAGCGGCACAATCACAACACTACCAGGATGCTCAACCACCTCCCGCTGCTGGTTTTTCCCGTCACTGCATACTTCTGACACGCGCACTACGCGAAATCTTTTTGTTTCTAGCAACACTTCTGGCTGTGACGGCACCGCCAATGGCACCGCCACAACCCGAGCGGGCGAGCCAGCTACAAGAAATGTTTTCTGCTGCCCGGTTGTGTCGAGGGTCTTCGTCTGCAAAAGTCCCAGCCCCAGCCAGCAGCCCAGCCGAGGCGATGCGCAGCACGACGTGATACGACCGATCAGCTCACCGTCCGCACGCACCTCGGCACCCGGTTGCACAGTGCTGAGCTCTGCCTCAATTGCTACGGCAACAAGCCGGCGGTTGACGTGTCCGAGTGCGTCAATCCGCGCCACAGTCTCCTGCCCCAAATAGCAGCCTTTCGTAAACGAGATCGCACGCTGGTCGCGGTTGATCTCCTGCGGCAGTGTCTTGTCTGGGATATCGGATGGCTCCGGTCGGCCAGCTTCGATCCGCAGTGTTTCGATAGTCGCTGCCTCCGCCTCTACCATGCCTTCAGCCGCAAGCCATTCCATCAGCCGCTCCCTATCGGCTACGGCTAACTGCAGAAGAAATCCGTTCGGCCCTGTCCAGTCGACATGCACGAGGTCGAGCGATACGCCCCCGATTGTGCACCGTAAATGATTGAGCAACTCTCGTGGAGGAGGTGCGCTGCATCGCGAGGCGATCCAATCGACTGCCTGCGGCCCAGCCACAAGAATGCTCACTCGCTGGGCCGACGCATCGATGAGCTCCAGCTTTTCACGAATGTGATGGCGTTCCAGATGTTCGTGCAAACGCGTTGCCAATCCGGGTGACGCGTCGATCCAGAGACCTTCTTCTGTCCGCAGGATGTTGCTCAGCGCAATGACCCAGCCGCGGGCATCGGTGAAAAAGCCCTCGGTGCCTTGGCCTGTTATTAATTTTGAAACCGCCGCCGTCGTGAAGTTGTCGATGAAGCGTACCGCGTCGGTGCCCTGTGCGAAGATCGTTGATCGGCAGCCAAGATCAGCCCAGGCAACCGACTGCCTCAAGGCCTCGTATCCCAACGGAATCGATAGCGGACGGGAGCTGGATGGCGTCATGTCGTTCTCGGGGGTGCGGGCTGTCAAACGGCCTCGGGCTTGTCTGTATCTTGCCCGCTAAGTGTCCAGAGCGGGAGGACCACTGAGAGGGGCTGGGCCATTCGCCCCAATCTGGTCGTTTTCGAAAGGCAATACTTTATTACACACGGCGTTCGAACACATGCGGAACCAACTGCGTACTGGTTGCATCGCGAGGGTCAAGCGATACGGCAGACAGATCAGAAAGATTATTTTTCTAATCCCTTGCCGGTGTCCGTATGCTTTTCAAGCCAGACCTGCGGGCAAGGTACGGTCTGTTTTGACGAGCAAATTATAAGTTTCCATTTTTCTACGCTCGTATTCCCCTAGTGTGCTTTGTGCGGTCGCGTTGCGCTCAAATCAAAGCAGTACAAAGCCTTCATTTTTACATTTTTTATCGAGGAGGATCGCACCGATGGCCACCATTCACTACCGCTCGGAATGCCGAGACGCATTCGACGATTCAGATGAGCCGTACAACGACCCGCTTGCCGTCGCCGACACCGAACATTCCGACGCAGTGCGTGCCGAGATCGAGAGCCATATTCTCCGCGGCGAGGAGTGCGACACCGATTCCAATCGTCCACGCAGTCACCGTGTGCCAAAACAGTACCACCGCATTGCTAAAGTGCGGCAACAGCAGGGCGTCACGCTTCGCAATACTGCGCGACGACTAGGCCTCGATGTCTCGGCAACCCGAGAGCAAGAACAACCTAGCTGTGATCTGCGTTTGTCTGAATTGCATTGCTGGCAGGCGGTGCTGGAAGTGCCCATTGCAGAACTGCTTGTCGAGGGGGATGGGCAGCTTTCCGGACCAGTCTTAGAGCGGTCGCGAATGTTGAAACTCATGAAGACGGCCGCCGCAATTCGTGCGCGAACCACTGGCACTCCGGTCGGTCGCATGGTGACGATGCTGATTGAACAGATTCTAGAAATCATGCCCGAACTGCAGGATGTCTCGCCGTGGCACAACGTGGGTCAGCGTCGCACGCTGGACGATCTTGGCCGCACCGCGCGGCAGACGATACCCGACGATCTCTTCCACAGGCCGAGCGAGTAGGGAAAGCCAAAACAGGATTTTAAGCCGATCAAGCTGCGCTGCTATTGTGGATGATGCCTCAACTGTCAGGGGCGAGAGGCATCCATTCATTGTAACGCCGGTGCGAATAAGTTCGTCTTGTTCGCACCGGCGTCTGCGTTTATTATTCGCAGCTTCGCTTGGTATGACCCTCCGCTCAGCCGCGGTTCCTCCGATTTGAAGGCCTGCCGTGTTCTCGCTCCTTGGTGTTCTCGGCATCACGCTGGTGCTGTTTATTGTTGTTGCTGTCACAGCGAGCTTTATTCTCGGGAAGTGAGCCCACGCACAACACCGATGATGAGCAGACCAGAAAAAAAGCTGAGGATGCTGCCAAATAACAGCCATGCGAAAATTGCCAGCCACAGGTAGTCGCGTAGCCACACTCGCAGCGGCGGTTCAGCGCTCTTGGGCACTTTTCGCTGCACAGGCCCTGCTTGTCCAGACTGCTGTTTCATCTCTTCGCGAAATGCATCCCACTGCGCCTGCACTGCGGGTTGCTCAAGTTGGATAAGCCAGTCAGAACGCGCGCGGAGGAGCAGCACGGGTGGAACGATCATTGCCGTCAGCCAGACTGCCACCAACGCCGTCAACGTGATGGACACAAGTCGTGCACGTGGTTGCAACATCTGGCATTTTCCTTTGGTTGCTGGGTTGTGTCGATTGAGGCTATATCGCCAAGCTAAAAAGAATGACGCCAAGCCTCTATGATGCTCTTTTTTTGGGGTTTTCCAAGCTGTTTCTCGGTCTGGTGCCACTGTGGCGAGATTGCTACTCTTGCCAACCCTACCACTGCCCTAGCCGCCCTTTCCCCACCGATTGTTTTTCATCACTCGCGTAAAGATCTTCGCATGCATTTGATCCGCCAATCGCTCTGCAGCCAAGGACTGGCTTTCGGGCTGTGCCTGATGCTTGCCAGCACTCCCGTCGCTGCCCGAGCCCAAAACGGCTGGCTGCCAACGTCGTGGTTTTCCCGAACTCCAATCGACCCCCAAGGAATGTTTCCACTGGCCGAAAATGATGGACCTTGGCTCGTAATGGCGACGACATTCCGCGGCGAGGGAGCCCGAGAGGACGCCCGACGTCTTGTCCACGAACTGCGCGGAAAAAATAAACTCGATGCCTACACGCATGAAAAATCTTTTGACTACACGGGAAACCAGCAAGGTCTCGGACTCAAGCCCGATGGCACACCCAAAAAAATGCGTTACGCCAATGCGGAAGAGGTGATTGAAGTGGCTGTGCTCGTTGGAGAATTTGCCTCGTTCGATGATCCACGAGGACAGAAAATGCTGGCTAAGATCAAAAACCTGCGGCCTGAATCACTCTCCGGCGGCAGTGGGAAAAGCCAGTCTTTTTCCGACTTTCGCAAGTTGGTTGGACTCGATAAAAACACCTCCAAAGGACCGATGCATCTCGCGTTCGTCATTCCCAATCCACTGCTACCGGAAGATTTTTTCACGCGACAGGAAGTGGACAAGTTTATTCTCGAAATGAATGCCGGTGTGACCTACAGCCTGCTCGATTGTCCATCTCGTTACAGCGTGCGCGTGGCAACATTCACCGGCGCCGGCACCTTTGATCAAAAAGCGATTGCCGGCGGGGGCAAGGATGCCAAGCTCGAAAGCCGACTTGTTGAGGCTGCTGAAAAGGCGCACCAACTCACTGAGTCGCTGCGTAAAAACGGTTGGCAGGCGTGGGAGTTTCACGACCGTGAATCGAGCATTGTGTGCGTTGGCAGCGTCGAACAAATTCTGTTACCACAAGGCACAGGCGCAGCGTCGGTCAATCCTGAAATCACACGGATCGTGAATGCCCTCGGACCCGATCCAGCCAAGCTCGCAAACGGTATCCTCATGCCGAAAACGATCAACGGCGTCATGCTCGACGTGGAGCCGAAGCCGATCGATGTGCCGCGGTCTCCTGCAGGTCGACGCTAGGGCCTTGCTCATCGAGCGACCAAGCCCTCGGGCCATTCTGCTTCTACGAAAAAATTACCGCAATGAAACAAGCATCGCACGTGGTGCTGGGCACAACCAATAGTGGCAAATTGCTGGAGCTTATCGAACTTCTCGAACCGTTCGGCATCACTTGCTGTTCACTGGCCGGCCTGCCTGAGGCCCTGAACGTCGCAGAAACCGGTCTTTCTTTTGCAGACAACGCGGCCCTGAAAGCCACGCAGCAGGCGCACGCTCTCGGCCGCTGGGTACTGGCGGAAGACAGCGGCCTGGTTGTGAGCGCGCTTGATGGTGCACCGGGCATTTATTCTGCTCGGTTTTCCGAGAACATTGCAGGCGCTTCCAAGGGCACTGCCGATGAGCGCAACAACGCCCTGCTGCTGGAGCGTCTGGCCACATGCGCTGGTGATCGATCAGCCTACTATGCCTGCCATGCTGCGCTTGCGGATCCGACTGGAACCATCGTGGCCACATCGCAAGGCATTTGTTGCGGAGTGATTGCCGAAGCTGCGCAGGGAACTGGAGGATTCGGCTACGATCCTCTGTTCATCGTGCCAGAATACCATCGTACATTTGGCAATCTCTCGCCGGTTGTGAAATCGTTGATCAGCCACCGTGCGCGTGCGATGCGCGAAATGATCCCGTTCATCGTGCACCGAGTGCTGCGGTAAAAACTATCGGCTGAGAACGAATGCTCTCGGCTCAGGCTGACGCACTGGTGTCAACGGAATGGCACAAACGGTGGTGAATGATGCGCAAGACCTCGGGCGTGCCGTCCATGCGGCCCTGCACTCCTGCCAGTGCCGGCGCAAAGCGTTCGAGGCCGTCCAGAAATATTCGCACCTCCTCGGACGTCACCTCCTCTAAAAGCCTGTAGTCGCCACATCCCATGGTGCTGAGAAATTGGCTATTCATGAGTTGTTCGGAATGTGCCCGCTCTGGCAGCACCAGTAAAGGCTTGCCCAGATGCAAGGCTTCACCGATTAACTGATTACCAGCAGCCGAAATTAGAGCGCGGCAACTGGCCAGATCTTCAACAAACTGGTGCTCATCAACGGCATGAAATGAAAGATTGCCAACCGGCTCGCGCTTGCCAAGGCCATACACCTTGACCGGCAGGCCACAATCAGCCAGCGTTGAAACCACTTCGAAGGGCGTGTGGCGGCGGAGGTAGCTAAGAATAAAGCCGGCGTCGTCGGGTTTGGCGTGTGTGATCTCATTGCGCAGGAGTGGACCGACCTGTGCCACATGCTCCCAACCGCGTCGCAGAGGTGGCTTAAAAAACGCTGACACAACGGTATCGGTTGCCTCGGCGACATACATCCAGACGGCATGGCTCATGAACCACGCATTCCACTGCAACGACCAAGGCAGAGCGTCGAGGTCATAGGCGAGCAGGAAGTGTTGGTGATCGATGCTCACCAGTGGGATGCCCTGCCGACCAGCAGCGCGGGGCAACGCTGGCTCAAAGTCGGTGATGGCAAGATCGGCTCCGAAAACTTCTAACTCGCCCATCAGTCGATCGACGAGCGGACCGAGCAAGCGTGCTTGGTAGTCGAGTCCAGCTGTAATCGAACGCATCACATCGAGTCGGCCGCCGGTGTACTGAAAAGTAATGCCGGGAATTTCGGCAACCCGCACGCGCGGATAACCCGGCCCAAACCGCTGCAGTAATAGCTCGAATGCGTCTGCCGATGTGTAAATTACAATATCATGATCGGCGTGGAGATGTTCGACGATCGTGCCCATACGGGTAGCATGGCCGCGGCCTTCACCGCACAGACTGATTGCTATTTTCGCCATGCGTTGTTGCTCCGTAAACGCGGTATCATTGTGGTGCAGAGAGTCTATTCTTAAAACGGCTGTACCGTAAAAAGAGCGGCTATCTCTCGACAATACGAGCCGAACAAAACTGCGTAGGACCCAAGATGCGGACGCCAAGCCGAGGCTTTTTTTGGGCAGCGACTCCCGCTGTCTTTGCGATATTCTTTTTCCTCGGCGCGATGCTCGCTCGCTTGGCATGCGTTGCTGCGGAACCGGCTACCGATCAGCCCACTGTGCTGTTGGATGCAGAGACCGTGCATCGAATGGTGCGTCAACTAGCGGCGGGCTCGCTTGTGGCCCGCGATGCAGCCGAGCAGGGATTGCTTGCCTGCGGTCCTACAATCCTACCGCTGCTGGCGGCGGCCGAACCATCGGCTGCTGCTGAAGCGGTCTTTCGCCTGCACGGCATCAAGCGTCAACTGGAAGAGCAGGCAGCCGTCGCCGCTGTTGAGCCGGCAACCATAACACTTGCCCTTCAGAGCGCATCCGCTCGCGATGTGTTGGAGCGTGTCTTTAATCAGTCCGGCAGCCGTATCGCACTCGATGCTTCAGTTGCGAACGGCTCGGTTGGAGAACGCCTGATAACGGTCGACTTCAACCGCAGCACCTTCTGGGAAGCCATCGAGGAAGTCCTCGAAAAGAGCGGGCTGCAGCTATCTTTTGCTGAGATTGGAGCAGGCCTGAGCATCGGGCCGGCCTCCGATTTGGCGAGCGATCGTGCGCTCAATCGCGTTGTCGCGGCTGGACCATTACGCCTGGCTATCGCACGGGTTGAACCAACTGGTAGTGCAAGTGCTGCACAGCCTACCGGCGCCCGCATTGTGCTGCGAATCAGCTGGGAACCTCGGCTGGAGCCACTGCTGATACGCCTACCGATTGTGTCGGTGGTCGCCGAGGGCAGCTTTGGCGAGGCGATGCCGCCGCCGCAGCGAACTGCGGTTGTCGAGGCAATGATTCCTAAGCAGCGAAAGTGGGTCGATCTGCCGCTCATGCTCACGCAACCGGCGTCACGGCTAGAGTCACTCGGACTCCTGCGGGGAACGGTTGAGTTGCTGCTGACCGGTCGTGAACATGTGTTTGTATTTGACCGACTGACGACTGTCGAAGATGCTCCCAATCGCATCTCCCCGGAAACGCCGCGCCGGCTAAGCGCTGGGCGAGTGGGGGTGAGCATCAGCCAATTCGCAGTCCGCGGCGACCGTCTTCACGCCACAGCCAGCGTTGCATACGATGCACCGACGGAAGCTCTTGCGTCACATCGCATGTGGCTCACCGAAAGACCACTGAACCTGCTCGATGCCAACGGTCGTGCCGTCACGCGGCTCGAACAGTTCGTACTATCTCGCAGCGAACAGGGATTGACAACGAGTGCCACCTTTTCCCTACAGGGCGTCGGTGACGAGCCTGCTTCTCTTCCACAAGGACTTCGCTTAGAGTGGAACATTCCTGTTGCAATCCACGAAGTGCCTGTCGATTTTTCTATCCGAAACATTGCCCTGCCCAATGCCGTGCGACCTCTGCCTGCGGAGAATCTCCGGCCATGAAATCGATGCCGTTCGCGCTATCTGGTTTGAGTGCCCTCCTGCTCTTGTTCGCCACTGACGGTGCCTTTCTACTGGCAGCCGATCCGGTCACGGGCCCGCTCGGGGCCGATATTGTGGCACACGTTGCCGATACACCCATCTACCGATCGGAACTCGAAGCCGTTCTGCGACGCTTGGATTATGAGCAACTGACCGGCGCCGAGCAGCAACTGCGTGCCCAAGCAGAAGCACTCGGCGCACTCATCGATCAGCGGTTGCTGCGCATGACGATTGAACGCGAAAAGATTACGACTGATGAACTGGAGGTAACAGCAGTCATGAAGCGCCGGCGGCCACAACCTGCGCAGCCTCAGAGTGACCGCGATACTCTGCTGAGCAACACCCAAAGCGAGGAACAGTTGCTGCGCAGCCAGATCGCCCTAGAAATCTGTCTCAACAAACTGATCGCTCCTCTTCTGACAAAAGAATCGCTCGCCACAACCTACACAAAACACCGGCGCGCCATCGATGGCACACGACTGCGTGTCAGCCATATTGTCTTGCGACCGGATCCTGGAATGGGGGCAGATGCGATTCCTACTCTCATCCAGCGCGCGGAGGGAATCCGGCGGGCGATCCTGCAACGCGACCTATCGTTTAGCGATGCAGCAAAGAAGTTTTCGGCAGGCCCTAGCCGAAAACAGGACGGCGACCTTGGATTCTTTCCGCGACGGGGAGTGATGGTTGAAGATTTTTCGCGAGTGGCATTTCAACTTGCCAAAGGCGATGTGTCGTTGCCAGTTGTCACGCCCTTTGGCGTGCATCTGCTCACCGTGACAGGCATGGAGCCGGGCGCCGAATCCTTTGAAGCACTACGCCCACAATTAGAAAATATTCTGATCAAGGAGTGTGTCGGTAATATTCTCTCACAGGCTCGGGCGCGAACGAGTATTGTTTTTTCACCGGGCGTCCCCCACTTTGAGCCTCGGAAAGCGGTCGACGACCAGCTGCCTCCAACGGTTATCGTGTCGCCACAGTGACCCTGATATGGCCCGAAAACAGACGGTTTTAGACGTTTGTTTTGCCTTGTGGCGAAGGTCCAGAATCGGTACCCTCTGCCGCTCCTTAAAGTGTCTCCATTCTTTTCTCCAACGATTCACACGCGAACGGATCGCCATGAAGCTTCGCTCTTTTCTGCTCGTGGCGTGCATGGTGGTCGTGCCGCTGATGGCCATGTTTTCTCATAAGATTCCGCTGGAAATGCGCACAGCTGTGCGCGAACAGTTTTTGCAAGTGACGCACAAAGTGTTGGTCGCTGCGACAGATAGAGAGACGTCGCCATTGGCTGTTGCATCACCAGCGCCAATCGCGACTGTCGCCATGCTCGTGCCGCCGACTGCAAGTGCGCCAACTCCGCTGCCAGCCACCACGCAGACACAGACCGGCTTAACCAGCGAGCCTGTCGAGCACACGTCCCAATCGCCTGCAACAATCGTGATGCCACTGGTGACGCTTGCTCCCATCAACGCTATCGCACCGACTGTGAGCCCGCGCGGGAATGGGCTTAGTATGCCTGCTCATTTCGCCAATTCCGTTAACTTCAATTCTTTTGAGGCAGCCGCGCCGGTGGGTGCGCTTGACGGCTTGTACGCAGAGCCCGTCGCTGCCCGTATCGCGCCCGAGCCGACAAGCATGGCCCTCACTCCCGCAGAAGATGTACTGCTTGCGCAGCAGGTCATTCAGGAGCGACTGGCAACGCTGGGCGCTGTATCATTTGAATGCGTGCCGGCAGCAGGAGCAGAGACCAGGCATCGTTGTTCCTGTCGCGTTGCCGCCGATCCCAGTGGTGAGTTGCAACGCGTCTTTCAGTCCACTGAGACAACTCCGCTGGCAGCCATGAACGGCCTGCTGAATCAAGTGACAGCCTGGAGGCGACGCATTGCGCTTGAGCCCACTGCAACTCGGCCACCCCAACCGTCCACCGAAACTCCAGCTCGTTTCTAGCGTTCGGTTCGGTTCGTTTCTAGCGTTCGACTCATTTCTAGCGACTCATTTCTAGATAACCCGCGCATGAAGCCGCCTACAAAATCACCGTCGCTCCATGCGGCGATGCGTCGCAAATCGTTTGCCACGTTGGGGCGTTTGTCTCATCTGTTAGCTCGCGCTCAACACGCAGGTGGGCTGCGCGTCTGGACGCCGCCGCTAGCCATCCCTGCCGCATCTTTGCAGAAGCGTCGGCGGCGTGCTTCCAATCGCCAGACGAAGCCTGTCGGTGTGACGCTCTCTGCCGGTCCAGACCGTCGATCGGACGAGGTTGCGCGGCTGGAGGCGGCGTTGTATGTGGCACGGGAACCGCTCACAACGCGGCGGCTTGCAAAACTGGCTCGGCTCACCGACGGCACACGGGCCCGCACGCTGCTCAAAGAATTGAAGCGTCTTCACGAATCCTCTGGGTCGGCATTCCGCGTTGAACAGATCGCTGGCGGTTTCCAATTACTGACGAGGGCACCGTTTGGCCCTTGGGTACGTCGTCTTTTTGAATCGCAGCCTACCAACAGACTTTCCACAGCCGCTCTCGAGACTTTAGCGATTGTGGCTTACCGCCAACCGGTTACCCGTGCAGAAATTGAATCCATTCGGGGAGTCGGATGCGAGGAAATGCTGCGACAACTACTCGACCGGGATTTCGTCTCAATTGGCGGCCGAACTGAAGAAATTGGCCGACCCAACGTCTACCTGACAACAAAACACTTTTTAAAAGCCTTTGGACTGGGCAGAATTGAAGAACTGCCGCCGATTGCAGAATCCCCTTGTTCCGGTTTGCCAGTCGGTCAAAGTCGCTGAAAACCGCGAAGAAAAGCCTCCGTTGAGTGAAAATTTCCCGCCAGTTGCACCCAAATCGACTAGGCGACACAATTTCCCCTCCGGCTCGGTCTGAATTCTCTTTTCCTGTTGCTCAAAAAATTTTTGGGCCGGTAGTTGGATGATTTCCTACGATCGGGTACAGAATTAGTCGAAGACAGTTTTTTTGGTTCGCTTATGGCCGACGTTTGCTAGATTCCATTATTACCGTTCAAGGAGATTTTACCGTGACGATTGTGGCGAATCCCAGAGGGCATCAAGAAGTGTTGCATACTGAATCTTTCTGCTGGAATGAACTTTCTGATCTCCAGACTGCAGACGATCTATTCGACGGCTTAGAGTCGGGCGGAGGCTATGCATTTTCCTTGGTAGTCCCGAGCACGGAGTTGGTGAGCGAAGACGAAGAAGACGATGACGATGAAGAAGATGAAGAAGAAGACGAAGATGATGCTGACGATGAGGAGGAAGAAGACGAAGAAGAGGAAGACGAAGAGTGGGAAGAAGTTGAAGATGAAGATGAGGAAGAAGAGGAGGAGGAAGACGAAGATGAGGAAGACGAAGATGATGAGGACGACGATGACTGGGAAGACGACGATGAAGAAGAAGACGAAGATGAGGACTAGTGCCTCTTCTGCGTGTTTGCTTCGGAAACCCCCGATTCTGCGTCAGCGATCCGTTGTCATTTTCAGCTGTATCATTCGTCCTTTGCGATCAATGTCCAGAACGGTATTGGGCCCAGCAATTCGTAACTTATTGACCATATCGCTCTGATTGCTGACGGCGACTCCGTCGATGGCCAGCACTCGATCGCCTAGCGAAAGCCCGCCGTTAGCTGCTGGTGATTGTGGCGTTATTCGCACGACAACGGGTGCTGATGGTTCCCCGGGGTCGGCTCTTGTGCCTATGCCCCAGCGTCCACGCTCTGCCGGAATAACCGCGGCAGGAGCCGACTGTTCCAAGGCCTTACGAGTGTTTGACGATTCGCTGCGCGATTGTGCCCGAAACGGTCGAGCGGCTGCCGGGTCGTCCGCAAGAGCACTCACAAAGTCAAGCGTCAACCGCGCCACCGATTCGACACCGTGCATATTGATGAGATGCATATCGTCGCTGGGGCGATGGTATTGGGCGTGCAAGCCAGTGTGAAACATGACGGTGGGAATGCGCGCCGTGATAAAGGCATAGTGGTCTGAATCCTCGGCAATCTTCCAATCAAAGATAAACTCCAAGTTGGCGCCTGCGTTGGCCTGCACAAGCGCGGCACGCAATCCCTCAGCGGTCCGGGCACCGAATATCTCCAGTCGCTCACCTCGCAACCGGCCAATCATGTCGATGTTGACAGAAAATACGATCGCTAGAGGCGCAACTGCAGCCGGTCGCGATCGCAGAAAATGGTATGAGCCGAGCAAGCCCTTCTCCTCCCCATCCCAAAATGCAAATAGGATCGATCGGCGCGGGCGGCTTGGCAAGTGCTGAAAGGCCTCGGCCACTTCGATCACGCCAGCAACGCCAGAAGCGTTGTCGTCGGCGCCGTTATGAATGAAGCCCGTGGGGCCATGGCTGTTGTTGGCGTTGCCATAGCCGACGTGATCGTAGTGGGCGCAGACAACAATCGCTTCATGGGCCACGGCCGGATCGCTCCCCGGCAGGAGGCAGAGAATATTTCGCATGCTGCCAAAACGCTGGTAGAACGTGCCGGCATCGCCCGCCGGCTTGAGCCCTAGTTTTTCGATCGCGCTGACGATGTAGGCTCCGGCAGCACGGCCGCCACGGCTGCCTCCTTCACGTCCTTCAAAGGCATCGTCTGCGAGCGCTGCAATGTGCCGACTGGCATCGGCAGCTTGGATGCTTGCGCGGGCAGTTGCACCGGCATGTTCAGCAGCGTACATGCCAGGGGACGCACTGGCGAGGAGCATCAAAAACGCCATCGTCCGAGTCGATGCGATGGCACGGCGGCCGCCTGCATGCCATGAGTGCTGAGGGAGTAGTTGCTGTCGCACGTGAATCCTCCACCGCGTAAAAAGTTGCCGCTCCAGCCACGCAGAAAAGCCCGTAAGGCCGCGCAGCCCGCATGCCTTGCATGCCTGCAGGAGTTGTGTTCAGAATAGCCGCTTAAATCGCTCTCGTGTGCAACGGATTGATCGTGGCGACCCTACCCGAGGGTCGCCAACCCGCTGCCTGGGGCACTGGCGAAGAAATAGCAAAGTCGGAGAGGTGGCAGAGTGGTCGAATGCGCGTCTTTGCTAAAGACGTGTCCGGTCAAAAGCTGGACCGCGGGTTCGAATCCCGCCCTCTCCGTTTGATACAGAACGTCGGATAGAAAGTGTCTTAGAAGACGCGAATCTAAGACTTTTTGAAAAACACATCGTGAAGCCCTCTCTTATACGGGAGCGCTATGGGTCGATGTGTAGCGTCGTTGTGGCAAACCAGAGCGGGTCGACAAAGGAGTTCGGCGATACACGTAAACCGACTGCGATCTAGTTCGATCAGAACAGCGTGTAGATGAAGGGCGCAACAGACTGGCTGGTCGCAACAAGTAACCCCAGCAGGAGCAGAACAAGGACCATAGGCATGATCCACCACACCTTATTCTGCCAAGCAAATCCAAAAAACTCTTGCAGTAAAATCCCGAGGTGCTTAAAAAACCGCATAGATTCGCCCCTCCGTCAATCGATCGAGTAATCTCGCCGCCAGTCGGTCTTGTCCTTCCACTCAGGCTGACACTGCTTGGCAAGCACAAAGGATCCAAGCACAAGCGCATCCATATCCGTCCGCATAAAGCAACGGTACGCATCTTCTGGCGTGCACACAATAGGCTCTCCACGCACATTAAACGAGGTGTTGATGACGACACCGTCTCCCGTCAGCTTTTCAAAGGCTGTGAGAATGCTGTGAAAAGCCGGATTGGTTTGGGGTGACACCGTCTGCACGCGCGCGGAATAGTCAACGTGGGTAATGGCAGGCAGATCCGAACGCACTTCGTTAATCATGTCCCGCAGAGCACGTAGTTCCTGCTTGGGAACGGCCACGCAGCGGTCCCTGCGTAGCGGGGCCACGAGCAGCATGTACGGGGATGGGGTGGCGAGTTCAAAATAGTCACCCGCACGCTCCTCAAGACAAGCCGGCGCAAAGGGGCGGAAAGACTCACGGTACTTGATCTTCAAATTCATGAGCGACTGCATTTTTGGAGAACGCGCGTCGCCGATGATTGACCGACCACCCAGCGCGCGCGGACCAAATTCCATCCGCCCCTGCAAGAGGCCAACTACGTTCTGTGCAGCGATCAGGCGAGCAATCTCTTCTGCCCAAGCCGACGGCTCCAGTTTGCGTGCCGGATAGCCCTGCACAGCAAGCCACGCCGCAATTTCGTCATCCTCAAATGCCGGCCCGAGAAATGAGCCCCGCATACTGTCGCACCTGCCATCGGTCTGACGCGGTTGATTCTTGACCTTGTGCCAGACAATGAGCGCAGCCCCCAAAGCACCGCCAGCGTCGCCTGCGGCTGGTTGTAGCCAGATCTCCTTAAACGGGCTCTCGCGTAGCAGCCGGCCGTTGGCGACACAGTTGAGCGCCACACCGCCTGCCATGCACAGTCGCGATTCACCGGTCAGGCCATGAATGTGGCTCGCCATACGCAACACAACTTCTTCGGTTACGACCTGGATCGAGTGCGCTATGTCCATTTCGCGGCGTGTGATGTCGCTCTCCGACTTGCGCGGTGGGCCGCCGAAGAGGGCATCGAACTTGTGGTTGGTCATGGTCAGACCATCAAGAAAGCCAAAGTAGTCCATGTTCAGCCGGAAGGAACCATCGGGTCGCAAGTCCAGCAGGTTGTCTAGGATCAGTTGCACGTACTTCGGTTCGCCGTAGGGCGCCAGCCCCATCAGTTTGTACTCACCGGAATTAACTCGGAAGCCAGTGAAGTAAGTGAACGCGGAATAGAGCAATCCCAGCGAGTGTGGAAAACGCAATTCGTTTGTCAGTTCAAGCCGATTTCCGTCACCACGGCCGTAGCTGGTTGTGCTCCACTCGCCCACGCCGTCCACGGTAAGCACGGCCGCGCTCTGAAACGGTGAGGGATAGAACGCACTGGCGGCGTGGGATTCGTGGTGTTCTGAAAAATAGAGTTCGGCAGGCATCTTGATGCCGCAGCGATCCAGTGAGTTCTCGATCTCCATGGGGATCCAGAGCTTCTCCCTGAGCCACAGGGGGACAGCCATCATAAACGATTGCAGCCCACGTGGCGCTACGCCGAAATATGTTTCCAGGATTCGAACGAACTTGGTGATCGGCTTGTCATAGAAAGCCACGGCGTCTAAGCCGTCGGCTGCCACTCCGCCTTCTGCCAGACAATACTTGACGGCATCAATCGGGAATCGGTGGTCGTGTTTCTTCCGCGAAAAACGTTCCTCTTGGGCGGCGGCCACGATTTCCCCGCTGCGCACCAGAGCGGCGGCCGAGTCATGATAGAAGGCGCTGATGCCAAGAATATTCATGTGGTTTAATACTGATGCGTGTAACGCATCGGATCGTTGTTGCGTTTTCGTTCACCCCAGTAAGATTTCAGCTTCGGTTCATAGGCGCGGTGAAGCGGATCTTGGCCACGCAGCATGAGACATGCGCGCCCCGTGGTGAAGACGATGTAGAAGAACGGCACCAGCAGTAGCCACGTGGTGGCAATGCCCGCCCAGGAGCCGAGCAGCGAGCCAAACCGGTCGAGTCGACGATCCAACGGCGGGATGAGAAAGCCAGCCACGAGCCTCAGTGAGGCCAACGTGAGCACGCTACCCCCGAGCCAGGGACGGTCCAAGACCCAGAGGCACACTAGGCCAACTACCATGGCAATCGCAACTTCGATGACCACCCGAACGCGACGCCCTGACTGCACCGCTGGCTGTACGACCATCCGCCACGGCCAGACTGTCTGCATCACTCGTGCCGCATGACTGTTGTGGCTAGCTTCCATACAAAAAATCCGATTGTACAACTTGTTTAAGGGATGAAACTCTCGACCACCGGCGCTACTGTTCGAGATGGCTCACGATAGGGTTTATTAAAACGGTACAGATCCAGCCGCGACTGTATCGCGGTCGCAGATTCTTGCTGCTGGGCGGCTTTGGCCAGTGTCACTGCCTCTTCTGCCGTTGCCACCGCTTCCGAAAATCGTCCGCTCTCGGCGTAAGCGGTAGCAAGCGTATCCAATAGGCCAAATGCCTTGCGGCCAGTAAGTTGACAGCCGTGCTCAGCCAACCGAACAGCTTCGGCGCCATTGCGCAGTTGAGGGTCGGCATGGGTGGCTAGAATCCACACCACATTATTGATCGCCGGCAGGAAATCTGGTTCCAATCGTACAGCTTCCGAATAATGACCGATTGCCTCCGACGCTTTACCCATCTGCGCTAAAACCAGCCCAAGATTGTAGTGCGCGTGTGTGCGATCCGGTTTGATCCGTAGTGCCTGTTCATAGTGTTCAATAGCCTCCGGCAGTTTGCCGGCCTGCGCTAAGGCAATTGCAAGTTTGAAGTGCGCCTCTTCGTCATCGGGCTTGGTCACCAGAGTCTTCTGAAATGCAGTGATTGCCTCTGACAACCTGCCTGCCTGCTGCAGAGCTAACGCGAGATTGAAGTACGCATCCGCATAACCCGGGTTGATTTCCACTGCCTTCCGATACTGAGCGATAGCCTCTTCTACTTTTGACTGCCTTGCTAGAGCTAGGCCGAGATTGTTGTAGGCCACCTCATAGTCAGGATTGATTTTCAAAGCTTTTTGGTAATGGGCGATGGCCTCTTTGTTCTTTCTTTGGCCTGCCAGCACTAGGCCGAGGTTGTTGTAGGCTATCTCTAGGTCGGGTTTGATCACGAGAGCTTTCTGGTACTCAGCCACGGCCTCCTCTGTCCGCCCCAGGGCGGACAGGACGTTGCCTAGATCACACTGAATCCAAACATCACCAGGGCGTGTTCTGACTGCTATTTGGAGGTGAGCGAGGGCTACCTTTGGCATGCCGCACTTCATTGCCCATTGGCCAATGAGGCGATGCAGGCTTGGGTCCGCAGGCGCTTTTGCAAGGGCCGCTTGGTAGGTTTTCATGGCGGTTTGTAACTCTTCTCGAGTCGCAGAGACTTTGTAAAGCTCATCCCGTCGTTGACATGCAACCGCTTGGCGGATTTCATGGTGGAGCTGATTGGTAAAAGGTGGCCTAGCAGTCATCTTCAACATATCGTCGGCGAGCCTAAACTCTTCCCAAGACGTCCTCGCCAGAAATTTTGCACATTGCTGTTTCGATGGAATCTCGACTTGCTTGTGGAGGCTGGCCAGTTGGGGCAAGCATTTGCAGACTTGGTCTAAAATGGCTCTAGCCAGCAAGTAGTTGCCATCGAAGTTAAAGTGGACGTGTTCATAGAATATCTCTTCCCCGGGAATGCCATGTGAGTCTGGATCGCTTTCAGCCAGCGTCTGCTCCACATCGACAAAACCAACACCGGCAGACTTTTGGGCACTTGCCACCTCGCGAATAATCGGATTGATGTTGGAGTCTGCGCGGAAGCGCAGAATATCCAGATCGCGGGCCAACTCTAGCCGGCTGCGTGCCTCGACAAAGCGATCGGTTTTGAACAGGCTTTGACCAAGACGAAACTGCAGTTCTGCGAAACGGTCATCAATGTTCGCTGCCAATTCGTATTGTTCAACGGCCTCTTGCCAGCGGTTGCTTGACTCCAACAAGTCGGCTGCCTTGTAAAGTAAATTCCATTTCGCTAAGTCGTCGCCGGTCAGGTTCGATCGGTGCTGGGAGGCAAGCGGCGGACAGTCTCGCAGGTTGACAGCCACCGTCGAGAGAACAATCCCGGCACCAGCGTTCCGGGCGATACCGCAGATGTCTGTCAGGTTTCGCCGATAGTTTTCGTACACGGCCAGTAGGCGTGGGTCATCGGCAGCCACCGGGTTGTTGAGGAACATCTCCATGCCCCGCCAATGGTCTGGAGGATTCGTGTCGCGTTGGAAGGAACGGACAGTTTCGCCGAGCAACTGCCCCACTCGCGTTGATTTTGCCCAGATACTGGCCCGTATCATCCCGAGGCTTGTAGACCACTTCTGGAAGACAGTGCCAGGGCCATAGGGACCAACCACCTCATTGTTGCCCATGTAGACAACAAAAAGATCGGGTTGAAGTTTCGCACAGTCACGGACGATCTCTAAGACCACGTGCGAGTTGATTGCCGTGATCGCACCGTTGACGACTTCAAAATGTACGCTCGGATACTGCTCGCGAAGCATGACCTCTAAGATCCGGCCGAAACTGAAGGCTGAATCGGGCGTACCCATGGCCGCGGAACTACCCAGAACGAAGATGCGAACCGCACCAGCGGGTTTGGCCGATAAAATGTATGGATGCGGACCTTTGGCAAGGGACTTGGGAAAGAACCGCCATCCGAAGCGGTAGTTGGTCTTGTAAGTGCCGCTGGCATCCGGCCCAAGAAAGAAATGTGTCGGATAACCATAGCCCCCCAATCGCAACCCGCCTTCCAACAAAACACAGAAAAGAATTGGGGAGAGAATAACCAGAAAAAGCCGGTACATCCAGGCACGCCACGCTGGAATTTTCGGGACTCCACGATCGCGTGCGCCCTCCGGTGGAACCAGTGAGCGAGTTGTGTTTTTCTTTCGGTCCCCCATGTGTATTTTTCACGTCTTGATTACGTTTAAACTCGATAGCTTCTGCAGGACACTTTCACTCGTAGAACAATCTGCGTACTTGACAGATTGAAAAGATAAAAACAGTACTGCCATAGTACCGACTGACGGGCCTGTCTCTGAAAGGTGTTTCTCGCCTGACCGGCAAAACATGGTGATCGACTGCTCCAAGGAAACTGTGAGGCACCATCTACATACTGCCTGTCAACTGCAACATGCACGACAAGATCATAGCCCAGTTGTCTTGGGAAGACCCGTTCGTGTCCAACGCCTAAGCGTTGCAGGACACATGAAGCCTCCTGCCCGCACCCGCCAGCAGTCTGCTCGAATCGAAGTGATCCGAGGAACCGGCCAAATTCGATTGTTCCTGCTCAACAACAAGCCGGCAATAGCCTAAGCCCTTGATAACCACTGGACGCACTGCTGCTTTGCGAACAGAATAATACTCAACGTTTTCTCAAGCGATTACGCCTGCACGACACTCTTGCATCACGCGATTTCATGACACTCGTTGCTCCATTGAATCCGTTGCGTTTGCGACGCGCTGTATCGGCAGTGACTCTCACGCTATCGATGCTACTGGATCCCTTCCAGACCGT
>CAMBUD010000023.1 GCA_945871035.1 Planctomicrobium piriforme | reverse complement strand
TGCGCCTGGCGATTCGCGAGGCGGGATGCGTGCGGTTCCGCCCGGTATTTCTCACGAGCATCACAACGGTGGGCGGTCTGTTGCCGCTCCTCTTTGACAACAGCTTCCAGGCGCAGTTTCTGATTCCGATGGCGGCGGCGATGGCATTCGGCGAGATTGTGACCACCGTGCTGATCCTAGTGATGATTCCGGTGGCTTATTCGTTTATAGGTGGAACGCTTGATTCACACAGCGGCGAGGAGCCGCAGGGCCAGGGTGCAGACCCGACGATTGATCCGGACGAGGGCGACGACGACTGGCTGCCGGAGAATCTCCGTGAGCGTCGTCCTGGCATCAAATCTCTGGGCGTGTGACGCCGTATAGTCGTCGAATCGTTGACCTGCCCTCATGAATGACGCCAGTTTCGAATGACGCCAGTTTCGAATGACGCCAGTTTCGAATGACGCCAGTTTTCTGAACGTGATGTTCGGAGGTCAACTAAAACTTAATCGTCAGGGCTGTTTTGGATTTGAAATCCGTCTGTTGCCGGTTCCATCCCGGCCCTGTCCACTTGTGGAGCCTCACTTTCACATCGATCTCATTGCAAAAAAAGCGGGCGGCGTCTGAATGACACCGCCCGCTTTATTTTTTGAAAAGAGTTCGTTGGGTACGAGTGGTCAGCTAACGACCATTGCCTTCAGATTTTTTAAGGCACGCACGCGAACCTTCACGCTGGCCGGCTTGGAGGGCCGATCCTGCAGTTCGCCTGTAAACGGATTCTTCACGCCCTTTTGAGCAGGACGTGCAGGCACTTTTCGTCGCTCGATTTTAACCAGTCCCGGAATCGAAAAAACGCCAATTCCCGAACCCTTCAACGCCTTTTGAATTTCATCCGTTAGCGACTCCATGACCGCTACAACGTCCTTCTTTTGCAAACCGGTCGTTTCGGAGATGCTCCGCATGATTTCCGTTTTCGTCAAAGGCTTACTTCCCGACTTTTTTGCCATCGCCATCTACCTCCCAATAAAAAATTGTTGCAGCACTACCCACGCCGCATTCTGGAGCCCGGCAAGATTTGCCGTAAGCGATGCTGATTAGAGGTTGTTCAAATGAAAATGCAACCCAGAAACTGGATTTTCTCCTGAAAAAATGGCTGTGTTCCCCTAGATGAGCCTGTTATGCAACCGGATTTCGGCTTCCTTGCCGATCCCACGGGCTCGTTCTAAGATGAATAGCTGAGAGATGATCCGTTGCCTAAGTGCGATAAAAACGCTCGTTTCCGAGGATTTTTGGCGGGAATGGCCAGCCGAGCGGCCACCGGACAAGTGGCTGGTTGGCTTTGGACCATAGGGGCCAAAAGTGGATTGGCGTAGGAACTGTGGGGTAAAGATGTTGCGTTTGATGCTCTTGGACTTCGAACCCCGTTGCCGTTGTCTGATTCACTTTTTTTTGATTGCAGTGCTGGGCACCAACACTGTATTGCTTTTGAGTCATCTTGCTGCAGAAGTTCCACCGCCGCCGGAACGGCGAGTTGAGGGAGGTCTGCAGGTCGTACAGGCTCGGGGAAAAAAACCACAGCCCAACGATTTTGAAGGAGATGAATCCGAAGACGTGGACGATGAGGGCGGGATTTTTCTGCCCACGGATCGCCTCAAGCAACGTCAACTCGACCGCGCACGCAAACTGATTGACGAAAGCCGCTGGAGTGACGCTGCAACACTTCTCGATGAAATGCTGGCCGGTGACCGCGACTTTTTCTTTCGTCCCGATCAGCAGCAACGTACGTGGAAGAGCATCAAGGCCGAGACTGTTCAACTCATTGGTGAACTCGCTAAACCTGGGCGGGATGCTTACGAGCTTCAATTTCGTTCTCGGGCCGATCGCATGCTGCAGCAAGCAGTGGTAGCAGGAGATGCCGCGGGCGTTGTCGCTGTTGCTCGGCGGTGGTTTCACACGCCGGCTGGACACCGAGCAACACTCCTTGTTGCCATCAATGCGCTCGAATCTAATCAGCCGCTGGCTGCAGCAGCATGGCTCGACCGCCTAGCCTTATCCGCTGAAAGCGCCATCTATGAACCGACTCTTGCAATTATGCGAGCTGTGGCCTGGTTTCATGCTGGAGACCCGTCGGCCGCCGTTGCCATTCTCGAAAAAGCCCGCCGCTTGAGTCGCACGACTGCGCGAGTGGGCGGCAAGGACGTCACGGTTTCTTTTCCAGCTGGTGAGGGCCTTGCTTGGTTGCGGCTGCTAACCGGTGAACCGCCACTGATGGCAGGCCGCAAAACCAGCGAGTGGTGGCTGCATCGTGGGGATCCCGCCCGCAATGCCATCTCCACTGCCTCCCGTCCACTGCTTGTACCGCGTTATCGCGTGCCGCTCACTCGCCATCCTGAGGAATCACGGTTGTTGGAAAAACGCCGCAAGCTTTTTGCCGATCAAGAAAATCCGCTCCTGCCGGCCGGCACGCCGTTAGCCGTTGACGGCTCAATCCTTGTGCACACGCCGATGGGGCTATTGGCTATCGATTTTGAAACTGGCAAACGCATCTGGCTGCAAACCGGTGGAGCCGCCGCACCTTTTGGCGATGCTCCAGTTGGTCGAACTGCTGCTGATGGAGAGAACGGTGATAACGGACATGATCTTGACGATCGCCGTTCCATTGATGGGGTATTTGAAGATTCCACCAGCGGAACAATGTCGAGCGACGGGAGCTTGGTGTTTGTGGTCGAAAGTGACCCCAATGCTCTCTTATCGCAAAATCATGTTGGCAGGAATGGCGTTTTTCCGCAGCAGCAGCCGTCTTCCGGATGGAAGGGCGGCAATACTCTTTCGGCCTACGGTATCGCTTCCAAGGGCAACCTTCGCTGGCGACTGCCTGCGAAGGTTGCCCTTGGTGAAACAGATAAACAAGCCGCTCCAAGCTGGTACATGGGCGCACCGTTGCCAATCGGCGATCAACTTTTTGTCCTCCTCGAAGAGAAGGGGGAGGTGCGATTGGACGTGCTCGCTAGTGCCACAGGTAAGCTCGACTGGTCGCAGCCGCTGGCTGAGCTTGATGAAAATCAGGCCATTGATAACCGCGAGAGTCGACTGCGACGCATTGCTGGTCTTTCACCGGCGATGGCTGACGGGGTTTTGGTCTGTCCAACTGGTGCGGGAGCTGTGATTGCCGTTGATCTGGCAACTCGTATGCTTCTGTGGGCCTACAATTACCCGTTGCCTAAAGAGAAGGATTTTGTCCTCCTGCCCAACGGCGTCCGTATGCGTCGTGGGGGCGGGAACGCCGGTGCCATCATTGTCAACGGCCAACTTATTGGTGGGAATCGCAACGCAGCAGGGCGTTGGCGAGACACAAGCCCAATCTTGGCAGCGGGGCGCGTATTGTTGACCCCAAATGAGTCGGATGAGCTCCACTGTCTCGACCTTCGACAGGGCACATTGCTCTGGAAAATCCCTCGGAAAGACCATCTCCATGTTGCCGGAGTGCTTGATGGAAAGGCGATTCTTATCGGGAGGCAAAACGTTGATGCTCTGTCTCTTGTAAATGGTCAGAGCGTTTGGGACCACGCGGTGTCACTCAACAACTCAAGCCCCAGTGGACGTGGCATCGTGGCGGAAGGGCGGCTTTTTTTACCGTTGGACACGCCCGAAGTAATTGAAATTGATGTCACCAAGGGGCGCATCGCCGGCCGTTCGCCGTCCCGAGGTAAAGCAGTTCCGGGAAACCTCATTGCATATCGCGGTGAAGTGATCTCGCAGGGAGTCGACTCATTGGATGTATTTCACCAAGTATCGCCTCTGGAAACACGCATTGAGACGGCAATGCAACGCGATGAACGCGATCCGTGGGCGCTGGTGTGGCGTGGCCAAATCGACCTTGATCGCGGAAACATCTCCAGCGGAATCGCACGGGTGCGTGCAGCACACAAGGCGCAACCGCAGCGATTTCCGCAGGAAGTGGTCGCTGATGCCATTGTCTTTGCGATGCGTCGGGATTTTGCAGCCGCAGCACCGCTTTGGCGGGAAGCAGTCCGCGAGGACGATCTAGCCGCCACTCCGTTTTCAGCGGCTCAGTCTCAAATTGTCCTACGGGTTGCGATTGATGGATTTTTAAAAATAGGCGACCTGTCCCAAGCATGGGAGGCCTGCTTGTGCTTGCTTTCACAGCAGCGATCGACCAGCGAAAGCTCGTTTGAATCGACTGCACTTATTAGCGACGCATCTGATTCCCGTCTGGCCTCGACCGAGAACCGCTGGCTTCAAGGGCGATTAGCCGAACTCACAGCCAGAGCAGAGCCGTTGCTCAAAACCGCCATTGAGGCATACGCTGAAAAAGTGTTGGAATCGGCTACAGCATCAAGTGAATCTGCTCATCGTGCCAAGCAACTCACTTCTTTTATCGATCTCTTTGGGCGCTGTCCCACAGCCATGCGGGCTAGAAAAATTCTAGCCGAAGAACTCAGCCGGATGCTGGATGCAATCGGCACACGCACCGATGCCGGCCGCGACATCACAGTGCGTAGAGACTTTATTCTACTGGAGCTACGGCACAGCCAAGCCGTTGAGGAACGGGAGGCCAGTAAGCAACTGCTCAATATCGTACGCACAAGTCTGCGTAACCCCAACGATGCACACGCCGCTTTACCAAGCGATGACCTTGGAGCATCTTGGCCAATCGGAAAAGTTGTGCCGCAGCGCAAGCCCGGGTCGCGCGGACAAGCAGACGAACACGTGCGGCTCGCCCGTCTGCTTCCGATTCCCGTCGAAGCCGATACGGACGCCTTTCTGCCCGGACTGCAACTAGGGTATGACATGCAGCAACCGTCGCTCGTGGTCACCGATGGATATGGCCGTCGAATCGGGGAACCAATGAGCCTCGCGGAGGGGAATCGTCCCAACGGTTTGCTTCCCATTTTTCAGCCCATGGGGCCAGAGGCCTCGACAATCGGCCGCGTGGTGGTGGTGCGATCAGGCGCACTGCTAGCCGCTTATGAACTAGCTGCACACAGCGGTGAACAAAATCGTCGGCTGTGGGTGCTTTCAGACAAGGCCGAAGCCGGTGCCGACATGCCGGGCGTATTCTTTGGTGCTGCTCCATTTGGTGCTGCTCCAGGGGGTCGCATTGGTCGCAATGGCAACGTTCCGCTCGGAATGCGGATTTCTGAGCCAAATGAAGCGTCTCCCGCCGGGCTTGTGCACGGGGGCCGAGCACGCGCAACAGGGGTGCCGGTCTTTGTCAACGGCTCACTTCAACTGCATGACACCACCACCGGAGTTATTCTCTGGGAGCGACACCGTCTCCCGGCTAGCTGTGAACTCATCGGTGACGACGAGGTGCTTTGTGTGTGCCCGGCAGACGGTAAACAAACTCTCGTTCTCTCTATGGCCGATGGCCGACTCGTAAAAACCTGTGATATCCCCCCGCGCGAGCAGCGTCTTTTTACATCCGGGCGACGCATTGTGGCGATTCGATCACTCCTTCAACAGCCCGGCCAACAGGGGGCAGCAAAGGTTCGTCTGGAATTATTCGATCCGTTGCTCGGCCTAGAAAGTCTATCGCTGGGGGAATACTCGGCTGAGGCTCGAGCCACGCCTGCTGGCCCCGATAAACTGACGGTGCTAGAACCCTCCGGTGCTCTCACCCTGCTCGATGTGGCTCTGCAGAGGGTTGTCTTTCAGACAAAACTCACAGGCATGCCACCGCTTCCCAGTACGCCACTTGGAATTGAACAATTGCAAGTAATGGCTTGGCAGGACCGCTATCTTGTTTTTGTTGGCCGACACGAAACACCTGAAGAACAAAAACAGCTTGAGAAAATTGGTACGATCTCGCCGCTTCAGCAGATGGCACCAACTCGAGACTTAACCCAGCCAGCCACAGGATCGCTGTGGGCCGTTGACAGCACTTCCGGCGAGATGCTTTGGCCGGTTCCGGCGACGATCCTACGACATTGTCTGCATCGCAATCAGCCCTGCGAACTGCCCGTCCTGCTATTTGCCAGACAGATTCAACCCGTGGCTGGTAACGAACGGCCCACTTTGAGCGTACTTTGCCTAGACAAGCGAACCGGGTACGCCGTGTATGCAGACGACAAAATAGTCGTTCAGCCGCAGATGCTTTTTGGCTGTGACATGGTGGGCGATTTAGAAAAACACACCATTCGGCTCACGCGAAGCGGGGGTGATTCCTCGGAACTCACACTCGAATTCACTGGGGGACCAATGGCTCCTCGACCTCCTTACCAAGCGACTGCTCGACCGGTTGTTTCACCGGATGTGATGACTGATCTCAAATCCTTGCTGCAAAAGGCGCTCCCATTCCCACTTCCATTTTAATTTTCATGCGGCTGGCTGCCCAATTGCTACGCGCTCTCACGGTCCTCGTTTGCTTGGCCTGTGTTTCAGCTTCTTTTCAGCAGGCGGCCTCTGCCGCGGAAGATAGCAACCAACCCACTGATGAAAAAGTTGGACGCGCGATCACTCGGGGACTCGACTGGCTCGCAAGCAAGCAGTCGCGCCGGGGCAGTTGGTCGGCGAACGAAGGACGTTATACAACGGCAATGACGGCGCTGGCGGGTACGGCGATGCTGATGGAGGGCTCGACACCCATTCAGGGACGGTATGCCGAATCGGTGCGTCAAGCGGTCGATTGTCTTGTAAGCCGCTCCCGAGGCAATGGACTGATTGGTGATCCCAAGAACGACGATCGTTACACCTACGGCCATGGGTTCTCTATGCTTTTTCTTTCGCAAATACTCGGCGAAGAAGAGGACGAACGCCGACGGGATGAGATCATACGCGTGCTGGAAAAGTCCGTGGAGTTTTCCGGTCGTGCGCAAACATCTGATGGAGGCTGGGGCTACGTGAGCGCGAAAGACGGCAACAACTTTGATGAGGGTTCCACTACAATCACACAGGTGCAGGGGCTACGTGGCTGCCGCAACGCTGGCATCGCCGTACCACGTGAGATTATCGACAAGGCAATTGCCTACATTCATAAATGCACGATGTCCGATGGCGGCGTGCAATACAGTTCGAAGGGGGGTGGCGGGCGACCGGCCATTTCTGCTGCTGCAATCGCTTGCCTCTTTAACGCCGGCGAATACGACGACACCCACGTGCCACGCATGCTCGACTACGCCGAAAAGCACCTCAGCAACATCGCGAACAACGGCTTTGGTCACTGGCATTACGCACATTTTTACTACGCTCAAGTGATGTATCGCGAGGGTGGAAAGAAGGGCTTGGCCTACCGCGAACAGATCGAAAAACGACTCCTCTCTGAAGCCCAGTCGGATCGCGAAGGTCTGTTCTGGCCGCAGGGCTACATTGGTCCTGTTTACACAACCGCCACAAACCTGACGATTCTTCAACTGAACAAGGGTACGCTTCCAATTTATCAACGCTGAAGAGGGAGTGCTGGCTGTTGTCCCGTTTTGATGCATTGACCAAGCAGCGTGCCTTGCAGACCTTATTGTACGAATTCCTTTTTAGATTCGCCCGTCCTTGGAGCGTTGCATGATCCCAACAGGCCCTGCTACTTCTGCTTTAGAAAAACTCCATCAAGCTCGCAACCGCATTCTTGAACAACTCTCCCGTGTGATAGTTGGCCAACATCAAGTTGTTGAAGAATTATTAATCTGCCTTTTCAGTCGCGGCCACTGCCTGCTAGAGGGTGTGCCGGGATTGGCTAAAACGCTGATGGTCAGCACTCTTGCCAAAAGCCTTGATCTGTCATTCAGTCGGATTCAATTCACGCCCGACTTAATGCCGGCCGACATTCTTGGCACCGATGTCCTCGAAGAGGACCGTGCGACTGGCAACCGACAATTACGATTTCTTGAAGGACCGCTGTTTGCCAATATTGTGCTGGCAGATGAGATCAACCGCACGCCGCCAAAAACACAGGCCGCACTCCTGGAAGCGATGCAGGAACGGCAAGTGAGCGTGGGTCGCATACGACACCGACTTGTTGATCCTTTCTTTGTGCTTGCCACCCAGAATCCTATCGAGCAAGAGGGAACCTATCCGCTCCCGGAAGCCCAGCAGGATCGATTCATGTTTAAAGTGTTTGTGCGGTATCCCACCTTTGATGAGGAGTTTGAAATTGCTCGTCGCACAACGGGTGTGGCTACGGATGATGCGGAGCCTATCCTAGCGGCAAGCGATATCATTGCTCTGCAAAAAAGCGTGCGCGAGGTACCGGTCAGCGACCATTTAATCCGTTATTGCCTAGCCTTGGTGCGACAGACTCGGGCCGGCGAGCGCGGAGTACCCGACTTTGTTTCCGACCAACTTTCTTGGGGAGCGGGCCCGCGAGCCGTGCAATTCCTTGTTGTTGGTTCAAAAGCCCGCGCACTCTTGCAGGGGCGCAGCCACGTTACAGCTGAGGACATTCAGGCTTTGGCTGCTCCCGTACTGCGACACCGGATAGTGGTGGGCTTTGCGGCAGAGAGCGAAGGCGTGACACCCGACACCGTAATTAAACGAATTATTGACACGACCCCCAGCCAAGAAGATGAGTTAACCCGTGACGCCCGCTTCCAAACGATTTTTGCATCCTGAAGCGATTGCGAGAATTGCCCGGCTCGAAATGCGCGCGCGGGCGGTGGTCGAGGGTGTGCTCGCCGGGCTTCATAAAAGCCCCTACAAGGGGCAGTCGGTGGAGTTTCTGCAGCACCGCGAATATGTCCGCGGCGATGATTTGCGTCGCGTTGATTGGAAGGTTTGGGGCCGGCAGGATCGGCTCTACGTCAAGGAATTTGAGGAGGAGACAAACCTTCGCCTTTCGCTGCTGGTTGATGGTTCTGCGAGCATGGACTATCAATCGCAGGTGAACGGCAAGAGATCTGCTCAGAATCGCACGCTTAGTAAATACGATTATGCTGCCACGCTCGCCGTGAGTTTGGCGTGGCTAGCGCTCTCGCACGGTGATGCAGTTGGCTGTGCGGTGTTCGATGATAAGGTGCGTGCACGCGTTCCAGCACGGACAAAAAGGTCCCACCTCTCCAGTCTTATCGAGGTGCTCGAGGCTCCGCGGATCGGCCGGCCAACGGCCTTTTTGCCGGTGCTGCGATCACTCTCCGAAACCCTGCCGCGACGCGGAATGGTCATCATCGTTTCCGATTTGCTCGGCGATAGCGATGGTGTGTTTCAGGGGATGCAGTTTCTCCGACAACGCGGCCACGATATCGTGCTCCTACACGTAATGGATGACGATGAGCTCAACTTTCCATTTGAGGGACCGACGCAATTTGAAGGACTCGAACTGCCTGAGCATATCGCCTGCAATCCTCGCGCACTCCGCGCAGGCTACATGACGGCGCTCGAGGACTTTCTCGCCAATGCGCGCAAGCGGTCAGCGGCCGCGAGATGCGACTACTCGCTGATCCCAACCGGTGAACCGGTGGACGCTGCGCTTGTGAAGTTTCTCTCGCGACGCTCGAGCATGGCCGTCTAAGGCGAAAGGCCCACACCATGCCGACATTCGATTTTCTATCGCTTCTCTGGTGGGGACTGCCTCTGGCGACTGCCCCTATCATCATCCATCTCATCAACCTGCTGCGGCATCGCAAGGTGCAGTGGGCGGCAATGGAATTCCTGCTGGCCAGTCAACGCAAATACCGTACGCGTGTACTCCTCAAGCAAATTCTTCTCTTATTGCTGCGCGTGGTTGCAGTGCTTGGAATCGTGCTGGCTTTAGCGCAACCGCGTCTGCGCAGTGCTCTGGGACAAATGCTCGGTGGCACGCGGACAGCACATGTCGTCTTGCTTGACGACAGTTATTCCATGAGCGATCTTTCCACTGGGGGACGCATCGGTAGCGTTAGTGCCTTTGACCGCGGCAAACTGGTGGTGGAGCGAATCTGTCGCGAAATAGCCGGAGTGCAAGGCCGACAAGAGCTGACAATCGGACGGTTTTCGGCACTCACCCTTGCACCGCCGAACTTTGACGTTCCACGACAGACGTTGACGCCACAGGTGGTCCAGGAGGTGTGTGACGAACTGGCGACTTGGCAACCGACAGCAAACGACTGTGGGCCACGCGAACCGCTGGTCGCTGCTGCTGAAGCCGTAGGAGCCGGCACGGGTGCGACCAACGTTGTCTGGCTCGTGACTGATTTTCGAACGCGCGACTGGAAAGTTGCCGACGAAACCGCCGACCTGCTGCAACGGCTGTCAGATGCGGGCGTGGAATTGAGGCTGGTCGACTGTGCTGCTGGTTCTCTGGGAAAAGGCAGCCCGGTACAGTCTGCTGGAAACCTAACGATCGAACGGTTGGAGGTGGTGGGAGGCGTACCGGCAACGGGCGTGCTCGTACCGCTGGAGGTAGCGGTTCGAAACAACTCTGAAAGTACTATTCGCGACGTACAGGTAGACCTGCAAGAGGATGGTGCAATCCGTCCTGGCCTACGACTCCCGGAGATCAGTGCCGGTGCCGTTGCCGTGCAGCGATTCGATGCACGGTTCACAAAGCCCGGCAGTCACGTTGTCGATGCTCGTATTCCGTCCGATGTTCTGGCTATCGACAATGTGCGCACGGCTGTCATAAACGTAGTCGATCGCGTTGATGTACTCATTATTGATGGAGATCCTCGAGGAGGCGCGCGGGCGGGAGACGCCTTTTATTTGAGCGCAGCGCTCGCTCCAGGCTCTGGTGCTCCCACTGGTCTGCGGCCGCGCATTGAGCAACCGCGTGCGCTGACAGCACTGAGTCTCAGTGCATTTGACTGCATTTGGCTGCTCGATGTGGAGCGACTGGATCCTCCCGAGATCAAGGCCTTGGAGACGTTTACCCGCTCCGGTGGAGGCGTGGTGTTTTTCATGGGCCCGCGCACCAAAATAGACGAAGTGAATCGAACGCTTTATCGCGATGGCAAAGGGCTGTTTCCACTATCGCTGGCCGGTCCGGTTGACCTGTTGGTAGAGCGGGATAATCAGCAATCTGTACCCGATGTCATCGTTGAAGAGCATCCGGTGGTGGCCGTACTCAACGGCCAACGCAACCCCCTTCTGGATGCCGTGCGCATCGATCGTTTCATGGCTGTCGACCGCGATTTTACAAACTCGAGCACTGGAGTTCCGAGCCATTCAAGGGTGCGTCGTCTGCTTTCGCTGCGCACACGTGCGCCGCTGATCGTCGAGCGGCCTTACGGTGAGGGGCTTGTAGTGGCCGTGCTCACCACAGCGTCGCCCAACTGGAATAACTGGGCGCGTGCCAATCCGAGTTGGGTAGTGGTTATGCTCGAACTTGAGAGCCATTTGGCCCGCATTCGACGTCAGGCGGAAACACTTGAGGTCGGCGACGCCGTGACGGTCAGTCTGGAAGCTGGCAACGATGAGATCGATGTTGATTTCATTGTGCCACCCGGCGGAACCATCATCCACCAAACGGCTGTTGTGACGCCCACGGGATCCCTTGCAGCCTCTCTTTCAACAACACACTCCGCCGGTGCCTATGCGGCACGGTGGCGACGACTCGACGGCACCCAGCGCGAGCAGATCGTTGCCGTTAATGTCGATCCCGATGAGGGGCGTCTGGAACGCATCGGCCGGGAACAACTCGATCAAACTCTAGCCGGCGTAACGTTTCAGTACGATAATGCAGAATCACTGCAACCCGATGCAAATATCTTGGCCGGCGTATCACTGGTAACGCCACTGCTTCACGCACTGCTACTGGTACTCCTGTTGGAGCAATTGCTCGCTTATTTCAGCAGCTACCATGCTGCCATCGCACGAAAAAGCCGTCCTAGCCTTTGACACTCACATGCTGCACATGCCAACTCCCAACAGCCTGCCACTGGTGAGCCTGCTCGCCGCCACCGAAAGCGTGCAACACCGTATTACCAGCGGTTTCATTGGCGGATTCTCACAGTGGTGGCATATGCCGGCGCTTGTGGTTTTGCTGGCGACAGTCGTGGTTTTCATGCTCTGGCTCTACCGTCGTGATGCTGGCGAGTTACCACCTCAGGTCGGCCTTTTGCTGGCTACCCTCCGCATTGGAGTGTTTGCCGCTTTAGTCGCTGCGTATCTCGATTTTGAGCGAACGGCCGAACATGAGCTTATTTTTCCATCGCGTGTTGCTGTTCTCATCGATGCCAGCGCTAGCATGACGCTCGATGATGCTTTCTCCAGCAATGCAGAAAGTGCGCTCGACCAATCGCTAAAGATTGCGGAGCCTCTTGCGAAAAACGGTGCACCAGAAACACCACGTAGAGCCGTAACTCAAACGCGATCACAGCGGGCCATTGATATCCTCGACGAGGGTGGATTGCTCGCCGCATTGGCCTCGAGGCACGAGGTTTCGGTGTGGCGTTTTGAAACCGAAGCCGAACCGCTCCTCGTTTTACCAATGACCGATCCTCTCGCTCCTCCCAGCATTGGCCACGAAAGCCTTGTTGGCAAGACGGTTGAAGGTGCAATTTCAGACAGCAGCTTGAGCGCTGTCAATGTACAACCACCTGCCTCCTCGGCAGACGGCCCATCTGCAGAGGACTGGCGCAGGCGTCTGACACCTGAGGGGTTTGAAACACGGATCGGCGAATCCCTCATTCGAGTATTCGATCAAGAACCCGCTGGTGTACTGGCAGCCGTGCTTATCCTCTCCGATGGATCCAACAACGCGGGTATTGATCCAGCAATGGCAGTAGCTGCACTTGCGAAGGCCGGGGTGCCTGTGTTTCCAATTGGGATCGGTTCCGATCGGCTCCCCACAAATGTGCGTGTGAGTGATCTTCTGGCCCCTGTGCGTGTGTTTCCTGGCGATCGTTTCGCTGTCACTGGCTATCTTCAATCGCAGGGGCTCACCGGCCAGACCGTTAAGGTGGAGCTGTTTGAGGCAGACTCCGATGAGACAGAAAACTCTTTGCAAGAGACGCCCGACAGCCAGTCCAAGACGGCCCCAAGAGCGCGCCGCCTCATCGACGATGCCGAAGTCGTGCTCGGTGCCGACGGCGAGCTGTCAGCGGTGAGGTTTGACGTGCCGGGGCTCGAGTCGCCGGGGCGCTGTAACCTCCTGCTGCGGGTGGTACCGCCAGTAGCCGACCGAACCGTCGCCGATAACCTGCAAGTGGCTGAAATCGAGGTTGTCGATAGGGTCACGCAGGTGCTTTTAATGGCGGGTGGACCGAGTCGGGAGTATCAGTTTATGCGAAATGTACTCGATCGAGACAAAAGTTTTGCGGTGGATGTTCTGCTTGGCACCGCAAACCGAGGGAGCTCGCAAGATGCGCGCAGCGTTCTCGAGTCATTCCCTGCCACGGCCGAAGCACTCGCTGAGTATGATGTTGTCGTTGCCTTTGACTACGACTGGCGGCAACTCGATCCAGCGGCACAGTCTCGACTCGATCGTTGGGTGTCACGCGATTCGGGAGGACTGGTGCTGGTAGCCGGCAACGTCTTTATGGATGCGTGGCTCGCGGATCCGCAGACATCTGTGATCCGCAACCTTCATCCGGTGGAGTTACGAAGACCAAGCCTGCTTATGCATGAAGAACTGGCTGGTTTAGAAGAACCTATGCCACTGATTTTCACACGCGATGCACAGGAAGCGGAGTTTCTCTGGTTGGGGTCCAGTCGCATAGCCAGCCAGACTGTGTGGAGCGATTTCAAGGGCGTCTTTTCCTGTTTGGATGCGACTATTGCTAAGCCGGGGGCGACGGTTTACGCCCGCGCATCCCACCCGCATGCAACAGCCTCGCAGGACGTCGCACCCATTTACTTCGCTGGTCAGTTTTTTGGTTCTGGAAACGTATTTTTTTTGGGGAGCGGCGAAACGTGGCGACTGCGTGAACTGGATGACAGTTTGTTTGAACGACTCACGACGCAACTTATTCGGCATGTCTCCCAAGGGCGACTCCTGCGTGGATCACGCCAAGCACGCGTGTTGATCGACCGCGATCGCTTTGCCGTTGGATCAAACGTCGTTGTGCGGGTGGTGGCTGCAGAAGGCAATACAGAAACGGCAACCTGTCAGGTTGTAGGCCCTGATGGCACGATGCTGCGGATCGCACTCACTGCCCAACCGAGTCAACCGGGGGTGGTACAGGGAGCATTTGTGGCCTCACGTGAAGGGACATGGCGCATCGATGCTGAGCTTGGCAACGGTTCTGGAGAAAAGATGTCTCGCCGGATTCAGGCCCGTTTACCCGACAGGGAACTGGCGCAACCCCGGCTTGATCGGCGTCTCCTGGAGCAAGTAGCAGTGATTTCTGGATCTCAGGCTCATTTTCTCTGTGACCAAGCGTGGACAGTCGACGCATCACAAACGCTAGCTGAAAAAATCCCTGATCGCTCACGACGTGAATTCGAAACCGGCGTACCAGACGGTGCTTTCAAGCGCCAACTCAACACAATTTTATTGGCATTCGCCGCTGGATTACTCTGTGTGGAATGGGTTGTGCGCCGGTTGGTAAAATTAGCCTAAGTCCGTAGAAAACTCCGCAAAACTTGGACCGCAGATAGATAACTCTCGTTTTCCTAATCATTTTTGCTTCTGAATCACACTCAGCGCCTTCGACCACACCTTGAGGAAATGACTGCTCTCCAGTGTCGCTCCTTCTTGATCCACCGCCGACAGACCTACTGACAGATACCGTCATGCGCCGTGCTGATGAATCTGACATCACTCCTCTCCTACGGATGTTGGAAAATCTGCGCAGACAGACGCGTCGCTGGATCTGGGTGGAGTCGTTGGCGCTTATTGGTCTTTTAAGTGCTACCGTTTTCTGGGGTCTACTCCTGCTGGATTGGAGCATTGAGCCGCCTGTGTGGGTGCGCATTCTGCTAATGACTACGGCTTTTATTGGGTTCTCATGGATCGTCGTCTGGAAACTTTTTCTGCGTCTTTACACACCGCTTACAGACGGGGCCCTTGCAATTGTTATCGAGCGCGGACACGCCGGCTTCCATGACAGTCTCTCCACCGCGATCCAACTCGCCTCGCAACCCCGAGAAGACGTTGACCCAGCACTGCTTGCCCGCACCACTGCTGAAGCGGTTGTGATGCTCCGCGAAGTGCGGACGGGGCAACTTTTTCGCAGGCAGAAACTGACGACGCTAGCAGTTCTCGGACTCCTTGCAGCCGCCAGCATTGCGGCAATGGCGACCTTACAGCCGGCAGTTGCGCATATGTGGATACGGCGACTAGCGCTTTTCAGTGACGATCACTGGCCCCGTCGCGTGAGCCTTGCGATTGACGACTTTTCAGATGGCTTTCGCAAGGTGGCTCGCGGCAGTGATGTAGACGTGATCGTTCGAGTCCGCTTAAACGGTGCGGCCGAATTAAGTGATGCTGATTATAAAAAAAAGCTTCCTAGCATTATTGATTTGCGTTCGCATAGCTCTACTGGTTGGCGCAGCGAGCGCATGGGCATGCGCGGTGGCACCACCGATAAAGAACAGGCATTCGGTCATGTTCTGAAAAATGTCGGTGAAGATCTTATGCTTGAGGTGCGCGGCGGCGATGCACGGATCAGTAATCTCAGTGTAAAAGTCATCGATCCGCCAAGCCTAGAAAAGCTTTCTATCCACTACACGCCGCCAACTTACCTCGGTGGTGGCAAACGGCAGGTGCCTCCATCGCGGATCGTACAAGTTCCGCGCGGATCGAGTGTCGAGATTGAATGCACCTCAACCAAGCCACTTTCAGCCGCCACTCTGCTGGCAACAATCGACAAGAGTCCATCCGATAAGACCGTAGGCCCTCAACAAACAGAAGAGGTGCTCAGCACTCTGACTGCAGAAAACTCTCCTGCCACTAGCATCGCGTCTCGTTCCCTTGCAGGCCGAATTGAATCGCTCACTGGTGACCGCACCATCATCGCAAGGTTTACCGACTCTGATCAGCTAGTCAATCGTGAGCCCATTGCATTTGTGCTCTCGGCTCTTCCGGACGATCCACCTCTAGTGACAGTGCGGATGCGGGGCATTTCGACGGCTGTTACCCCGCGAGCGAGGATTCCGCTGGATGGCACGATCGTGGACGACCATGGGTTGGAAGAGGCAGTTGTTCGCCTGACCGTTGTTGATGGCGCCGAGACGGCATTCCCAATCGCTAGACTCAAACGCGGTGCGTCGCTCATAGATCTACCGACAGATGCACCGGAGGTGGTGCCACTTGAAGCACTTGCTCTTTCAGTAGGCAGTGCCCTTAAGGTCGCTGTGACTGCCGTTGATGGCTGCACCCTGGATGGCGCACCAAACAGCGGCACAAGTGACGTATGGTCACTCGATGTGGTTACCCCGGAGTTGCTCTTGGCGATGCTTGAGGCGCGTGAGATCCTCCTCCGACGCCGCTACGAAAGTTGTATCGCCGACTTTACGCAGACTCGCAACCGCCTTGCCGCAACGACTGGCAGTACTCCTAACGAGCCTGATGCTAAAGCCCTCACCACCAGCGATGACGGCGATCTGCCTGCCGATACAGCGATGCTCAGCGAATCGACCTCCCGCGCACGGGGCGAAGTTGACGAGATTGCCACTGCTTTCCGGGAGATTCATCGGGAACTCGACAACAATCTGCTCCTGACACCCGAGTTGGAACTGCGGTTGATTGTGCAAATTGCTGATCCGCTGGCTGCCATTGCCACCAAGGACCTGCCAGACCTTTCCCTTGCGTGTCGCAGCCTTGCTGACCAACTCCTGATTGGCAATCGTGCTAGCCTTCTTGCGCGGGCCGATCTGGTGCTAGCCCGTATGCGTGCCGTGCTTGATAAGATGATGGAACTGGAGTCATTCAACGAAGTGATTGAAATTCTGCGCGGCGTGATCCGCACGCAAGAGGAAATCAAGACCAATACGCTTGAATGGCAAAAAAAGCGGGCACGGGAGGCACTGGAGCGGCCATGAAGCACTTTCTGCCGGTAACGATAGCTGTGACTGTTTTGTGGTTTCTGCCCTTGAGCCGTTGCCTGATGGCCAGCCGCTTTGAAGTCACTGAAATAGAATCTTCCTCCGCACCCATCAGCACCAGCGAGAGCCTTGTTGATCGTGAGCAGGATCTGTTGCGACAGTTTCGTGACTTAGAGAAAACGTTTCTACGTTTAGCAGATCTGTTAGCCACAAGTGATCCGCGACGGTCAGCACTGCTCCGTAGTGTCTTCGAGCAGGCCCGAAACGAGGAACTAGACAATCGGCTTGATACGATCGTGACACTCCTCGCAGAAGGGCAATTGCTAAAGGCCGGCAACCGTCAGTCGAGTGCCATTGATGCACTGAAACAACTTCTCGATCTCCTCGAATCAGGTGATACCGATCGCCGCCTTGCCAACACAAAGGAAGAGGTAAAACAGTTTCTTGCACGACTTTCAAAATTGATCTCCCGTCAACGAGACATTGAAGGTTCAACCGAGGCCGGTGGCAAAGAGCCGCAGCTATCGGACCGACAAAATACGGTAGCCGATGAAACGCATGGTCTGTCTGACGACGTTGATGGCTTTGCCAAACGAATGGAGGCCCGTGACTCACCCACTGCTAGGCAGCAGTCAGACCCCAGTGGCGATGCGAACAATTCAAAGAACTCTGATGCAAAGGACTCTGATGCAAAGGACTCTGACGCACCGTCGCAGACTTCGGAGGGAAGTGCCGGTGATTCCAGCAAGGGCACCGCCGACGACAAAGGATCCGAGAGCGAACCGAGCAACGAGTCCTCGACTGACAAACAGGAGGAGGCTGCAGACAATAACGGTGACGATGAGTCCTCCCGGGCACGGCGCACGAAAAAGCGACTTGCGGCTGCCGAAAAACGGATGCGTGCGGCCCGTGAAAAGCTCGATCAGTCGCAGCGCAAGGAGGCCCGCAGCGAGCAAGAGAAGGCGATTGAGGAACTGGAGACCGCCCGAGCAGAACTCGAAGAGATTCTGCGGCAAATGCGTGAGGAGGAGGTTGAACGCTTGTTGGTACTGCTGGAGGTCCGTGTGCGTGCAATGCTTCGCGCTGAAAAAGCCGTACTGGCTGGCACCGACAAACTAGCGACGCCGTCGCAGACTCAGTCAGATCGTGAACGTCAACTGGAGGCCTCGCGTCTTGCACGCGAACAGGGATTGATCGGCAACGATGCCCTGAAGGCTTTAGCTCTGGTCCGCGATGATGGATCGGCCGTTGCCATCCCCGAGGCGCTCGAGCAGGTGCGCGAAGACTCCGCTCAGGCTGCCGCCCGGCTCACCCGTGGCGACGTGGGAGGCACAACGCGTGGCATTCTTGAGGATATTGTTTTAAGTCTCGAAGAGATGCTGGGGGCATTAGAAAAAGCGCAGCGCGAACAGCAGTCCAAGGCACAAAATCCTTCGGGTGGCCGGCCTGCCGAACCTGGGGAGCAACCTTTGGTTGATAAACTCGCGGAGCTTAAGATGATCCGTTCGCTGCAGAAGCGGGTGAACACTCGCACCAAACGCTACGCCCAACTGTTGACAGACGGCGCCGAGCAAGTAGAGGAGCCTGAATTATTTGAAGCGCTTGACCGCCTTTCCGAACGACAGAAAAAGATTGAGCGAGCCGCACACGACATTGCAACCGGCCGGACGGAATAGGCTTTCTATTCAATCCCCGCCTCTTTTTTCTGTTGGCAATCAACACAACGGGTATGATAGTAAGGGTATTTGTTTTCAGTATTTCATAATCCATTCTGCCCGTTCTTGTAGTCAACATGAAAACGCATTTCAGCCGCAGGCAATCAGCGATCTCCCTCGTGCTACCAAGCATTTCTACCGAGGTGCTGCTCACTTGCTTGGCGCTCACGATCTGGCTGACAATCGGCCAATCACAGGCCGCGCCGATGCCCAATGGACAAATGCGAACGGCCAATGATTCAGATCTCAGTCGGCCCCCCTCCTGGCCGATGCCTGATCGTCATGCTGTCCGGCAGCAGGTTTTTTCTTGGCTTGACCAACTGCAAACAGCCAAGGTGCTGACAACTGCAACCCCGGAAGCGTTTGCTGCAGCACGCGCCCTCTGGCTGGAAAAAGAATCGATCATTGATCTTGCACAGCAACCAGTTTCCGACATTCAAACGACAAACACTTCCCGTAAACAGTCCAAGACATTTGACTCGCTCCCGCTTGTCGACCTTCTCGACACTGTGATGGAGACGTTTTCCATTGTTGACTTGCGCTGTGAAAGCCTGCGAAAGACTGCGGCCTGTCGTCGGCTAGCAGACACAACTGGAGACGTTTCGGGTAGCATCCTAGCCAAGGACATTCTGTGGCTAGACGATCCTGCAACGACTGTATTCCAACGCGATACTGTCAAGCTTTGGTTGGGTCGGCAGTTCGTACGACAGGATCGCTTCGATGAGGGTCTCTTTCTTTTAGCCGACCTCGATACGTCTACTGCTGTTGATCCTGCTGCGCTTCTTTTTCACCGTGCAGCCTGCCAGCACTGGTTGCTGCAAGCTGATTCAGCCATTGAATCGCTCGATAAATTGCTGGAACGTTCGGGTGAGATTCCTGTGCGCTACGATCGCATAGCACGTTTACTGCGGGCTGATCTGACGGCCTTAAAAGATGAGTCGCTTGACCACATTGCCCGGCGCATGCGCGACATCACGCGCCGGCTCGACTTTGGCCGCGCCGGTCCCAAAACTCGCACCGTTCAGGATGGGGTGATTGAGTCGCTTGACAAACTGATCGCTGCCATTGAAGAGCAGCAGAACCAGCAAAACCAATCTGGTGGAGGTGGCTCAGGCAGTGGATCTGGCAAAGGTGGCAATGGAAAGCCCATGGATGACAGTCGAATTGCTGAGGGTAAAGGCCCAGGTGAGGTAACAAAACGCGACATCGGTGATAGCGGTGGCTGGGGCAATCTTCCTCCCCACGAGCGGGAGGAGGCACTGCAGCAGATTGGTCGCGAATTTCCGCCTCATTATCGCGAGGCGATTGAGCAGTACTTTAAACGACTGGCATCCGGGGATGAATCTCCCTAGTGAGTCGCAAAATCCCGAGCTACTAAGTGAGCAGTGGCATGTTTACCAACTCGTTTTCATCAGTTTTTGCACTGGGTAAAAGCCGTGACGCTCACCCTAAAAAGAAGTGCATTCTCTCGCCTCACAGGATTCTGCTGCCTGTTGGTGCATTGATTTTGCTGGTCGGTGTCGCCCTTTGTGGAGTGATGAGTACGCAGGTGATGCCTGCCATGGGCGGCGAGTCACAGCCTGTACAACGCGAACCAATCGTGGACAGACTGCCGGCAGACACTCCCGACCAACCAGCAGTCGCCACTTCGGATACCGTTGCGTCAAATGTCCAAATCACACTTGAGCAGATCGATGGCAAAGTGCTTTCGGGACGGCTGGAGGGTATCGACGACGATGGGGTGACGCTTGAATTAGCCGATGGTTTGCATACTTTTGCACTGCCACTTGTCCGGCGTGTTGATCGCATCGAGCGCAAGCCTGTCGCTCCTAGTCCGCTGACACTGACGTGGATCGATGGTTCGACAATGGATGGAAATGACTTCATCTGGGGTGGGCAATCGGCGGTACTTATCACGCACGAGGGGAGCATCGAACTGCCGATCGATCGGGTACTCTCGATTGCTTGGAAGTTTCCGGTCAAGACAAACGCAAACACCAGTAGCCCTTCTATCGATGAACTTGGGGACGACACCGACAGAGATAGAATCGCTGAAAAACCGGTTGCTACGCCCAAGCTTGCTTGGTTGGAGTCTATCCCCGAAGCCACGCTGAGCGATCTCGTGGTCATTGGCAACGGCGATACTTTTGAATTTGTCGAGTGTGCAATTACGGCCATCTCAGACAAGACGGTAACGGTTGTACTCGAGGAAGAAACGATCTCTGTTAAGCGAGCGAAGGTCATTGGTCTGCGCTGGCTGCGGGCGGGCGGTGCAGGTGCTCCACCGAGCGGCGGCCAGTCGGTGATCGAGGGGGGTGGCGGAAGCGTGCGCGGGGATCGTGTTCGGTGGTCGCCTGCGGGGCTTATCGTTGATGCCATGCGGATGCCGGCGTCGATGCTTGACAGCATCGATTATGCTGCTGGCCGTATGACGTCACTGGCCAATATGCCAACCGAACGACTCGAAGTGGACCCTTATTTTGGTGCGCTTGGAACAGTTGAAAGGCTCGCTGATTTTTTTGCACCCCGGCTGATGGCTGCGGATCGTGACTGGGCGCAGCCGGGCTTTATTATGCGACCGCGAACTGTAGCCGTCTGGCGATTGCCCCCGGATAGTCGCAGATTTCGGACAGCCCTTGCCCCCGCTGCAGGGAAACTGGACACGGGCGGTGCGGTTGTCGTGATAGCGTTCGACGATCGCGAGGTTTTTCGTCAACAGATTGATGCTGGCGTGTTCACGAGCGAACAGGCCGTAGACAAAAACAATGCCTGTGACTTCGGTATTCCAATCGATCTCGACATTTCTGGAACGCGTCGCTTGACGGTAACTGTCGATTTCTGTGCCCCAGGCATGATAAATGCTGCCGTCCGATTGACTCAACCGATCATCGAGAAGTAACCGACAGTTTCATTATTTCTATTCTTCCACAAGCAACACACTTACGATGCTTGGTATGCAACGTTATTTTGAAACCATTGTAAGCCTAGCTCGATTGGGGCTCTGCTTATTATTTGCGGCTCCGTTTTTGCACGCAACGAGCCAGAGCGCTGATGATCTAGACGCTGTGCTTGAATTACAGCAGCGGCGAAGCAACACCATTCGCATTGCCTCCCAAACGGCAGTGGCGATCTTTGCTGGCGAGGCCGGTGGTGGGTCCGGCGTACTCATCAGCCCTGATGGTTATGCGTTAACCAATTTTCATGTCGTGCAACCGGCAGGCTTGGCAATGAAGTGTGGATTGTCCGACGGTCGGGTCTACGATGCCATACTCGTAGGGCTTGATCCCACGGGCGATGTATCACTCATCAAACTCGTAGGCCGTACCGATTTTCCTTTTGCTGAACTGGCTGACAGCGATCTTGTTGAGGTAGGTGATTTTTGTTTTACAGCCGGCAATCCATTCCTGCTAGCGACCGACTTTCAACCTTCGATCAGCGCAGGGATTGTGTCGGGCACGCACCGTTACCAGTTTCCGGCCGGTACCATTCTTGAGTATGCCGATTGTTTACAGGTTGATGCTGCTATTAATCCTGGCAACTCCGGCGGTGCGCTGTTCGATGCTAATGGACGGGTGATCGGCGTCAATGGTCGAGCCTCGTTTGAAAAACGAGGCCGGGTAAACGTCGGTGTCGGTTATGCGATTTCAGCCAATCAACTAAGAAACTTTCTCGGCTTTCTAAAAAGTGGTCAACTCATCGACCATGCCACTCTCGGGGCCACTGTAGCGACTAGTGCGGATGGCCGCGTCGTTGTCTCCAACATTCTTGAAACGTGCGATGCGTACCGCCGTGGACTTCGGTACGACGATGAAATCGTCTCGCTTGCTGACCGCAGCGTGCGCACCGTCAATGCCTTCAAAAATATACTTGGCACTTTGCCTGCTGGGTGGCGCGTGCCACTGGTCTATCGGCGATCTGGTCGCCGAGTGGAAATCGTCGTGCGACTCGTCGGCGTGCACGCGACCGGTGAACTGGCCGCCATTGTATCCGGTGGTGATCGCCCCGCCGAAAACCGCTCGGAACCCAACCGAGAAAAATCCGAGGAACCTCAAAAGTCTCCTCCAATCCACGGCACCCCTCCCGCTGCCATGCTCCCTGAGTCGCTGCGCGGTCTGTACGAAGAACGTAGCGGTTTTGCAAATCATTACTACAACGCAGTTGAGCGCACACGTGTTGCCGATCAAATCGCAACTCGCGGCATGTTTAAGGATCATGATGGGCCATGGATTTTTACTGGTCGACTAGCGAACGACGAACGGTTTCGAATCGAGCTTTCGAATACTTCGGGGATCATCGACCTGCCCACTGGCACGACAAAAGTTGACGCAACGGGTGATCTTGATGCGAACCTTAGTCCGCCTGGAAGCGGGGGCATGCTGGCGGCGTTGCTCCTCTGGCGTAGATTGCTGCGCGAAGGCCCCGTAACATTGGGTCGCACCACTTACTGGGGCACCATTCCACTTTCGCAAGCGGCTCTCGGCAGACCTGCTCAACCCTTGTTAGCCGATGTTCTGGAAGCATCGGTCGCAGCGGTTGAGTGCCGATTTACAGTCGACCAACAGGGTGGCGTAATGGGGGTTGAACTCTGGCCTTCTTCCGATGCGGATCCCTGCGAAGTGCGCTTTATCAAACCGTTCTCTAATGATCTTCCGGAAATGCCCCAGATCATTGAGGTGCAGCACGGCAACGAGCGATTCGGCGTGTTTCATGTGGAGTCAGCTGTTTTGGGAATCATGGATGCTGATACAAAAAACGGTTCCGTTGAAAATACTCTTGATGGTGATCCGAGAGTCGGAAGTGGTGGTGATCTATGACATGGCGGTTTTGGATGAGCCGACTTGCACTCTGGTTCGCCGTTCTGGTCATTTTCGAATCTGCCTCTGCTGCTTCTCCTGAAGAGATGATCGCTGGTGGATCTCGGAAGGTTGTGAAGCTCTATGGAGCAGGAGGGCTGCGCGGACTGGAAGCCTACCAGACTGGGATTCTTGTTTCAGCCGAGGGTCATATCGTCACCGTTATGAGCACTGTCCTTGACTCTGATGAAATCGATTGTGTGCTCGATGATGGTAGACGTTACCGGGCAAAGCTCGCGGGGGTGGATCCGCGTCGTGAACTAGCGGTCATCACCATTGCCGGTGAGGATCTGCCATTTTTCGCACTACTGGAATCAGACCGCGTTGCGATCGGAACCAGAATCTTTGCGCTCTCAAATCTATTTGGTGTGGCGGTCGGAGACGAACGAGTCAGCGCGCAGCACGGTGTTGTCTCCGCTGTTGTGCCGCTGGAAGCCCGACGGGGAGCCTATGAGGCTCCCTATCAAGGAGATGTTTACGTCCTCGACTGCACCACGAATAATCCGGGCTCTCCCGGCGGTGCGCTCATCGATTACCGTGGACAACTCATCGGCATGCTAGGCAAGGAACTTCGTTCAACGGCCAGCGGCATTTGGCTTAACTACGCATTACCAATCGATGAGCTAGCCCGCGGCTACCGGGAGATTCTTTCTGGAGAATCGCAGTTTGTTACCACCAATACAATCACTGCTGCTTTGGATCCAGTGTTTCTTGGCATCATACTCGTGCCTGATTTGCTAGACAAAACGCCTCCGTTCGTCGAATCGATCATCCCCAATTCGACCGCTGCGCAGGCTTGTGTACAGCCTGACGATCTGCTGATCGCTGTTGGCGGTAAAGCAGTTGCATCCCGAACCGCTGTACAGGGTGCTCTCGGTAGGCTAGCAGAGGGTGATCCAGTGCTGCTCACGGTTGTACGTCAGGGGAGTATTGTTGACTTAGATCTCGGGCCTCTGCAAAAAGAGGAGTCTCGGCAAAAGCTCTTGCCAGCACCATGATATTCACTCGCATCTCTGACGCCGGTATCCCTCAACATCCTTTTATGCACATAGACTTTCGTATCGTTACAGCGGTATTGTTCTGCCCATTATTGGTTGCAGTAGGGGCCGTGGCTGCAGTCCCTGACACTCTGCCGCTCGATGAGGAAATGGCCTTCCGATCTGCTGCCAATCGCGTTGCTGACTCTGTCGTGCGAATTGAAGCTACCGGAGAAACAGCAGAAGGCTTGGGGGCGGCGGTGGAGGCGCGTCCGGGAAGTGGTCCGTCCAGTGGGATCATTGTCGACAGTGATGGCTGGATTCTAACCACAAGCTTTGCCGTGCCGCAGGATGCCAAAGAAGCGATCGTGATCCTATCCAGCGGGACCGTGCAGGGTACTCGCAAAATCGCAAAGATCTTCGGGCGCGATCTCGGACGCGAACTCGTTCTGCTCAAGGTTGAGACCTCGACTCCCTTACCTGTTCCAGAATGGGTGCCACGCAAGGAGCTTGTCGTTGGGCAATGGACAATTGCAGTCGGTCGAGCCTTGAGCAGCACCGCTCCTAGCCTTGCCGTTGGTATTCTTTCCGCCACCAATCGTGCTTGGGGAAAGGCCGTACAGACCGATGCCGCTGTGTCCCCGACCAACTACGGTGGGGCGTTGATTGACATCAAAGGGCGCGTTATCGGCATTCTTGCACCGCTGCCTGCCGATACGGCTGGCATGAATCTAGGTACTGAACTCTACGATTCTGGCATCGGTTTTGCGGTGCCTCTCGAGGATGTGATCCGGGTATTACCGCGTCTTAAAAAAGGCGAACGGCTGACACCAGGAATCCTTGGGATCAGCTATCGCTCCCGCGATCTCTTTACAGCAGAGGCTATTATCGCCACATGCCACGGAGGATCACCGGCGGCTCAAGCTGGATTGCGGGCGGGTGACACCATTATTGCCGCCAATGGCTGCCCGGTAACTCGCATCGCCGAGTTACGGCATGTTCTTGCTCCTCATTATGCCGGCGACACACTCGAACTCGTCGTTGATCGCCGTTTGAAAGATGGGGGTGCCCCGAACGATTCGCAGCGTCTGACAAAACGTGTCACGCTTGTTACATCACTTCCCGTTTGGAAACGTGGTGTGATTGGTATCGTTCCGGCCCGCACCGGTAGCGAAGCAACGGCAACCAATCCGCTAACGGTTGCTTGGGTATGGCCCGACGGACCCGCAGCAAAAGCGGGCGTTGTGGCGGGTGATGTGATCGAGTCAATCGCCAGTAGTTCTCCCGATACAGATAATCAATCAGACGTGCTGGCAATCGATTCTTCGGCAACGCTTGCGGGCATTATTTCTGGCATGCACATCGGTCAATCACTCGAGATCACTATTCTGCGTGACGGCAAGCGATCAAGCCTGAAGATGGCAACAGCCCCAATGCCGAATGCGGTGCCAGCCGCCGTGCCCACTGTCAGACCGGCAGATCAGATCAACCTAGCTGGTCAGATTGCCGACAAAACGACAGTCTCCAAGCTGGAACTGGCAGAGGTTGCTCGACCAGCGCTAGTCGTTTTACCGGCTGAGTCTTCAAAAAATCCGCTCGGTGTGCTCGTCTACTTTGGCGTACCACACAGCGCCACTGAACAGAAAGAGGCGGCGGCGTGGAAAACTGCGGCGGCTCTCTACAATGTGGCGATTGTTCTGCCCGAATCAGGCGACCCACAGCGTTGGAGCCGTGAAGATATCGCCGGAGTTGCTCGATCGCTCAATGCGCTGCGATCGCGGCGATCGATTGATCCAACGCGAGTGGGCGTCGCTGGTCGCGGTGCTGGGGCAGCTTTTGCTTGGGTTGTGGCTGAAGCGTTCGGCCCGTCCGTGCGTGGAGCTGCGCTGCTTGATTCAGCTCTGCCTCGACAGGCGACCGTTGCGCCGACTGAGCCTGGACAAGCGTGCTGGGTGCTGTTTGGATTTTCAACCAAAAAAGATGCTGTAAAAGCTGACGCCGACCGCAAGCGACTGGAATCTGCCGGCTATCCAGTTGGTATTATCGACACTGAAATCGGCACATCCATTCCGACAGATTTGCTTTGTGCTTGGGTGGAAGCTCTCGGCGTGCTCTAAAGTCTAAGAATGGTCGACCCATGCAACGGCAACTCAAGCGGCCGCACTCTGCCGAACACCATTGGCATACTTTTTGCCGATGAGCACCTTGTGGTTGTCGATAAACCGGCCGGCATTCCGAGTGTGCCGGCACGCTCACTAAACGATCCATCAAGCGTGATTACACAACTTACATCTGAGTGGGGCTTCCTAGAAGCCGTCCATCGCCTCGATCGCGACACATCAGGGCTGCTCATTTTGGCCCGCAATCTTCAATCGCGTACCTTTCTCGGAAAGGCATTTGAATCGCGTGCCGTTCACAAGCGCTATCTCAGCGTTGTGCACGGATCGCTGCCCGATACCGAGGGAGTTGTTCATCTGCCACTCGCCGATGATCCTTATCGCCCACCGCGCAAACGAATTGATCCGATCCTTGGGCGTCGGGCCGCCTCGCGCTGGCGGCAGATCGCGCAGAAAACCACCGTTGCTGGCCTGCTCAGCCTGCTGGAACTCGAACCAATCACAGGCCGCTCCCACCAACTGCGGGCACATTTGGCATGGCTCGGAACACCCATCGTAGGCGATCGACTGTATGACAACACCACGCGCACGAGCACAGAACTGAAAGGAGTAGCGACGCGACTGGCACTGCATGCTGCCTGGATTAGCTTTCCACATCCAGCCAACCATTGCCGAATCGAGCTCTCTTGCCAAGTGGCAGCAATCGACCCCTGGACAACATTCAGTGCAGCTGTGCGTGACTGGAACTAACCGTCGATCAAGAACTGAATCCCACAATCAACTGTCGGAGCCTACGTTGTGCCGTTGTCGGCTGTGGCTTGGGTGGGCATCTGCCTGCGCGCACCCAAGCCGGGGCATTTTGCTCCTCAACTCTAAACGTATGGCAACACATCGTTCATGAGTGGCTGGCAAGCGAGCGAATGTTTTCTCTTTATTTGCTTTCAGAACTTCGTGCTTGCAACTCAAACGCAGTTGCCGGTACGATCTGAGCACCTCAGGAGGCGGATCTGTCCGTAGGCAGTCTTGAAGCTCATCATCGCAATTATTCAACCCAATAAATTGGAGAGTGTTAAACAATCGCTTTCCGAGGTTGAGGTCTTTCGTCTAACGGTACTTGACGTGCAGGGATTCGGCCGGCAGCGTGGCCACGCAGAAACGTATCGCGGCCATGAGATCGCCGTGAATTTACTGCGAAAAGTAGAGCTTCAGATTGCTGTCAACGACGACTTCGTAGAGCCGACCATTGCCGCCATTATTAAGGGTGGACGTTCCGGCGAAAGCGGGGAAATCGGCGACGGAAAAATCTTTGTTCTGCCCATGGAAGAGTGCGTGCGCATTCGCACTAACGAGCGTGGGCGCGAGGCAATCTAAAGGCATACGAACGGCTTAGGGTACCTATTTCGGCTGAAATATGACCGGTAACTGACCTTGAGCTGATGTGGTATTTTCGGGACTATCCTGCCTCGTACCAGGCGGATCAAGATGACTCATGATGACTCATGGCGGTGCTCTTTCATGGATCGAATGCCTTTTCTCGCTGTGCTTTTTTTAATCATTCTCAGTTCTGAGAAAGTGCATGCGCAGACGCCGCTGCCGCCCGTTGTTCACCAACTAGATCCATTCGCACCACTACCAGCAGGGGTGATTGTTGGTCCTGCTGGGCCGATGCTGCCCGGCCCACCTCCAACACCAAAAAACTCGGTGGTGATCCCGCCACTTGATGCAGAGCTCGTGTGGTCACAAATGGTTGATGTAGTTGACGATTATTTCAAAGTTCAGACTGAACAACGTGTTGTCTTTTCGAACGGCATTCCCACCGAAGGACTCATCGATACGTATCCGCAGACCGGTGCTACGCTTCTCGAACCGTGGCGAGGCGACTCCGTTGGATTTCGGGAACGTCTCGAGAGCACGCTGCAATCGATTCGCAGATCTGGATCCATGCGACTGTTGCCCGACCCTGCTGGTTGGCGTATTGAGGCTGTAGTGCTTAAGGAACTTGAGAATATGCCTCGTCCAATGCGGGCCACAGCGGGTGGCGCGTCGTTCCGCAACGATGACTCGCTCTACCGTTACGGCACCCCATTGCCCACACTTGGACAACAGGTTGGTGACCAACCGCGACCGGTTTCCAATCCAACTGCCAATATTGGCTGGATTCCACTCGGGCGCGATTCGCTGCTCGAACAAAAAATGTTGGCGAAGGTCTTATCGCAGCTTGGCATTGCACCGATGCCACAAACTGAACCCTATTATCAGCCGCCAGAGGGCGGTAGTGCTCCGTTTACCAGCGCCCCTGCCGGCCCCAGTTTCGGCGTTCCGATTCCCTCCGAGCAACTTCCGTCAAATGCTGTCATCGTGCCTGGACCACCAGTGCCGGTTGAAAATCTACCACCGCCCAGATGAAAGCCCTTCGATCGGCATTCTTTTTAGTTCTCATCGGTGACACAGCCTGCTGATGCCGGTGCGACAACGCGGATGTATTTTGCAAGGACGCCACGGGTAGCCTTGAGCGGCGGGGCTTTCCACTCAGAACGACGCCGATCAAATTCTGCCGCAGAAACTTCGGCGTTAATGCAGGCCGTGTTGGCATCGATGACAACTATGTCGCCGCTTTGCACCAAGGCAATCGGCCCTCCGTCCTGTGCCTCGGGCACTACGTGGCCAACAATAAACCCATGCGATCCTCCAGAAAATCTGCCGTCCGTAACAAGGGCAACATCGGCGCCCAGTCCCGCACCAACGAGTGCTGATGTGGGCGTCAGCATCTCCGGCATACCGGGGCCGCCCTTGGGACCTTCATAGCGAATGATCACAACATCACCGCGATGAATCCCGCCCTGTTCCAAGGCGGCAAGCATGGCCTCTTCGCTATCAAATACCCGGGCCGGGCCACTAAATTGTGAGCCTTCTTTGCCAGTGATTTTTGCCACCGCACTGCCGGGGGCGATATTACCGTGCAGAATTGTGATATGTCCTGTTGGTTTGATCGGACTTTCAACCGGATGGATGACCTTCTGACCAGCAGCGAGCCCTTTATTTGTCGCTAAGTTTTCTGCGAGTGTCTTACCGGTTACGGTCATGCAATCGCCGTTGAGTAGGTTCTTGTCGAGTAAATACTTCATCAAACCGCTTGTGCCACCGATATTATGCAGATCTTCTTGCACAAATTTACCGCTGGGCTTCAGATCCGCTAGATAAGGCACACGCCGCGATACGGCTTGAAAATCATTCGGTTCGAGGGACACGTCAACGCTCCGTGCCATTGCAATCAAGTGCAGTACAGCGTTTGTCGACCCACCGAGTACCATGACAATCACCATCGCATTTTCGAAGGCCTGCCGCGTCATGATGTCGCGGGGCTTGAGATCTCGCTCCAGTAAATGCCGCACAGCTGCGCCTGCCCGCAAGCATTCCTCTAACTTGGCCGGGTCTTCGGCAGGAATGGACGCGCTGTTGGGCAGCGACATGCCCAGTGCCTCGATAGCCGCAGCCATGGTATTGGCAGTGTACATGCCCCCACAGGCACCGGCTCCTGGACAAGCGTGCCGCACAATCTCGGCGCGCCGTGTGTCGTCGATACGACCGGAAACATATTCTCCGAAACACTGAAATGCTGAGACAATATCGAGCACGGTGCCGTCGGTCAGGTGGCCGGGCCGAATCGTACCGCCATAAACCATGAGCGCTGGTCGATTGAGCCTCCCCATTGCCATCAGACTACCTGGCATATTCTTGTCGCATCCAGGAATCGCCACGAGCGCGTCATACCACTGGGCCTCCATCACCGTTTCAATCGAATCAGCAATGATCTCCCGAGATGGAAGCGAGTAACTCATACCGTCTGTGCCCATTGAAATACCGTCGCTGACGCCAATCGTGTTGAACCGCATTCCCACCATGCCTGCAGCCAACACTCCTTCCCGCACTTTAATCGCTAATTTATCGAGGTGCATGTTGCAGGTGTTGCCCTCATACCACATGCTGGCAATCCCAACTTGCGGCTTATCGAGATCAGCAGGCTGCAACCCCGTTCCCAGTAGCATCGCCTGCGAGGCGCCCTGTGATCGCGGTTGTGTGATGCGAGAACTGTAGCGATTCAGAGAGCGATTAAGATTAGCCATAATTTCGATTCTAGGGGTTTCTTCGGTAGAGGTTTTTTGCAGAATAGTATCCCCGACAGCAGTTTGAAAGGTGCCGCTTCATGATACGTCCTGAATTCGTCTTTCTCGACCTAGGAAACGTGATCGTATCGTTTGACCGCGAACGGTCCATCGAGCAGATGGCGGCAGAAAGCGGCGCGGCGGCAGCCACGATTGCAGCATTTCTGGAGAGCAGTCAGCAACAGGAATCGCTCGAACGCGGCCACTGCGACTGGCGATCTTTTCACGATCAGTTTTCCCAATATACGCAAACACGATCCGACCCAATTGCTCTGGCGCATGCCGCCAGCGACATGTTTACCTTGCGCATCGACATGTTGCCAGTGATTGCAGGACTTGAGCGAGCCAAGTATCCGATCGGCATCCTTTCAAATACCTGTGACATTCACTGGCAGCACTTGCTCAGAAAAAACTTCGCCCTTCTGCCAGCAAGCTTCCGAGAAACCGTGCTCAGTCATGAAATCGGTCTCCTCAAGCCGGAACGAGCGCTATTCAATTTAGCAGCTATGCGAGCAGGCGTACCGAGCGAAAGAATATTTTTTTGCGATGACATTCCTGTCCATGTTGCCGGTGCTCGAGCAGCCGGTTGGGATGCAGAACTCTTTACGTCGGCCGCAAAGCTTATCGATGACTTCAGTCGTCGCGGTATGAATCTTGGCCTTTGATTCCTTGAAGAGCTTCGCGATTCAACACGGACTTATGTGCCCGCAGAGAGTCACTCGGCTAGCGTTGTCAGACAGCGCACAATCTCGCGCTCTTGGAAATTGCCCTCGAGTGCAACCTGCCCGTCGATTACGAGTACTGGAACCCGTAAGTTGTAGAGCTGCTTGAGTTCGATCGCAGTGTCGATGTCCACGGTGACGGCGGCGGGATGGTGAAACAAGAGCATCTCTTCCGCATTTTCACAGAGATGGCAACCCTTCCGTGAGTAAAGCACAACTTTCATATTTTCGTTAATATAGTCTTGGGTTTATGCTGGATCGAACTGAGAGTTGCAGGATTGTGCCGAACGGCACCTGCAAAAACCTAAAGCTTCTAATAGCCGCAACTATCCTGTTTCCATTACTGTTTTATGAGTGAGCATAGCCAAACGATTGAGGAGTTTCTGCGAACAGTTCGCGCAAGCGGATTAGTAGTCGCTGCCAGCCTCGAGCAGGCGATCGAGCCTTGGAAGGACGCCACAGGCAGCGTTCCCAGCGAATTATTGCAGGTGTTGATCGACAAAAAAATACTCACTCAATGGCAGATCGATCAGCTTCAAAAGGGGAAGCACAAGGGCTTTATCCTTGGTAAATATAAACTACTACGCCTACTCGGTGCCGGCGGCATGAGCAGTGTTTACCTTGCCGAGCACCTCACGCTCCACCAAACAGTTGCCATTAAGGTCCTTCCAGTTAAAAGGGTCGATCAGAGTTCTTATTTAGCCCGCTTTGAACGCGAGGCACAGGCATCTGCCCGGCTCAATCATCCCAACATCGCGCGGGCTTTCGACCTCGACACTTCTGGGTCCATCCACTTTATCGTGATGGAACACGTCGACGGCATTGATCTCCATTTGAAAGTCAAGCACGATGGGCCGCTTGAGGTGCGTGATGCCGCTGATTTTATTCGTCAAGCGGCTCTCGGTTTGCACTACGCACACGAGGAGGGACTGATCCACCGTGACATCAAACCGGCTAATCTCATTCTCGATAAACGTGGCACCATAAAGATTCTTGACCTCGGCTTAGCGCTTGCTGCAAACGATGACGACGACGCCTCTCTCACGCGAGAACATGACGAAAAGGTGCTCGGAACGGCAGATTACCTTGCACCCGAACAGGCCCGCGATAGCCACAAGGCTGACAGACGTTCCGATATCTACTCCCTCGGCTGCACGCTCTATTACTTACTCGTGGGGCAGGCCCCTTTTGCCAAAGGTACGCTCGCGGAGCGTATCAGAGCCCACATGAACCAGCAGCCACCAAATCTCTTGGAAATACGGCCGGATGTTCCGGCACCGATTGTCGAGCTGTATTTCCGCATGCTTGAGAAGCACTCTGATGCGAGGCAGCAATCGGCCCAAGAGATCGCCGATGCGCTGTCGGCGTGGCTGGCAGCAACCGCAGGGTCGAAGCAGCGACAACCCTTAAATTCCGCACAGCGTCCGTTGTTACGACGTCCAGTTACGGCTGAGGGTGGCTCAGCCTCAATGGCTCCACATCGTACAACTCCTTTGGGTCCGGTGGTACGAAGTGGGCCCAGCAGTAGTTCCAGCAGCAGTGTCAAACTCGGGGGCTCTCACTCCCAAGCGAATGCCGTGGGCTCCGACGCCAATCTGTCATCATTGTCCTTCACGCCACCACCCTCGAGCGCTGCGCGTTCCACTCAAAAAAGATCCAGCCCCGCTAGCCAAACTTCTGCAAAAGCTTCCGGAAAAGCTTCCGGGAAAGGCGCCGGCACGGCTGGTAGCAATGCCGGTGTGAAAAATCCTTCATCCAATCTGAAAAAGTATGTCCTCGCTCAATTGTCTGCTCACTGGAAACAACTGTCCCATATGCAAATAGGCGGGCTACCTCTTAGTTTTTGGGCGATTGTTTGCATCGGTCTCATTGCAGTTGCTGGGTTGGCGGCCAAGGTTTTGCGTATAATATAAATGCTGGCAGAATGGGACGCGGGCCTTTGCAAAACCACTCTCTGTTGCTTTACAGCGTTCGTGGCCTGATCGCCCACTCTCCCGTAGCGAGTGCAGCAAGGCGACTTCGATGCGTGAGATCGTAGTCGAGCGGCGTGAGCGTCACGTTCCCAGCAGCCAACGCCGTCACGTCGCAATCGTGGGGTGAAGGTGGAGGCGGCGGTTCGTTGGTGGCCCAATAGTACATTCGCCCACGGGGATCGATGCGTTTCTCAAACGCTTCCCCGTAACGGGCTGTGCTCATCTGCACCACTTGCAGTTCTGGCTGGCCGTGGAGGGCTCGCGTGGGGATGTTGATGTTGTAGAGACTGCCTGCCGGGGGCTTGCGGGCAAGGATTTCTGTGATCACATCCAGCGCGATCGAGGCGGCCCGATCAAAGTCTGCGTGCTCGGCGTACTCCAGCGAGACGGCGATGCTTGTGATGCCAAAAAACGCCCCTTCGATCGCCGCAGCGACAGTTCCAGAGTAGAGCACGTTGATGCCGGCGTTGAGACCGCCGTTGATGCCGCTGACCACAAGATCGGGTCGCTGTGGACAAAATTGCGAGATGCCCAGCTTGACTGCATCGGCCGGACTGCCGTCCACGGCCCACCCACGGCGACGGTCACCCTCAAAAATCTCCTT